>CAZVXU010000014.1:0-31095 GCA_964631585.1 uncultured Spirochaetaceae bacterium | reverse complement strand
TGCGAAACGCCCTCCTGCTGCAGCGGGTCGCCCGGGGCGCCGACGCCCTCGGGGCCCGGGACGTGCTGCGTATGGCCACCGAGAACGGCGCGGCGCTACTCGGTGTGAGCGGGGTCGGCACGCTTTCGGTCGGTCGCGGCGCGGACCTCGCGCTCTTCGATGTGCACAAGCTGGAGTACGCGGGCGCCCTCTCCGATCCGTTGGCGGCGCTCGTGTTCTCGGGCTACAATCATGGTGCCGACTATACCATCGTCAACGGCCACGTCGCGGTCGAAAACGGCCGGGTCGTCGGGCTCGATGAGGAACGGCTTTTCGAGCGGGCCAATGCCGCCGCATGGCGCCTGTACGAAAAGGCCGGGGTGATATGAAGCTGCACTGCTTCACGGGAGACACGGTATGATACGTGAGTTCAAACGAGCCGCTTCGGTGGAAGAGGCTGTTTCCCTGCACGAGCGGGGCTATGTGTACTTAGCCGGCGGAACGCAGGTCAACAACGCCGCCGGAGCGAAGCGCGGCGAGGCGCCGGAGCGAGTGGTGAGCCTCGATGATCTCGAACTCGACGAAATAGAGGTCCGCTCCGACGGCTTCGTTGTCGGGGCCGGGGTGACACTCCAGGAGCTTTCCGAGCATACCGAGGTGCCGGCGGCACTGAGCCGGGCGGCAGGATTCATCCCCACCCGGAGCGTTCGCAACGTGGCAACCATCGGGGGAAACGTCGGTGCCGGACGGCCGGACTCCTATCTGATTCCCGCGCTCATCGCACTCGAGGCGCAGGTGGAGACGAGCGAAGGCACCCTTTCGGTCGAGGAGTACGTGGCCGAACATCGGGGTGCGCTAATACTGCGGTTCCATATCCCGGCGGTCGAGGGGGCCTGCCGCGCGGTCAAAGAGTCCCGCTCGCACCTCGCGCTTCCGGTGGTGAGCGCCGCGGTGAAGATCGTCCCCGGCGAGCCGCGCGGCGGGAGCGGGGGCGGCGGTACCGGTGGGCCCGGCGGTCCCGGCCGCGGCAGCGGCGCCGGGAGCAGCGTCCGGCGGGCGGTCGTCGCCGCCGGCTGCGTTGGCGAGCGTCCAATGCGCCTGCGCCCGGTCGAAGACGGCATCGTCTCCGGGGAGCTCACCGAGCGCGAGGAGCTCGAGACGGCCATCGCCGAGGCGATAAGCCCGCAGGCCGACATCCTCGGCAGTGTCGAGTTCAAACGCTACATCAATTCGGTGGTCATCGCCGACTGTGTTCGTGCCTGCATCCGGGAGGTATCCTCATGACCATAACCTTTACCCTGAACGGGAGGAACGTAGAGGCCGAGGCAGGGCCCGGCGAACGGGCGCAGGCTCTTTTGAAGCGATTGGGCATTCCCTCGGTGAGGAACTCCGACGACGGCTTCGGCTTCGCGGGTTCCGACGCGATTCTCCTCGACGGCAAGGTAGTCGGTGCCAACCTCCTTCTTGCGCCGCAGCTCGAGGGCCGGGAGGTGCGCACCGTCGAATCCCTTCGCAGTGGCCGTACCCTCGGAATCGTCGAGCAGGCCATGGTAGAGACCGGCTGCGTTCAGTCCGGCTACAACGCCCCTGCCGCCGCGCTGATGATTCATGAGTTACTCGCCCGCAACCCCGACCCGGACCGTGATGCAATCAAGGACGCCCTCTCTCCGCTCTTTAATCGGGCCATGGGGTACAGGCAGTTCTTCGATGCGGTGGAGCTTGCCGCGGCCCGGATGAAGGACCCCGACTTCCGTCCCGACACGCAGATTCCGTCCTTCGGGGCGGACTACGACGTGGTCGGGAAGCCTGCGCCGAAGAAGGACTCCGCCCGGATGGTTGCCGGGGAAAAGGTCTACGTGGAAGACCGCGTGGAGCCCGGCGGTTGCGTGCTCTCGGTCCTGCGAAGCCCCTACGCCCATGCCCGGGTGAAGTCCATCGATACATCGAAAGCGGAAGCCCTCGAGGGCGTCGTGGCGGTGTTCACACACCGTGACGTGCCGCAGAAGACCTACGGACAGGCCGGGCAGGGCTTTCCCGAGCCCTCACCCTACGACCGCATGCTCTTATCCCGCAAGGCGCGCCACGTGGGCGACCGTGTTGCGGCGGTGGTCGCCGAGAGCCCCGCAATTGCCGAGCGGGCGCTCGCCCTGATCGAGGTGGAGTACGAGGTCCTCGATCCCGTGCTCGATTGGGACGCTGCGGCCGCCGAGAACGCCCCCTTGGTCCACGGCGGACCCGTGCGCTACGTCGAAGGCGCTCCGGACGATCTCGATGAGCTGAATCGTGAAGCGGACCCGGCCGAGGAGGCGGTGCTCTATCAATTTCCGGTGGGGGGCAACCCGCGGCGCAATATCGCCGCGTCGGTCTCCGGCGGTATCGGAGACGTGGACACGGGCTTTGCCGAAGCGGACACGGTGATCGAGCGCACCTATACCACCGGGCAGGTGCAGTGCACGCCGCTGGAGAAGCACACCTGTTACGCGAAAGTCGAGGGCGACCGGCTGGTGCTTCATGCCTCTACCCAGGTCCCGTATCACGTGCGACGCATCGTGGCGACGCTCCTCGATCTGCCCGAGAACAAGGTGCGCGTCATAAAGGAGCGGATCGGCGGCGGCTACGGCTCGAAGCAGGATGTCAACATCGAGGACCTCGTCGCCTTCTGCGCGTGGAAGACCGGGCGGCCGGTGTTTCAGCAGTACACGAGGGAAGAGGAGTTCATCGCGAACTCCACCCGCAAGCCGATGCGGATCACGGTCAAGCTCGGTGCAAAGCGCGACGGGACCTTCACGGCAATGTACATGAAGGTGGAGTCCAATCAGGGTGCGTATGGGGCCCACGCGCTCACCGTTCCCATGAACGGGGTGTCCAAGAGTCTGCCGCTGTTTCTCTGTGACAATGCCGCCTTCGACGTCGTCGCCTATTACTCCAATCGCCCGCCGACCGGGGCCTACCAGGGCTACGGTGCCCCGAAAGCCAACTACGCGCTGCAGGTGGCCGTAAAGGAGCTCGCGGCGGAGCTCGGGATGGACCACCTGGAGCTTGTGGAGAAGAACCGGGTGAGCGAGGGAGCGATGCTCGAGATCCTCAAGTGCCTCGGTGAGGGCCGCGAAGGCGCCGCCGCGCCGGCGGAAAGCTGCGGGCTCGGTCCCGCCCTCGAGCAGGGAGCCCGGATGATCAACTGGGGCACCCGGGAAGAGTCGTCGGACCCGGACGTGAAGATCGGCAAGGGCTTCGCCACGGTGCAGCAGGGCTCGGGCCTTCCGGGACTCGACCACGCTACCGCCACGGTGAAGATGCTCGGCGACGGGACCTTTCTTGTGCAGTCGGGAGGCGCCGACCTCGGTACGGGTCTGGACCTCGTGAGCGCCAAGATGACCGCCGAAGTGCTGAAATGTGACATGGAGCGGATAACCGTACAGTCCGGAGACACCGACATGGCGCCCTTCGACACAGGGGCGTATGCCTCCTCGGGAACCTACTTTTCCGGCGGGGCGGCACGAAATGCGGCGGTCAAGATGGCCGACAAGATCCGTCGGGAGGCGGGGGCCGTGCTCGGCGAGCGTGAGGAGGACATCGAGCTCGCCTCTCCGGGAATCGCGCGCGGCAAGCACGGCGAGATCACCTACGAAAAGCTCGCCCGGAATACTCAGAGCGGCGAGGGGAGCGGTCAGCTCATCGCCTCGGCCTCGTTTACTACCGACAAGTTCTCCTTTCCCTATGGCGCCCACTTCGTGCAGGTATCGGTGAACACCCGAACGGGCAAGGTCACCGTGGACAAGTATTACGCCCTCGAGGACTGCGGCACGCCGGTGAATCCGGAGTACGCCCTCGGTCAGATCTACGGGGCCGTGGTGAAGTCTATCGGCCACGCCCTCTACGAGGAGATGATCTTCGACAGGGAGGGACGGTGCCTGAATCCGGACCTGCGCAGTTACGGGGTTCCCATGATCGGGGACATCCCCGAAGAGCTCGAAGCCGTGCTCATCGAGACCGACGACCCCTACGGGCCGTTCGGGGCGAAGTCGGTCTCCGAGATAAGCGTAAACGGCGCGGCACCCGCCATAGCCAATGCAATCCATGATGCCGCGGGCGTGTGGATGCGCGGGTGGCCGTTCAGCCCCGAGAAGATCCTCCGGTCCCTCGGCCGGATTCCCGACCCCCGGTAGGCGGAGCATCGGTGGACTGACGCCCGCGCGTAGCACTCACAAAATTGGAGCCGAGACGAATGGACATGAAGCAGCTACAGAACAAGCTCGAACGCCTGGGAGACGTCGATACGACCGCGATGGTCGGAGAGGACTTCCTTCTGACCTGGGAGAAGAGCGATGCGGAGCTCGACGCGACCTTCCTCACCGCAGACATCCTGCGGGGACTGCGCGAGGCGAACGTCTCGAGCCGGCTGTTCGACTCCGGGCTGGCGGTAAGCCTGTTTCGGGACAATTCGACCCGCACCCGATTCAGCTACGCCTCCGCCTGCAATCTCCTCGGGCTCGAGGTCCAGGACCTGGACGAGGGGAAGAGCCAGATCGCTCACGGGGAGACGGTGCGAGAGACGGCGAACATGATCAGCTTCATGGCCGACGTCATCGGAATCCGCGACGATCTGTACATCGGCAAGGGAAACGCCTACATGCGCGAAGTTTCTCAGGCGGTTACCGCGGGCCACCGCGACGGCGTGCTCGAGCAGCGCCCGAACGTCATCAACCTGCAGTGTGACATCGACCATCCGACGCAGACGATGTCGGACACCCTCCATCTGATTAATCACTTTGGCGGCGCTGAGAACCTCAAAGGGCGAAAGATCGCCATGACCTGGGCGTACAGCCCGTCCTACGGAAAGCCGTTGTCCGTGCCCCAGGGGGTCATCGGGCTCATGACACGCTTCGGCGCCGAGGTGGTGCTTGCCCATCCCCCGGGTTACGAGGTCATGCCGGAGGTCGAGGAGGTCGCCCGACGCAACGCGCAGCGCTCGGGCGGCGGGTTCACCCGCGTGGAGAGCATGGCCGAGGCCTTTGTTGATGCGGACGTCGTGTATCCCAAAAGCTGGGCGCCGTTTGCCGCCATGGAGAAGCGCACCACGCTGTTCGAAGAGGGAGATACCGACGGCATCCGTGCCCTCGAGGCGGAGCTCCTATCGCAGAATGCGAAACACACCGACTGGGAGGCAGACGAGGATCTCATGTCCCGCACCCGAGACGGGGCGGGGCTGTACCTGCACTGCCTGCCCGCGGACATAAGCGGGGTGAGCTGTGACAGGGGCGAGGTGTCCGCCTCGGTGTTCGACCGCTATCGGGTTCCCCTCTACAAGCAGGCAAGCTACAAACCGTATGTCATTGCGGCCATGATACTGCTTGCCAGGTTCGGCGACCCCGCGGCGAAGCTGGCCGAACTCCTCGACTCGGGGCGAAAACGGGTGCGCTGACCTCTCAGGGCGCGACCCGGGAGACGAACCCGGCAATCTCTTCGATCACCTCGTCCCGATTGAGCTCGTTCACCAGCTCATGTCGGGCTCCCGGATACGTCTTCATCACCTTGTCCGACGCCGGCATGCGCTCGACTGCGCGCCGGCTCGTGCCAGGATCCACGAAGGGGTCCGCCTCGCCGTGAACGAAGAGCACCGGCATGGTGAGGGCCTCGATTTCCTCGTTGAATCGGTCGAGGGCCCGCACCTCAGCCTCCAGAAGCGGTCGCTTGTAGCCTCCATGGTAGACGAGCGGATCTTCTGCATACGCTCGCACCGTCTCCGGATCCCGCGACATCCCGGCCGGGTCGCTCGACTCCTTCGGAAGCTCCGGGAGCGCGAGAACCTCGCGAGCCCAGTTCCACTCGCCGATCACCGCCCCGAGAAAGCCCACCGCGGCCACCTCGCCCGGATAACGCTCGGCGAAGCGAGCGGTGAGCAGCCCTCCCATGGAGTGGCCGATGACGATGAGGGGCAGGCCGGCGCCCTCGCCCCGCGCGATTTCGGATACGGCGTGGAGGTCCGCGACCACATGCTCGAAGTCGCGGATCAGAGCGCGCTCGCCTTCAGTGCGTCCGTGCCCGATGTGGTCCGGTGCATACACCACCGCGCCGTCGGCGGCGAGCCGCTCGGCCACGTGCGCATAGCGGCCGCCGTGCTCCGCGTACCCGTGAACGAGCAAGACGATCCTCCGCGCCTCTCCCTGCGCGTCCCACCGGCGGTAGAACACGGTTCCTTCGCTTCCTTCGAACGTTGCTTCCACCATCCGTCCCATGCGGGCAGTATAACACGGCTTTGGCGCCGGTTGGTCTTGTCGGGTGTGTCGGCATGGGCTACGGTTAGCGGATGTCGGATGCGCCTCTTGACATTGACCGGGGCGGCAGCCTGGCATATGATCAGGGCCATGAAAGCCGTGACTATACCCTCCTACGGTGGACCGGAGGTTCTCGAGCTCGCCGACATCGAAACACCGCGACCGAAAGCATCCGAGCTGCTCGTCCGGGTGCGGGCGGCCGGCGTCAACCGTGCCGACTGCCTTCAGCGCGCAGGGATGTACCCCATGCCTGCCGGGGTCTCGGAGCTTGTGCCGGGGCTCGAAGTTGCCGGTGTGGTGGAGAAGGTCGGAGATGGAGTAGAGGGCTTTGCCGCCGGAGATCGGGTATTCGGCCTGATCGCAGAGGGCGGATATGCCGAATATGCGCTTCTCAACGCCGAACTCGCTCTCAGAATCCCGGAGAATTGGGATTATGTCACCGCCGCGGCGGTGGTGGAGGTCTTCTGCACAGCACACGAAACGGTGTTTGAGCGTGGCGGGTTGCAGTCGGGAGAGTCCATCCTGATTCACGCGGGCGCAAGCGGTGTCGGAACCGCGGCCGTGCAGATGGCAAAACATGCAGGCGCCACGGTATTCTTCACGGTCGGCTCGAGGGAGAAGCTCCACAAAGTGGAGTCTCTCGGCGGTGATCACGGCATCCTCTACAAGACCCACGATTTCGTGGAAGAGGTCCTGCGGGCGACCGTCGGGATAGGGGTGGATCAAGTTGAGGACTTCGTTGGTGCCGAATACCTTATGCGGAACCTCTCCGTTTTAAAGCCGCTCGGCAGGCTGGTCCTTGTTGGGCTCATGGGTGGCTCGACGGCGCAATTCCAGATGGCTCCCATGCTCAGAAAGCGACTGGCCATCTTCGGGTTCACCATGCGGGCACAGTCCGTCGTCGAGAAACGCGACATCATCGCGCGGCTGCGCGATCGGTGGCTCCCGGCCCTCGCAGACGGAACCATCTCGCCCATTCTTCACGCCACGTTCCCGCTCGAGCAGGCGGCGCAGGCTCACACTATGATGGAAGAGAACGCGAACTTCGGGAAGATCATCCTGACGGTAGATTAATCTCATCTCGGCACCCGAGACTCCGTCCACAGCGTCGCTTTCTCGCCTTCGGTCGCATGGCCGACTGACTGGGTAAATCATGTTTGAACTCGCATGTTCATTTAGTGATGGAATTCATCGTGTAGTGAGAAAATCGTTCGTTTTGCTCTTGACCATCGCTCCTGTTTGGGGTACCCGGGTGTAGTTCGAAACTTACAGGAGGAGGAAGCGATGTCTGATCAGTCACGTGACAGAATGCAGGTCGAATCCTGGGAACCCAAGATCCCGGATAAGCATCCCAGCGTATTCGAACCGATGGTCCTGATCCCGGGCATCCTGATGGGAGTGCTTGGTGTGATTATCGGCGCCGAGCTCATCACGCGTGTCGGTATCACACCGAACACCTCGGTGATCGGAGCCATTGTGGCGATGGGTGTTGCGCGAATTCCGCTCAACATCATGAGCAGGCTTCGAAGTGTCCACCACCAGAACCTCATCCAGACGGTAATCTCGGGTGCGACCTTCGGTGGAGCAAACGGGCTGCTTCTACCCATTGGTATCCTGTGGTTGTTCGGCCGCCCGGAGCTCGTTCCGATCATGCTTATCGGTGCCGTCATCGGTCTCGTCGTCGACATGACGGTTCTCTTTCGGGTCTACGATACTCCGGCATTTCCAGGAAGCGGGATCTGGCCTCCGGGTGTTGCCACCGCTGAAACGATCATTGCGGGCGACACCGGTGGTAAGCGTGCGCTGACCCTGGTAGGCGGCGGTGTCGTTGGCGGTATCGGGCGATATCTCGGTGCGCCGATGGACATCTTTGGTGTCTGCTGGATCGGAAACATCTTTGCTCTGAGCTCGTTTGCCGTTGGCTTGCTCATCCGAGGATACGCCCCACAGATCGTCGGCGTGGACGTCGCCGAGATATACCTTCCCCATGGTATGATGATCGGAGCCGGTATCGTGGCGCTCGTACAGATCATCCTGCTTATGACGGGCAAAGCCAAAACACGGACGAGCGATGCTCCGGTGGGAGAGGAACCCGAGCAGGAGTTCACCCGCAGCAACCGTGACCTGCGGCGTGGCTTCGGCGGCGGCTTCGTATTCTTCCTTATCGGCGCCCTTGTTGTGGCCCTTGGCGGTGGTATCATTGCCGATATGTCCTTTGGTATGCTCCTTCTTTTCGTTCTATTCGCTGCCGTCGGCGCGATGGGTTCGGAATTGCTGGTCGGGCTTTCGGCCATGCATGCCGGCTGGTTTCCTGCATTTGCCACGGCACTGATCTTCCTGGTGCTGGGTATGATAATCGGGTTCCCGCCGCTTGCTCTTGCCTTCCTGGTCGGGTACGTCGCATCCACGGGTCCGGCTTTCGCCGACATGGGGTACGACCTCAAGTCCGGCTGGATTCTGCGCGGAAGCGGCAAGTACCCGGAGTTCGAGAAGGAGGGCCGAAAACAGCAGTACATGGCCGAGCTCCTCGGATTTGCTGCGGCGATCGTTTTCATCTCCATCTTTTACGGCGCCTATTTCAGCCAAGATCTGTTTCCACCGGTTAACCGCGTGTACGTCGCGACCATCGAAGCAGGCGCCACGGTGGAGGTTCTCAGGTGGCTGCTCATCTGGGCGGTCCCCGGTGCGATCATCCAGGCGATCGGCGGGCCCCGTAGGCAAATGGGAGTTCTCCTCGCCACGGGTCTGTTGATTAACTATCCGATCGCTGGCTGGACCGCAGCTGTCGCCCTCATTACGCGTGCGATCCTGCTGCGGGTGTACGGCGACAAGCTTAAGGGCCCGATGTACATTCTTGCGGGCGGTTTTATCGCCGGTTCTGCGCTGGTGTCCTTCGGTACCGGTACGGCGTCCGCCTTGCGCAGATAGCATTCAGGCACTACCCTTTTGTTGCCAGCAACCACATATAAGCGCGTGGTGCGGTCCGGCTACCTCGAGTAGCCGGACCTTCCGCGCTCCAGGAGGGATATCTATGGCACAGGTAGGTCTTATTCGTGTCATTACGCTCACCGATCCGGAGGAGGTGAACCGCCACGGACGAATCATCGAGGAGCGATTCCCGGGGCTTACGGTGATTTCCCGCTCAATCTCCGACCAACCCAGGGGCATTTACGATGATGAGAGTGAGGCGGTCGCGATGCCGAAGATCGTGAAGCTCGGCCGGCAGTTTGTACACGACGGCGTCGATGCCCTCATTGTAAGCTGCGCCGCTGATCCGGCACTAGCCGAGCTACGGGCCGAACTTTCCATCCCAGTCATCGGGGCGGGAAGCGCGGTCAGCGGTATGGCGCTCGGCATGGGCTCGAAAATAGGAGCGCTCGGCATCACCGAAGGTCCCCCCACATGCGTGACCGAGGTACTGGGGACGCATTTGGTTGCGGAGGCGAGGCCGCAAGGCGTAGAGAACACACTTGGTCTTCTGGAAAAGGAAGGACAAGAGAACGCCGTCGCCGCGGCTCGCGAGCTCGTTGAGAAGGGCGCCGAGCTAATCGTTCTGATATGCACCGGCTACTCGACTATTGGAATCGCCAACGATCTCAGCGAAGCGGTCGGCGTTCCGGTTCTGGATGCGGTGGTCGCTGCCGGAACGGTCACAGCCTACGCGGTGAGCCAAGTTGCCGTAGAAGCGAGATCGGCATGAGGCGCCTGACAATCGAGGACGGTGAGGCGGCGGTCCTTGGCGGCGCGCTGCTCGGGGGCGGCGGCGGGGGAGATCCCGAAGCGGGGCTCAGCATGCTACAACTTGCGCTGGAGGTGGGAACTCCCCTGTTGGCGACGGTAGACGAGCTTGGTGAGGATACGACCGTCGTAACCGCGTCGGCAGTTGGAGCTCCCGCGGCACAGGACAAGTTTGCCAAGCCCGTCCACTACTCCCGAGCGGTTGAGCGACTCATCGATGCCGGTATCGACGTCGGCGGGCTCATCACGAGCGAGAACGGGGGACTTGCGAGTATCAACGGCTGGTTTCAGTCGGCGGTGCTTGACATCCCAGTGGTCGATGCGGCCGGAAACGGCCGGGCGCACCCGATGGGCCTGATGGGATCCATGGGACTACAGAAGGTTGCGGATTACGAGACCCATCAGGCGTGTGCCGGGGGCGATCCGGAAAAGGGCCGCAACATTGAGATGGTGGTGCAAGGCAACCTCAATACCGTATCCCAACTCGTGCGTCACGCCGCGGTGCTTGCCGGCGGCTTCGTTGCGGTTGCCAGAAATCCCGTCAGCGCCGACTACCTCAGCGACAACGCGGCGGTTGGTGCCATCGACTACGCTATGCGAGTTGGTCGCGTGCTTAAGGAGTCGCGGACTCGTGGCGGCGAAACATCGGCCGAAGCGGCAGCCGGATTCTTTGAGAGGGCATCGGTCTTTCGAGGGAAGGCGGAATCGGTTGAGCTTCGCACGGTAGAGGGCTTCGACGTCGGAACGGTCGTACTTGCAGACGGCGAAGCGCGCCGCGAGCTCACCTTCTGGAACGAATACATGACTCTCGATGAGGCGGACGAGCGACTTGCGACCTTTCCCGATCTCATTGCGACCATGGATGCGAAGACCGGCATGCCGGTGCCGACCTCCCACGTCGTCGAGGGTGCGGAGCTTACCCTGTTGATCGCACCTGCGGCGGAGCTCCCGCTGGGAGCCGGCATGCGCGACCCGTCTTTGTTCGAGTACATAGAGCGCGCGGTGCAGAAGGAAATAGTTTCCTACGTGTTTGGAGGAGGCAGGTAATGCTAAGGCAGGTTATCGACATTTATGAGCTTCTTGATGACGCTTCTGCAAGCGGGGAATCGGTGAGGAAGCTCTTCGAAGAGCGAGGACTCTCCGGCGTCGAGGTCCACACCATAAAGGGAGAGAAGGGCTCGACCGACTTCGTGAAGATTCTTGCCGAGGGCAGCAACGGACGATCCTCCGGCGGCTCTGCTCCGACGATCGGCATCATCGGCCGCCTCGGTGGCATCGGCGCGCGTCCGGAGGCGATCGGCATGGTCTCCGATGCGGACGGTGCCGTTGCTGCGCTTTCCTGCGGGCTGAAGCTGGCCGACATGAAGGCTCGCGGCGACGTTCTGGAGGGTGACGTAATCATCGCCACCCATATCTGCCCCGATGCCCCCACTCAGCCACACGACCCGGTGCCCTTTATGGGCTCGCCCGTCGATATGCAGACGATGAACAACTACGAGGTGGACCCCCGGATAGAGACAATACTCTCGATCGACACCACGCGGGGCAACCGGGTCATAAACCATCGTGGATTCGCCATCAGTCCTACCATCAAGGAGGGCTACATCCTGCGGGTCCGGGAGCAGTTGCTCGACATCATGGAGTGGTCCACCGGGAAGCAGCCGTTTGTCTTCCCCGTCTCCCAGCAAGACATTACCCCGTACGGCAACGGATTACACCACATAAACAGCATCCTCCAACCCGCATGTGCAAGCAGCGCACCGGTGGTCGGCGTCGCCATCACCGCGGAGCGTCCCGTGCCGGGCTCCGGTACGGGAGCGAGCCGAGAAACCGACATCGAGGAGGCCGCACGGTTCTGTCTCGAGGTGGCGAAGGCGTTCACGGCGGGCAGAGTGGAGTTTTACGATCGTGATGAGTTTGCAACGCTCAACTCCCTGTACGGAGAGATGAAACACTTCCAGAAGCTGGAGCGAACGTCGTGAAAATCGGCACCGTGACCATAGGTCAGTCGCCGCGAACGGACATAACGCCGGAGTTTCGGCACGCCGTCGGATTCGACATAGAGATCGAGGAGCGCGGAGCGCTCGACGGACTCAGTTTCGATGAGGTCGGTGACCTCGCCCCCCGCCCGGGTGACGACGTTCTGGTTACCCGCATGGCGGATGGTACGGAAGTGACCATCTCCGAGGCCCGCATTCTCGATCGCATGCAGCAGCATGTTCTCGAGCTCAGCAGACAGAATGACATTGAGTTCGTCGTGCTTTTCTGCACGGGCGAGTTCCCGGACTTCAGAAGCGAGAAAATCCTCATCCGACCGGAACGTCTGCTGCGAAAGGTTATCGAGGGTGTTGCGGCAACGGGTACCCTCGGCGCGGTGGTACCTGCCGAGGAACAGATCGAACAGATGAAGCAGAAATGGGCCGCAACCGGTCTTGACGTGGTCAGTGAGGCCATCTCTCCCTACTCGGCGAGTGAGGCTCAGTGGCGCGAAACCGCACACCGTCTGTCCAAGAACAAGCCGGACCTCGTGGTGATGGACTGCCTGGGGTTTAACGAGCGGGCCCGAGCGGTCTTCCGCGAGGTGACCGGCGTGCCAACCATCGTGCCGCGAAGCATTTTGGGGCGCGTAACCGGCGAGCTGCTTGCCGGCCGGGCGACCGGGTAACATGGGAGGAACGCGTGACGATAGCAGAAGGCGCACACATCGTACTTGCAGACTGTATGGGGGCACGGGAAGGCGAACGTGTGCTCATCGTGACAGACACCGAGACGCGAGAGGTGGGAGAAGCGCTTTTCGCGGAGGCGCAGCACCTCAAGCTCGCGCCTGTGCTCATGATCTCGGAACCGACCGAAGTGAGCGGAGCGGAGCCAGCTGATTCGGTGGGCGAAGCCATGAAGCAGGTAGATATCTGCCTCTGCCCGACGCTCCGATCGCTAACGCATACGGCTGCCCGCAAGGCTGCATCGGAGGCCGGCGTGAGGGTGGCAACCATGCCCGGTATAACGCCACGGATGCTCACCGAAGGCGCGATCACTGCCGATTATCGCAAAGTTGCAGACCGATCGAACCGGCTTGCCCAAATGCTTGACGGCGCTAACACCGCCCGGATCGAGAAAGACGGAGAGGTGCTGACGATGTCACTCGTCGGTCGCCGAGGTATTTCGAGCCACGGGCTGTACCACGAGAAGGGGCAATCGGGAAATCTCCCCACCGGCGAGGCTTTCATCGCTCCGGTAGAAGGTACCGCCCAGGGAACAACCATCATCGACGGCTCTCTCGCAGGCATTGGGACCATAGACGGCAAGCTACATGTTCGCGTAGAAGGTGGGAAGGCCGTGGAGCTCGAAGGCGCGGCTGCCGACGAGCTCAAGGCCGTACTTGATCCGAAGCCGCTGGGCCGGACAGTGGCGGAGCTTGGCATCGGGACGAATCCGAAAGCGAAGCTCTGGGGCAGCGCGCTGGAAGACGAAAAGGTATACGGTACCGCGCACATTGCCTTCGGGAGCAACGCCACGTTCGGTGGTAACACGAGCGCGGGAGTCCACATAGACGGGATCATCCTCAGTCCGACGGTCTATATCGACGATCAACTGGTTCTGAAAGACGGCGAGTTGCGTTTCTGAGCGGCACTTACAGTGTCTCACCAGCGGCGATGTCCCTCGGCTCCGCACCCCGGTTGAAAAGCACTGCCCCGTTTTCCCCGGCAAGGCGTGCGGTGCCGTGGGTGACGACGAGCCACGCCCCCTCGCGCATACCGAGCACGGGTATGTTGTTCTCTTCGTGAAACTCCTCGATCCGCTTTTTCCGTGTCTCCCCCATATGCGGCGACGAAGGGTCGGGATCCACATAGTGCGGATTAATCTGGAACGGTACGAGCCCGAGTGCGTCGAAGGATGGAGGCTCGACGATCGGCATATCGTTCGTCGTGCATATGGTTGGGCAGGCGAGATTGGTACCTGCGCTTGAGCCCAGGTAGGGCATCCCGGAGGCAACCCGTTCGCGGACGGCATCGAGCACCTCGAGCGCGTACAGCGAGCGAAGGAGGCGAGATGTATTGCCTCCTCCAACGAAAATGGCCTGAGCCTGCGCCACGGCCTCCCTCGCATCGCCTACCTCATGCATCGATTCCACCTTCTTGCCGATCGATTCCAGGCGGGCCCGCATGCGGTCTGCATAAGCTTTATGGTCCGCAAGCGCAAACGGCACGAATAGGACTGAGTCCACACTGTCGGAGAGAAACTCCCCGATTGCGTCCATGCAATGTGAGAGGAACGTGCCTTCGTAGTTGGTGGAGTTGCTTATGAGAAAGAGCCGATGTGAATGAGCTATGTTCACGAAATCCTCCTGCTCCCGTTTGTCGGGCGGTCGAATTCTATCGCGTCTTGCGAGACGAAGGAAGTAGCGCGGCGTGCCCGTTATGGCGCTTTTCCCTGAGTGTTGGCGATCGCGCCACTCACAGCGACAACACTTGTCTTCGTGCTTACCGGCCTACCCCGTCCGGGAGGGCTCCACTCGCGAAGCGGCGATGGCGGCCGCGGCTATGACTGCGCCGAGAAGCGAAAAGCCGAGCGCGAAGGTGGCACGTTCCGCTACGACCCCGAGCAGGTACGGCACGAGGCCTGCGCCGATGATGTAGGCGATTGGTATCGTCACCGATACCGCAAGGCTTCGCAGTTCCGGGGAGCTCGTGCGCGAGAGTACCGGGAGCATCACCGGAATGAACCCCGCTGCAACCGGCGCCTCGATGAGCACTGCGGCTACGAGCCACGGCCCCGAGAGCAGGCCGATGGCGAGTGTCGCGCTTCCAGTTATTAGGGCCGCGGCGGCGAGCAGAACCCGGACGCGGATGCGGTCCGCGAGCAACCCGGAGAGAAATATGGCGCCGATACCGAGCGCCCTCGAGAGGCTTACGAGGTTGTTCGCCGTAGCCTCGTTCATTCCGCCTTCGGCAACGAGATAGCTTGGAAGCATCCCGTAAACCCCGAGGGAGGCGGCCATGGCGACGGTGAAGAACAGCAACACCCACGGATAGGTGTGGTTTGAGATGAGAAGCCGCAATTTCGAGAGATGGGGCGGCACGCCCGGAAATCGCCCGCCTTTTCCCCACAGCAGAAACGAGGCACCGACCATGACCGTTGCCCCGGCGGCAATGAGGAGCGCGGCGCGCCAGCTCGCAAAGCGTACCACGAGTGTGGCGAAGACGGGGGCAACCACGAACGCTATATTCGGGCCCACCTCGTGGATCGCCGTCGCGGTTCCCCAGCGGTCCGGCTCCACGAGATGCGTCAAAGTGGTGATCCCCGACGGCGCGTACAGGCCGGCTCCTGTTCCGAGCACCAGAAGGCCGATCGGCATGTAGGTCACGGACGGAGATAACGCGACCATCACCAGGCCGGCGGATACGGTGAACAGCGCAACGCCGATCGTCCGGCGGTGCGTAATGTAGCGCGAGAGAAACCCCGAAAGCAGCATGGATCCGGCGTAGCCCGCGGCCATGAAGAAAAAGAAGGATCCGCCCCGCGCGTGACTGAAACCTAGATCCCGCTCCATCGCCGGCAGCAGGGGCGAGAAGAGCATGCGCGCGAAGATGTTGAAGAATACCGCGGCCACGAGAAGACCGAGTTGCGATAGAAGCGAGGGCCGCCGGTGAGGCTCCGATGAAGCTGTGCCCATCCCCCGAGCCTACAGGGGGAAGCAGTTCGGGGCAAGCGGGCTTTCGGGCGCCGGCGACGTGTGTTGAGATCGACGCAGCGCCGGGGTAAAATGGTAGTCGCGAGATGTCAATCAACAGGAACGACAGACACATTCGCATCACGGTGGGCGACCGCTCCGTCGTGGTACTTCGCACTCCCGAGCAATCCGCGCAACTGAGCGCGCTCACCGACGCCGAGCGGGCGGTGGCGCTCCTTGTAGTCCGTGGCCTGAGTAATTCGCAGATTGCACAACGGCGGGTACGATCGCCGAGAACCATCGCGAACCAGGTGCGCTCGATCTATACCAAGCTCGGGATCGAATCACGGCAACAGCTCGTACGGCTCCTCAGCGAAACTAACGACGAATGAGACGGCACAACGGTATCTACCGGGTTGATGAGCTGCTCGATGCAATCTACCGCGTCGACCTGCCACAACGGGAATGGCAACGCATCGTGGCCGAGCATGTCTACGAGCGTCGCGGCCTGGGCACGGGGCTGCTCGCCTATGAGTTCGATGCGTCGTCGGGAGACGGACGCGTGCAGGTCGGCACGGTCGTTGACCTTGGAGACATAGGCGAGTTTTACGATCTCACGCGACCGCTGCATAATCGTCAGGTCGGCCCCGACTACGAGCTTGTCGTCGCACGCGGCACCCACTCAGGTACAACCCGCGAGACGCTCCATCGGGCGGGAGTTCGGGATATGCAGTCGTCGGTCATCATCCGCGGAATCGAATCACTCGGATACAGCGACATATGGGCGGTCTGCAGTGTGAATCCCGACGCCACCGGTATCGCCTTCGCTATCCCATGCGCCGGCGAAGAGTCGATGCTCCCGGCGGGAGCGACGGAAGAGTGGACGCGTGTCGGTGTGCATATCGCCGCATCGGCGCGCCTGCGGCGGCGACTTGCAAGAGGCGGATACGAGGAAGCGGCCGGGGTGTTCTCTCCCGACGGATGTGCGGAGCATCTCAGCTCGGAGGCCGAGGCCGACCGGGAAGCTCTGCGGCAATTCATCAAAGCGCTCGACAAGGCGCGGGCCCGCCTGCACCGCGGGAAGGACGAAGACCTGCTGTCCCTGTGGCGGGGACTCGTGCAGGGGCGCTGGTCGGTGTTCGATCAGGTCGATACCGACGGCAAGCACTTCATCGTGGTCCACGAGAACGACCCCGATGCCGCCGGGCCGAAAAGGCTCACGCGTCGGGAAACACAGGTGGCGACCTACGCAGCTCAGGGACACACCAACAAAGTCATCGCCTACGAGCTCGGAATCGCGCGAACCACCGTCGCAACGCATCTGAGAACCGCGCTCTCCAAGCTCGGGCTTCGACGCCGAACAGACCTGGTGTGGCTCTATGGGCATGTCTCCGGCGGCGGGGGAACGCTCGGTGAGGTCCTGTGCTGCGGGGGCGAGTAATGCACACGATGAAGTCGATCATCCGCGTCGGTATCGCCGACGACGAAGATCTCGTCAGGGACGGGATGGCGGCGTTGCTCGCCGGACAGCAGGGTGTCGTCGTTGTGTCGACGGTTTCCACTGCGTACGAGGCTGTGGAACCTGCGGACTCGGGCGCCATCGATGTGCTCCTGCTCGATATCGCACTGGGCGGCCGAGGCGGGCTGGATGCCCTCGTTTACTTTCGAAAAAACGTCAGAAACCCACCGGCAACAAGCGCCGCCGCACCCCCGATAAAGAGCCACATTGTTTCATCGCCAAAACGGCCGGTAAATGTTTCCAGCAGTTGATCTCCAACTGACTGCGACGATTGAAATCCGAAGTACAGAAGAATGGCACCGACCACCAGTAAAACAATCCCAACGAGCTTTTGACTTCCCATACACTCTCCTGGGAGAAATTGTACCCGGATTTTCCGTCTTCGACGAGTAACCCTCGCGGCCCCCGCGTCTCAGTAACTGAACTCCAGCGTCAGATTCCAGAGGCCGCGATAGGAGCGCTTCCCGTCGGGGAGTGCCCGCTCGCCGATACCGCGGTAGCCCACTCGCCACAACAGAGGGGAGGGCGCGCGGAGCCCGGCCCCGACGCTCCACTCCAGGCGATGGTCCAACGCGCCGGACAACTCCGAGAGCGCCTCTACGGTGCGATTCTGGACCGTGTAGGATCCGGCGCCGGCATCCACCACCACCCGGTCGGCGATACGCAGAAGGTACTCGACCTCCAGGTTCAGAAGCTGCTCGACGGCCGGACCCTCGCCGATCCCCCGCGGAATCCGGTATCGCAGCAGGGTGAGCATGTCGACGCGGAGCGGGTCGGCGCGACCGGCGGGAATGATCCACGGATTTCGCATGCCGTGCACCGCTATCAGATCATAGTGGCGGACCGAGTCGCCGTCGGCGAATCCACGGAACCAGTCCCAGCCGAATCCCGCCCCCAGCATATGCCGCGCAGTGCCGCCCGCGAGCAGCAGATACTGATCGAAGATGTGCTCGGAATCTCCCGTGGTTCGGCTGCTGCGGGTGTACCCGGCGGCGGTCCGAAGGTATACGCGCTCCCAGGGCCACTCCACGCGGACCCCGATCTCCGCCTCACTGGGGCCGGAAAAGCCGTCCGAATTGAGCTCCGCGGGCAGGGCGAAGCGCAGGGCGAAGCGGTCGCGACTGGTGTGCTCGAAGAGCGCGAAGCGCGCCGCGTCGCTCGGGACGGCGGGGGTGGTCGGAGCGGGAAGCGAGGTCACCTGAGTCACGTAGGCGATTTCGTCCTGAAACACCGCCGGTGGAGGGATCACGTGACCTCCGTTGTATTCCCGATACTGGTGCTCGATCCCCGTTTCGGCGAATGCGGTGCGCGATCGGTTGATGCCGTCGTACCGGGCAGGCCTCTCGCGGTTGCCGATGAGAAAGGAACCTCGGAAGCCGCGCCCCCGAAGTGTCTCAAGCGTCGCCGAGTCAACCGGATAGGACGTGCGGGACCCGGCGATCACCGCCCCCGCGAAGAGCTCCGGATTGCGCACCGCGAGCGCCCAGCTGAGATCTCCCCCCAGCGAGTATCCCCCGAGGTACACGCGCTCGGGGTCCGCGCTGTAGTTCTCGAGTACCGAATCGAGCTCGGCCAGCACTCGCTTCTCGTACCATTCGACGAAGGTGAAAAAGTCCGGCAGGTACTCATCCCGCGTTGGTCGACCGGCGGGAAGGATCAGGATGAAGTCCTCCTGCCTCTGCGGGTCGAGTCCGAGATACTGCGCCACCCGCGCAGCCTCGAGACCGGTGGGCGGCAGTACCACGAACACCGGGTATTCGCTCGTGCGATCGTAGCCCAGCGGAAGAACCACTTCCGCCCGACGCTCGAGATAGACGGGCTTGGCCTCGGCGGCACGCGCGCCTGGCGCGGAGGCGCACGCCAGGAGGAGTACCACAAGGACGAAGACGAGAAAGCCGGGCGGGGTGCACATAGTTCTGTCGCATCTCACGGCGACCTAATGTATCACCTTTGGCGAAACTGCTCAGTGTTCGCGTACCCCGGCTTCGGTAACAACGGCACCGAGGTGTTCGATGGGGGCGGCGTGGCTGTCGGAGAGCTCGACTGAGCCGAGGGGCGGTTGCCTCCACCGCCGGGCGCATCCCCGGCGCCCCTGTAACCCGCCGACCGTCCGCGTTGCCGGTGACCATCCGCGCTGCCGCTGCCCCGACACCGTGCCGGCGTATGGTGGGGTCGCCGGGGACCGGGTGCTCCGCTCATACTCCTCGGGCCCGCCGAGCCGCGGGCGCCGTGTCGGCTTGCTCCGCGTCGCCGGGCGCCCGCTGCGGGCCCTGCGGGGTACCGCTTCGCCCCCTTGCGCTACGCGATAGGGGCCGGAAGATCCGATCACTCGCTCGACGTCCCGACGCTACTCGCTCGATGCCCCTGCGCGCAGCCTGTGCACCAGCCGCCGGTAGGCTGCACCATAGGTTTCGAACTCGTGGAGGTCGGGGTGAGAGCCTTCTTCGATGATGATGAGCTCGCGGCTTCTCGCCGCGGTCGCGGCCTCGTAGAGATCCTCGGCCATCTCAGCCGGGGTCACCATGTCCTCGCCACCTGCAAGCACGAGAAGATGCTCCTCCACCGTGCCGATTCGCTCGAGGTTGTCCTCGGCCTCGATGCTCTCGGCGATATCGAACGACAGGATGAGGCTCAGATACCAGGGGACCGCCGCACGCGTCCAGTCGCGGGCCGAGGTCGCCGGGTTCTCGAGTACCAGCGCCGCTGCCTCACGCTGCTCGGCGACGTAGGTGGCCATGAAGGTGCCGAGTGTCACCGACTCCTTCGGCTGAAAGAGGGTGTCCTCGTTTACGGGAATGCGCACGCAGCCGCCCAGCAGGGTGAAAGCGCCGGCAATGAGAACGGCGGCGGCCGCGCGCTGAGCCGCCGCAGATAGTGCGGGCATGTAGCTCGTCATCGACGAAAAGTACGATCGCCGGGACCCGGCGTCAACGCAAAGTTGCTCGGGGGGCGCCTTGCCGGGAACGCTCGGCGAGCGGGTCTATGCAGAGATAGGGGAAGTCGATGCGTGTAGATCAGCCCGCCGTGAGCCTTCGAGCGCATCCGTCTCACTTTTTTCTTTACGGCACACCGCGATATATGCTAAAATCGTTCCACGATATTTAGGTGGCGCCGCGACACCACCGGAGCGTGGACGCCGTCTGAGAACCGGGCTCGCAGAGCCAAAGGAGGATCGCATATGCGACACTGGAAAACACTGGTCCCTGTCTTGATTGTCCTCATTGCAGGGGGCGCGTTCGCAAGCGGCTCCGGCGAAGAAGCCGACGGAGGGCGCGTATTAAAGGTTGCTTCCTGGAGCATTCAGGAAGAGGGGACGGAGGCATACTTCGAGCAGCTCGCCTCGGAGTTCGAAGCGGCCAACCCGGGCGTAACGATCGAATGGATCGGCTTCCCCTACGGTCAGCTCAGAGAGCAGGTATTGATCGAGGCATCCGCCGGGAATCCGCCGGACGTCGTGCAGGCAAGCCGCGGCTGGCTGAGCGACTTTGCGAACAGCGGCTACTTTCAGTCGATCGAGGGGCTGGTATCCCAGTCGTACATTGACGACATCTTCCCCGAAATCAAGGCTGACCTCCGCTACGACGGCAATCTTTATGCGGCCCCGTGGTTCTACAGCCCGTATGTGATGTTCTACAACGTGGAGCTCTTCGAGGAAGCCGGACTCGATCCGAGCAACCCGCCGGCAACCTACGGCGAGGCCCTGGAAGCGGCTCGCGCCCTCGGAGATCTCACGGACGCCGACGGCAACAGCGTGTTCGGACTGGGTGTTGCGACCTCATCGGTGCCCGTCAGCGGCGCCTCGGTCATGAGCCTTCTCATGAGCTTCGGCGGCGGGGTCTGGGACTCCGATGGGAACGTCATAATCGAGAGTGAGGAGAACCTGCAGGCGCTTGCTTATCTCGAGACGCTACACGCCGAGAGGCTGAACCCCGAAGGCGCTTACCTCAAGGACCTCCGAAACCTTTTCGCAATCGGGCGGATCGGGATGTTCTTCGACCAGCTTTGGGGCATGAGCGGCGTTCTCGCCATCAATGACAGCGCGCTCGAGTACACCGCAGTACAGCCGCCCATTGGTACCAGCGATACGCCCGCCCAGAGCACTCTGGAAGCGCATATGCTCATGATCCCCCAGGATGCGGCTGAGCCCGAACTCGCAGCGCAGTTCATCGAGTTCGCAACCTCCCGCGAGCAGATCCGGACCTATTTAGACGTGAATCCCTTCCTTGTGGCGAGGGACTCGCTTTCGGATATTCCCGAGCAGCAAACCGAACTGCTCGCGCCACTCGGGAACGCGGCCGAAACCATCGCCCAGGTTCCGAAGCATCCGCGCATGACCAACGTCTTCATTGAGCTGGCCGAGCTTGCACAGCGAGTGACGGTTGGCGGAGAATCACCGGCGGAAGCTGCAGCGGCCTTTGCCGAGTGGGCCGATCGCGAGCTCTAACAACGAAAGTCCGTGCAGATTCTGCGCAGATAACCGATAGACAGGTGTCGCGGGTGCCAATGGCCCGCGACACCGTTCGATAATCACCTTGCAGGAGATATGGAGACTGTGAGCACTCCCCGCATTGCGCGCCGGACCAACCTCAGGCATAAAACGAAGGACAAGATGTTCGGGGCGCTACTGATGCTTCCGGCGGTCCTGTTCGTCGGCACCTTGGTATTCCTGCCGGTGGCCCAGTCCGTCGGCATGAGCTTCACCGAGTACACGCTGGCCCGCGGGCAGCAATCTCCGGAATGGAACGGGTTCGCCAATTACCTGCATCTCGCAGAGAGCGGGGACTTGTGGAACTCGCTCCGCGTAACGGCAATCTTTGTTATCGGTGTTGTAACCGCCCTTGTCGTGGCTGCAGTGATCGTTGCCGTGGCCCTCAACCAGCGTCTGCCGGGTCGCCGGCTTCTGCGAAGCGTAACGCTGCTGCCGTGGGTTACCCCGACCGTTATCGGAGCCCTGCTGTGGATGTGGATCCTGCAACCGCAGTACGGTGTCGCGAACTTCATTCTCCAATCAGTCGGCCTTATGGAGGAGCCGATCTCGTGGCTTGCCAATGTGCAGTGGGCACTCCCTTCGGTCATGGCCGCCGCCTTCTGGCGACAGTTTCCATTCATTTTCGTTGTTGTTCTCGCCGGACTGCAGGGCATTCCGCAGGACATGTACGAATCGGCGATGATAGATGGTGCCAGCTTTCTCAGGCGGTTTTACTCCATAACACTGCCACTGCTTCGTAACGTCATCCGGGTCGTCATTCTGATGTCGGTCATCATGAACTTCCGTCAGTTTCCTCTGGTGTGGACGATGACCGGAGGAGGTCCAATCGGCCGAACGATGACGCTGGCTGTCCTCAGCTACCGTCGGTCCTTCGTCAACCTGAACTTTGGCCGTGGCGCGGCCGTCGCCACGATATGGCTCGTGATCGTCTTGCTCTTCTCGATCGTATTTACGCGCCTGTTCCGTGCACGGGAGTACGAGTAATGGCTGTTGCCGGAAAGGGAAGCCTGCTGCCGCAGCGAGTGTTCTTCTACGTGCTGCTCATCGCGTTTCTGGGCCTGATGCTCTTTCCCCTCTACTGGATGTTCGTGACCTCGGTCAAACCGAACATCGAGATTTATCGGGTACCGCCGGATCTCGTCCCACTGGATATATTTACAGGACACTACGAAGACGTGCTTTCGAGCATTCATTTTCTGCGCTACCTCTGGAACAACTTCTTTATATCGGCGATGACGACGGTGCTGGGACTGCTCAGCGCAACGCTTGCCGGATACGCCTTTTCCCGCTATCCGTCCAGGCTGACGGTCATTATCTCCTTTGGCCTTCTCTCCACGCAGATGTTCCCCGTCATCGGCATCGTGATCGCACTGTATGCGCTCTACCTGAGCCTCGGTCTTCTCAACACGCATGCCGGCCTGGTTTTCGCGCTGGTCGCCTCGGTAGTTCCTTTCGCGACATGGATGCTCAAAGGATTCTTCGACGAGATGCCGAAGTCCATTGAGGAGTCCGCGGTTGTCGACGGGGCGGGGCGGTTCACGGTGCTCTGGCGCATTGCAGTTCCCCTGGCGAAGCCCGGTCTCCTGGCGGCGGGGCTGTACTCGTTCATGCTCGCGTGGGACGACTTCCTGTTTGCCCTTACGTTGATTCGCAGCGACGGGCTCAGAACCTTGAGCGTGGGCATATCGCTTCGCTACCTCGGAGAAGTCGCCTATGATTGGGGACAGGTGACGACCGTGTCTGTCTTCGGCACGGTTCCCATGTTCATTCTGTTTTTCATTTTCCAGCGCTACCTCGTCGAAGGACTGACCGCCGGCGCGGTGAAAGGATAAATATGTCTCAGCACAAAGCGTATGTGGATCAACTAACCGGCAGAGCGCCGTACAACTATGAGGAGCCGCCGCAGCGGTCCAATCTCCTATTCATCTCAACGGACATGGTGCCACCCGAGTACTGGAACCACAGCGCCTACCGTGACATCCGCCGCACGCCGGCGCTGGACTCGCTCAGGCAAGACGGTACGTTCTTCACGAACGCGTTCTCCACCGCACCGGTGTGCTCGCCTGCCCGCGCTGCGTACCTCACGGGCCGCCACTCCTACATCATGACGAACAGCGAGCGTGGTCACGACGGGCACGCGATGCATCTGCGAAACACGGACACCATATTCCCTGAGTATCTGGCGAGTGAAGGCTATCACACACGACACATCGGTAAGTCGCATGTGGGCAGTCACAAGTTCATGGATGCTTTCGGCGAGAACGATTCCCCCTGGGATCGCTGGTCGCCGCCATGGTTCGATGACGATCGCTACCTGGCTTATCTCCGGGCTCTCGGATTCGGACCAATCTCCTTTGATCGTGCAATCCAGGGGGCGTCTCCGACGGGCAGGGGGCGCGGCAATCACTACGGGGGTTGGATCGCACCGCAGAACGGCAGAGCTTTCCCTATCGAAGGCACCTATCCGTGGTACCTCGTCGAGAAGGCGATCGAAACCCTTCAGTCGAAACCGGACGATGGCACGCCGTTTTACCTGCAACTCGACTTCTTTGCGCCCCACCAGCCCTTTGCCATTCCGGGCGACATGGAAGAGCGCGAACGAGAGCTCAGACGAAGCATTCCCGACCCGCTCGGGTACGCAAAGCTTGAGATGAACGACTACAATGCTCCGTGGACGGAGCCCCGGGTCTATACACTGTACCGCAAGAACTGGGGCTTGCAGGATCGCAGGACAGTCGAGGACTACATGGTCGCCAACGTCCTGCAGTACGAGGTCATCGATGCCGCACTGCAGCGGCTCTTCGAGCATTTGCGAGGCGCGGGGCTGTATGAGTCTACGACTGTCATGTATACCGCCGACCATGGCGAGATGAACTGCAATCTCGGACTCATCGACAAAGGTGCATTCCTCAACCCGCACGTGCTTCGCGTTCCATTTATCGTGAAACCGTCGAAGGCGCACGCAAGCGAGTTCACCCCGGGTGGGGTAGAGGCGCCTGTCAGCCTTCTCGATGTGGCGGCCACGTTCTGCGAGCTCGCAGGCGTGGAGCCGCTCGACCGTCTCGACGGCGTGCCGCTTCAACACGTCGTCTCCGGACAATCGGATGCGAGTTCTCGGCCGGTGGTGGCCGAGGTATGGAGTCATGTCGTCGCGAATCCCTGCGTCGCTACGGTTTTCGCCGCGAATGACGGCCATCAGTATCTCTTTTCCTTCAACGTGTGCGACGCTGTATCGGAATTGTACCGCCTGGATCCGACAGGACGCGGGGCAGGCGAGTTGGAAAACCTCTTCCTCGAGCCCGAATACGAAGCGGTGCGGAAGGAAGCCATTCGATACCTCGACGGCGTCCTCGCCTCAGATGAACGCTGGAAAGGCTATCACGCCTACAGCCAGCTCGTATTCGCAGAGTATCTCGAAGGCGTTGGCGATATGCAAAGGTTTCTGTAGGGCGAATCGAGCCCGGGGGCTTCCTGATATACTGAGTCGGCAACATGCAAAGAATGAGCGAGAACGAACGACGTATCCTGGCCCTTATTGCGGACAAAGGTCCGATGAGCAAGGGCGACCTTGTGAACCGTGGACACATGGCGTGGGCCACCGTAGTGAAATACGTCAATCGCCTCGAGGCCGCGGGCGTTCTCATGAGAGCTGGAACAGCTCCCCGTGAGTTGCAGCTGGGGAAGAACTCCTATGTCTTCGATCTCGCTTCGGACGCTCCCAAGTTCATTGGTATAGACATCGAGTACCGTACCACCCGTGTGGCTGTTGTGGACCTCAGACGCGAGATCCTCTGGCAGGCCCATATGCCCACGCCGGCGGTCGACGATCAGTCGGCGCTCGTTCGATTCATCGAAGATGAAGTGCTGTCCCGTGTCTGCGATTCCGACGCTGCCGGCGTAGGTTGCACCAGCGACGACTTTGGCTCGGTGGTCGGCATCGGCATCGGCATGCCCCGGTGGCTGCTGCCTCGCAGTACCGATGTCTTTGCATCGCTTGCCGAGAGTGTGAGTATTCGCCTCGGCTTAGCAGTGCGTGTGGAAAACAATACGCGGGCCTACACGCTCTACAAGGAGCCGCAACTTGGCGAGAACACATTTGTCGTCGTGAGTGTCCGAAATGGTATCGGTGCCGGGCTTGTTATCGACGGAGCCCTCCACAGCGGGGAAGAGGGGCTTGCAGGCGAGATCGGGCACATTACCGCAAAAGAGAACGGCGACCTGTGTCGGTGTGGAAAGCGGGGATGCCTCGAGACGGTCGTGAATCAGCACACGCTCTTCGAATCATTTATCTCGCGAATACACCGTTCACAGGTCGATGACGCGATAGCGGTAGAGGAAGGTCTCCCTGAGCTCTTTGACTGGGCCGCCGGCGGTGATGAGGACGCCCGCGAAATACTCGCCAAAGCGGCGGTCCCCGTGGGGCGTGCGCTCGCCATTCTGATACTTGTGCTCGATATCCGCAACATATACATCGTGGGCCACTTCGGCGAACATGGGGACGCCTGGCTCGAGTCCCTTCGCGAGGTTGTGGCCTGCAACGTCGACCCTCGTATCAACTTCAAGCTCCACTACCGAAAGCTTGAAGAGGCCGGGTATCTCCTCGGTGCAGCCATGCTCGTCGGTCGGGAGTACCTCGATTACTCCGTGCTCGGCGGGACCGGCAACCGCATGAGCGCCGGCGAGAACCCATCACCGGGTGAGGTGAGATTCTGATGAACCGAAAGCCGAACGTCGTCGTTTTCTTTACTGATCAGCAGAGATGGGATACCTCCTCCCTGCATGGGAACCCCATGGATCTCATGCCGAACTTTGAGCGCCTCGCCGGCGCGGGCACACATCTGAGCCGGCACTTCAGCTGTCAGCCCGTATGCGGGCCCGCGCGAGCCTCTCTACAGACAGGCCGGTACGCGACAGAAACGGGGTGCTACCGTAATCGCATTCCCCTCGACGAGAGTGCAACGACCCTGGCGAAGCTCTTCGGTGCGGCCGGTTACCGCACCGGCTACATCGGTAAGTGGCATCTCGGCGGTACGGACCCATCGTGGGACATCGACCGGCAACAACCCGTGCCGGTTGCTCGGCGCGGGGGCTACGAGGACTGGCTGGCGGCGGACATGCTGGAGTTCGCTTCGGAGCCCTACGACACGCGGCTCTACGACACGGAAAACAGAGAGGTGCGTCTTCCCGGCTACCGTGTCGATGCGCTCACCGACGCCGCCATTCGGTACGTTGCCGAGCATCGGCAGGAGCCGTTGTTTCTCTTTCTGTCGTTTCTCGAGCCCCATCAGCAGAATCGCCGTGATGACTATCCGGCGCCCGCCGGCTACGCGGAACGATACCTCGACCCGTGGATACCACCCGACCTCCGTCATCTCGGCGGCTCGGCCGCACGACATCTTCCCGGCTACTATGGAATGGTCAAGCGCCTCGATGAGTGCCTCGGCAGGGTCCTTGACGCCTTGAAGAGTCTCGGCCTCGCGGAGTCGACGATCGTTTTGTTTACCTCCGATCACGGCAATCACTTCAAGACCCGAAACGCCGAGTACAAACGGTCCTGCCACGACGCATCAATTCGCGTGCCGACCGCGATCGGCGGACCTGGGTTTCAGGGCGGCGGCCGTGTGGAGGCCCTCACAAGCCTCTTGGACCTTCCGCCGACGCTTCTCGACGCCGCGGGGATCACGCCGCCGCCGCAAATGTCGGGTTCCTCGCTACTGCCTCTCGTAGCCGGAGGTTTGGCGGATCGTCCGGACGACATATTCGTGCAGATAAGTGAATCCGAAGTGGGCCGGGCGGTTCGCACGCGCCGATGGAAGTACAGTGTGAGCTCATCGGATGCCGACCCGTGGAACGATAGCTTTGCGAGCCGCTACACGGAGGCCTGCCTGTACGACCTTGACGCCGACCCGTATGAGCTGGAAAACCTTGTCGGTCTGCCCGCGTACCGATCGGTTGCCGACCGGATGAAAGAGCGACTCCTCGCCCGTATCGAGACCATTGAGGGTATGCACCCTGAGCTCCTGGAGGCAACGGCGCGGAGTGAGGCGGGCGCGCGTTATCTGCTTGCCGGCGAAGAGGAGCTGTGAGAGCGACCGTCATGTATGAGAATCGGACCGACAGTTGTTGCGCGCCCCGGCACACCAACTCCCTCCATGCAGCGGATACACCGCAGCGGGACGAGTCGGCACCCAGCGAGAGGAGAGCCGCGTCCGTGCTGCACCACGAGGAATCTCTCGTGGCGATCCGAGGCGGCGCCTTCCTCATGGGTAGCGAGGCTCCCGAGAGTTTCGTTGCCGATAGGGAGGGCCCGGTGCGGGAGGTGACGGTTCAACCATTTCGCATCGATTGCACCGCGGTGACGAACTCACAGTTCGGCGAGTTCGTAGACGCGACGGGCTACGTCACCGATGCTGAGCGCTTCGGGTGGTCATTCGTTTTCCACTCGTTTGTCGCCAGGCTCGCATTGAAACGCGGGCATGTACGACCCGTGCCGGGGCTCGCCTGGTGGCTTGGCGTCCAGGGTGCCGGCTGGCGCCATCCGGAGGGGAAGGGGTCGAACATACGCGGACGCGAGAATCACCCCGTCGCGCATGTATCGTGGAATGATGCTGCAGCCTATGCGGGCTGGGCCGGAAAGCGGCTTCCAACCGAAGCCGAGTGGGAATGTGCGGCCCGCGGCGGGCTGGAGCAACGACGCTACCCCTGGGGCGACGAGCTTACCCCCGGTGGCCGACACATGTGCAATATCTGGCAGGGGGAGTTTCCGGTCCGCAATACAGCGACCGATGGCTACCAGGGAACCTGCCCTGTTACCGCGTTCGAGCCCAATGGTTACGGGCTGTACAACTGCTCCGGCAACGTGTGGGAATGGTGCCGGGACCGCTGGCAACCGGGCGCAGGTGACCGAGTGACGCGCGGCGGCTCCTACCTGTGCCACTACTCCTACTGTAACCGCTACCGGGTGGCGGCGCGTACGAAGAACACCCCTGAGACCTCGACTGGGCACACGGGATTCCGGTGCGCGGCTGACTTGTAGCGTCCGGTCACCTCCGCGAGGCCGATTACAGCCCTGGCACGTCGCCGTGGCGGCGACTCTTCAGAGGCAAGCAGTCGGGTATCAGGTTCCTTGGTCGCGCATCAAACTCGTGCTACTATTGCCCTAATAGTGACGAGTTCCATCCTTATCCTGGACCCTGATGACCACAGCCGCGGACGGATCGCTTCGCTCCTCGCCGAAAACGGCTTCGAGGTGGAATCGATCTGCTCTTCGAGTGAGTGGATCGGCAGGCTGCCGGGCCCGGGGCCGGAGCCGGAGCCGGAGCCGGGGTCGGAGCGACCGGCGCTTCTTCTGGTAGACGCGGGGCAGGTGCCCGCAACGTTTCTCGGAGAGAAGCTCTCTATTCCCGTGCTTTATCTCGTGCCGCCGGGGCTGGAGGCTACGGATATCTCCGAGCCGCATCCTCTGTGTTATGGCTATGTCGAAAAGAACTCCGAGAGCGCCGCCGTCGTTTTGCGAACGGTTCAGGCGGCTCTTCAACGTCGCGAACGGGAACGAACGACCGACTACGAGCGCCACGCGTATCGGTTTTTCTTTGAGCGCATCCCCATCGCCGCCATAGTCTCGGACCCTGGCTACGTAGTTCGGCACTGGAACCGGGGCGCGGAGGAGCTGTTCGGCTACGGTGAGCACGAAGCGGTAGGTCGGGTATTGATGGAGCTCCTCTATTCGCCGCGCAACGAGATGACCGCCGGGGGGCTCAAGCAATGGCTTGTAGACTCGCTGGCGGTCAATCACGTTTCCCGGAATGTGAACTATGACAGGACCAAGGACGGACGGGACATCCTCTGTGAGTGGCATGACTATCCCTACCGAGAGGGCGACCGTCATTACGTACTGTCGGTCGCCACCGACATCACCCAGCGTCGGGAGCTCATCGAAACCTTGCAAGCGACCATCGAGCAGAAGGACTTTCTCACGCGCGAGAATTACCATCGGCTCAAAAACAACCTCAACATGCTCAACTCGTTGATCAACCTCAAAATCGATGAGGTGGAGGCGAAGGATCCGGTACATGCCGAGGCCTCGGTGGAAGTCCTTCGGGATATTCGGCAGAAGCTCGCCGCTGTCAGCATGCTCTACGAGATGCTCCATGAGCACGGCGGCGGGGCGAGCACGGTCGATCTCTCACGTTACCTCGCAGAGCTTACCCGGACGATTTTCTCCTCGATGTCCGACGAGCCGTGTCGGATCGAGGAAGAACTCGATGAGGTCCTCGTCTCGCCGCAGACCGCCGTGGTGCTCGGTCTCATCACCAACGAGATCGCCACCAACGCGCTGAAGCACGGGTTTCTGCCCGGCGGAGAACGGCGTTTCTCTCTTACATTGCGTGTGGAGGAGGGTGCGGCCGGCGAGGCATCGACGCCGTCCTCCGGTAATCGTGCCGGCACGATGTGTGAGTATCGCCTGGAGAACTCCGGTCGCCCGTTTCCCGAAGAGGTGGACTTCACGAGTACGACATCCCTTGGGTTGCGGCTCGTTCACAGCCTTGCCGAGCAACTCGGCGCAATCATCGAGCTGCGCAGATCTCCCTCGACGTGCGTTACCCTGCGGTTCGTCGCCGGATAACAATCTTCTTGCTCGATGAGAAAAACCGTACTACGATGCCTGAGTAGTTCTGCTCATCGAATCCTAACGGAGTCTTAACAATCGAATAACAAAGGACGTTGATTTTTATCCTTAAGCATTCAGTTCTCTAAAAGGAGGAGACAAGATGAAAAGGTATTTTGTTGTGTCGTTGGTTCTTCTGTTGGCCGTTTCGTTTGCGTTCGCAAGCGGGGGGCAAGAGGAGGAAATGGCGGTTGAAGAGTGCTCGAATCGAGGATTACTCGATGTGATGTACTGCGATGAGAACGGGGATCTGGTAGCGGACCTGCCGAAAGACGAGAGCAAATGGGTGGATCCGGATACGTTGGTCTTCGCCTATACCCCGGTGGAGGACCCGGCGGTGTATAAGGACATCTGGCAGCCGTTCATGGATCATCTCTCGGAGGTGACCGGCAAGGATGTTCGTTTCTTTTCGGTTGATTCGTACGCGGCGCAGGTGGAGGCGATGCGGGCAGGGCGTCTGCACATCGCCGGCATCTCTACCGGCCCGACTCCCTTCGCCGTCAATCTGGCCGGATACGTACCGTTTGCGATAATGGGCGGTGAGGACGGACAGTTCGGTTATACCCTCCAGGTGTACGTGCACGCCGACAGCGATCTGCAGGAGCTCCCGGATCTGGCGGGTCAGCGTGTCGCCCACACCACGCCGACGTCGAACTCAGGGAATCAGGCGCCCTCGGCCCTCTTTCCCGATCACGGAGTCGTCCCCGGGGAAGACTACGAGGTAGAGTTCTCCGGTAGTCACGAGAACTCCGCCCT
>CAZVXU010000013.1:30230-32561 GCA_964631585.1 uncultured Spirochaetaceae bacterium | reverse complement strand
GGTCGTCATCAGCCAAGGTTGACAGTCGGGGTGGCGAAACCTATAGTCGGAGGCTATGAAGAAACGACTGGTCACCTCGGCCCTGCCGTACGTGAACAATATTCCGCACCTTGGGAACCTCATCCAGGTCCTTTCGGCGGATGTATTTGCGCGCTACTGCCGCCTCGCCGGCTACGAGACGCTCTACATCTGCGGCACCGATGAGTACGGCACCGCCACCGAGACGCGGGCCCGCGAGGAGGGCATCACCCCGCGGGAACTGTGCACCCGCTACTACACGGTGCACGACGACATTTATCGCTGGTTCAACATCTCCTTCGACAAGTTCGGCCGGACGTCGACGCCCAGGCATACCGAGATAACGCAGCACATCTTCTGGAAGCTCTACGAAAACGGGTACATCAAAGAGCACACCATCGAGCAGCTCTACTCGGAGGAATCTCAGATGTTCCTCGCCGACCGCTACGTCCGCGGTACCTGTCCTCACTGCGGCTACGAGGACGCGCGGGGCGACCAGTGTGAGAGTTGCGGCAAGCTCCTCGACCCCGCGGATCTGATCAGCCCGCGAAGCGAGATCGACAACTCGACGCCGGTGATGAAGAAGACCAATCACCTCTATATCGATCTGCCGGGGATACGCCCCGAGCTCGAGGAGTGGGTGAAGACGGCCTCGGTGAAGGGGCAGTGGGCACGCAACGCCGTGCAAATGACCCAGGCGTGGATCCGCGACGGCCTCAAGGAACGTGGCATCACCCGTGACCTCAAGTGGGGCATACCGGTACCGCTCGAGGGATTCCAGGACAAGGTTTTCTACGTGTGGTTCGATGCACCCATCGGCTACATTTCCATCACCATGAATCTCACCGACGACTGGGAATCATGGTGGCGGGATCCGGACAATACCGAGCTCGTGCAGTTCGTCGGAAAGGACAATATTCCCTTCCACACCGTTATTTTCCCGTCCTCGCTCATCGGCACCGGCGAGAAGTGGACCATGCTCCACACGATGTCCTCCTCGGAGTACCTCAACTACGAGGGTGGCCAGTTTTCCAAGAGCCGCGGAATCGGCGTGTTCGGGACCGACGCACAGGACACGGGCATCCCCGCGGACGTGTGGCGTTTCTACATCTTCTACAACCGGCCGGAGACCTCGGACTTCACCTTCACCTGGGACGACTTCCAGGAGAAGACCAACGGTGAGCTCATCGGAAATCTCGCAAACCTCGTCAATCGCACGCTGACCTTTCTCTACAAGAACTACGACGGCGAGGTCGTCCCGATCGACGAGAAGAAGATGAGTTCCTCCTGGAAATCCTTCTGGCAGGAGGTGAGGGGAATCGAGAAGGAGATCACCGGTCATCTCGAGTTCGCGCAGCTTCGCGACGCATTCCGCAAGGTCTTCCAGATCTCCTCTCTCGGGAACCGCGCCTTCCAGGCCGCCGAGCCGTGGAAGACGAAGGATTCGGACCCCGAGGGGACGAAGGCGCTTCTGTCCCACCTCGTGTACCTCCTGCGCGACCTCTCGATCCTCATCTCGCCCTACATCCCCGATACCGCGAAGCGCATCGCCGCCTTCATCGGGGCTCCCGATGCAGACTGGAAGGACCTCGGCCGCTTCGGAGGGCTCTCCGCCGTCTCGAAGCCCGATATCCTCTTTGCCCAGCTCACCGATGAGCTCGTCACCAAGATGCGCGAGCGCTTCTCCGGCAGTCAGGCCGAGCGCAAAGTGCGCGACGAGCTCGCGGCCGGCACCGCTGAAGCGCCCGCCGGGGCGACGGCGGGCGCCGGGCCGACCACGGATCCGGCCGAGGAATTCGTCTCCAAGGTGGACCTCCGCGCTGCAAAGATCGTCTCGGTGGACCGACATCCCAAGGCCGATAAGCTCTACGTGGAGACCGTCGACGACGGCGAGACCAGCGAGCGCGTCATCGTCTCCGGCCTCGTTCCCTACTACACCGCCGACGAGCTCTCGGGGCGAACAGTGGTGCTGGTAAATAACCTCAAGCCCGCCAAGCTTCGCGGCGTGAAGAGCCAGGGCATGCTCCTTGCCGCCGAGCCCGAAGAGGGCCGCGAGGGTGATGAGGGTACCGTCGACGTCCTCTTCGTCGATCACGCGACCCCCGGCGAGCGGATTCTGCCCGAGGGCGTCTCCGCGCCGAAGGACGAGCCGGACGAGATCGACATCGAGAGCTTTTTCTCGATGCCCATCACGGTGAAGGACGGTGTCGTGCAGGTCGGCGGCCGCGACCTCGAAATAGGCGGCAAGAAGGTCACCAGCGAGAAGGTGACGAGCGGCAAGGTCGGGTGACGGCGAGATCCGGCGGCCACGGC
>CAZVXU010000013.1:0-30130 GCA_964631585.1 uncultured Spirochaetaceae bacterium | reverse complement strand
GCGAGAAGGTGACGAGCGGCAAGGTCGGGTGACGGCGAGATCCGGCGGCCACGGCCGGTCTGCCCGGCCCGCCGGGCGTGGAGGCCCCACGTGATCATTTCCGAGGTTGACGAGACCTCCTATCCGACTCCGGAGGGGTTCCTCCAATCCCCCTTCTGGGCGCGATTCAAGCAGCAATTCGGCTGGAGCCCTCACTTTTTCGCCGTCGGGAATCGGTACGCGGAAACGTCTTCCCCGGCGGGAACGCGCCCGGATGCGCCGCTTCTCGTTCTCACGCGCCGTCTCTCTCCCGGAGCACACATCGCCTACGTTCCGCACGGCCCGGAGCTCGTGGGCGCCAGCACCAACGGTGCCCCCGGCCGCCTCGCCGAGCTCGCGGCCGGGCTCGCGCAGCGGCTAGAGCGCAGACCGCTCTTCGTTCGATTCGACCTGCCCTTCCAAGACGCCGCGACCGAGGGGCTCGTGCGCGCCCCGGTAGACATCCAGCCCCCGAGCACCGTCATCGTCGATCTCAGGCAGGAAGAGGATGCTCTGCTCGGGGCGATGAAGTCCAAGACGCGTTACAACGTCCGGCTTGCCGGTAAAAAGGAGGTGGAGGTCCGAGAGGGAGCGGTGCATGCTCCCGAGGCCGAGGCCGAGGATGTCGCCGACGACCTCGACCGCTGGTACGAGCTCTACCGCGAGACGGCCGATCGTGATCGCATCGCCATTCACTCAGCCGCCTACTATCGGGCCCTGTTCGACACGGCGGCCGCATATCCGGAGGCCGATCTCTCCCTGTTCGTCGCCGAGCACGAGGGTGAGTTGCTTGCCGGTATCATTGTGCTCCGCTTCGGGGCGACCGCGACGTATCTCTACGGAGCATCCTCGAACCACAAGCGCAACCTCATGGCGCCCTACGCGCTGCAGTGGGAGGCCATGCGCCGCGCCCGAGCGGCCGGCGCGGCGTACTACGATCTCTTCGGCGTCCCGCCGGCCGACGATCCGGAGCACCCCATGCACGGGCTGTACCGTTTCAAGACCGGCTTCGGAGGGCGGATCCTCCACCGCGCCGGCGGCTGGGACTATCCCACTCGTCGGGCGGGTTACGCCCTCTACCGCACAGCCGAGCGGGCGCGCACCGTCTACTACAAGCGAATCAGAAAGCGTTAGCCGAACGCCCCGGGTGTTCACCTGCTATCGGAGCGCCCGCACGATGTCGCGGAAACAGCGTCCCCGGTCGAACTCGTTTCGAAACATGCCGAACGAGGCGCATCCGGGCGAGAGGATGACGACCTCACCCTCCCGGGCCTCGCCGGCGGCCGCGGAAACGGCATCATCGAGCGATGCAAAGGGGCCCCGCGGCCTGAGGCCTTCCCCGGTGCTGCGGCCTCGCGCTTCCGCGCGCCCGGTCGCCTGCCTGCCGCCGAGCTCCTCGAGTATCGGTGTGCTCGCATTGCCCTCGAGCAGGTAGAGCCCCGCCACGCGCGCCGCAATCTCGGAGAAGAGCGAGAAGTCTATGTTCTTGTCCGTGCCGCCCGCTATGAGGTGTACCGGCACCTCGAAGGAGCTCACGGCCTCGAGGGCGGCCTCGGGAATGGTGGCCGCCGAGTCGTTGTAGTACCACACCCCGCCCGACTCGCGGACGAGCTCGAGGCGGTGTTCGATGCCGGGGTAGCCGGCGGCCGCCTCTCGGATCGCATCGGCCCCCACGCCGAGAAGGCGACACACGAGACCGGCGGCGAGGAGATTACGTCGCATGTGGATACCGGGGACGAGGAGTCGCTCGGGGACGATCACTTCCTCGCGGGCGTGAGGCGTGCCGCCCGGGATGCCCACGAGGCCGACCGCGCCGTCGAGCCACGCACCGGCCACGGCTCCCGCATCGGCGGGGTCGAGCGGAGCATCCGAGGCCACCGCCCCCCGCGCGGGAGTTTCTTGCAGAAAGAGGCGTCCCCACGCGTCGTCTCGGGCGACCGTCCAGTCGGTTGCCTGCTGGGCGGCGTAGATCAGGCGTTTGTCGGCGACGTAATCATCCATCGAGTCGTAGTAGTTCAGGTGATCGCGGAAGATGCTCGTGATGACCGATATCCGCGGCCGGAGGGCCCCGATGCCGGCACGGGTAAGCGTAAGGTCTCCGAGCTGAAAGGAGGATAGCTCGAGAACGACCGTGCTCGCCTCGGTGAGCTCATCGACGAACTCGAGCGGGGAGCGGGTGATGTTTCCGCCGAGGAAGGCATTGCCCACGGTCTCGGAGAGGATGTGATGTGCGGCCGAGCTCGTCGAAGATTTGCCCTTCGTGCCGGTGATGGCCACAATCGGCGAGGACGTCCGTGAGAGGAAGATGGAAATATCGGTTTCTATGCGGCGGGCGAGCGCGAGATAGCGTGAGCTCCGGGGGACAGCCGGATTCTTTATGACGATATCGGCATCGGCAAAGTCTCCGTCCTCGTGGCGCCCGAGAACAAAGCGGATCGGCAGAGATGCGATGGAATCGAGGGATGCGGCAAGCTCCGTCTCTCCTCTCAGATCAGTGACGGTGACCTCGGCTCCTTCGCGAGCGAGAAACCGGGCCGCCGAGGCGCCGCCGCCGTGAAGGCCGAGTCCCATGACGGTCACCCTCGCGCCGGCGTAGGATTCAGGACCGGCGTAGGATTCAGGAGCTTTCAACGACAAACTCCTTCATGTCTGATTCGTTGAGATAGGCCCGCACATGCAGACTGTTCCACTCCTTCTGCCGGCTCTCATCGACCTGCGCTTTCAATTGCCGAAACGTTTCGAGATCCTCGCTGAATGCCTGCTCCTTGAGCGCCTCCTCTATCTCCTCGATATGAGGCTTGAGAAAATCCCGGGCTGCATGTAAGAGCGGCGTCTCCTCCCACCGTCTCGCGGGTAGCAGGTCAACGGCGCTCAGGCAGACCGAGCGGTACTTGCAGTTGAGGGGATAGTAGGGATAGGTCCGCTTTCCGGGCGGGAGGAACAGCTTGGAGAAGAATCGGGTCAGGTCTCTGTCGAGCCAGATTCCCTGCACGAAGTAGCCGCGGCCGGTCTCGCCGATCCAGGTCTCGGAGATGATCTGCTCCACACGAAAGCCCTCGGGATCCGACTCGGATCCTATGGTTCCGATGACGGGAATCATGTCCGCCTCGACGTAGAGCCGGTCGGTGCGGTAAGCCGGGCTCACGTCGTTGGATCCGCGTTTGGTGATTTCATGAACCGAGGGGCGAAAGGAGAGGTCGAGCCTGAGCAGATAGAGGTCGATCCTCCCCTCCTGCTCGTGGAGGGCGTAGAACGTGGGGCGTTGGACCTCGGTCGGGTCGAAGACGTATGAGAGGCCGTCGAAGATGGCGAGTCTGCGTGCGATCAGGTTCCGGGTGAGGTCGCGCAGAGCCGAGAGGTAAACCTCCCCCGGCCTCGACTGGCGCACATCGTGGTGGATGGGAAGCGACGGCACGGCAATCGCGGAGGGAAGGCGCAGGAAGAAGTCTTCGTTCTGGTCGAAGTGCCGTGTAAAGGCAATCGGTTCGGCGGGCGAGACCGCGATGATCTCGTTCATGCCGGGGTCGGAGTAGCCGAGCCTTATTTCTCCAGTTGCCTGCTCCATCGGAGGCCACTATACCTGCAGATTACAGCGCTGTGCAATGTTGAGCCGCGGAAGGAATTGGGCTACACTCGCAAGTACATGTACCGGCTCTCTGCAGCGTTTCTCATGCTTTTCCTCGTGACGGCCTTCCTTCAGGCGCAGGAAGAAGGACGCACTCCCATCGGGATGGCGCTCACCGCCGAAGGCCGGCGGCTCTCGCTCTTTCGCGACGGCAGCGTCTCCAGCTACGATGCGTACCTCGAGCCGGTTGCCGGACGCCCGGTCCTCGAAGGCACCCTGCTGCAGCTCGAGGAGAACACGAGCCTCGAGCTACAGCTGCTCCCGGCCCCTACCAGGATCAAGCTCGGCGCCCAGGCGACCATTCGCCTCGAGGAGGTCGATGATGCAGGCGGCGGGAGGCTCACCATGTACTTCGGTCGCCTCAGGGCTATCGTGCCGTCGTCGGCCTCGAGTAACGTCGTCGTGGAGGGGCCCGACGCCCGTGTCACGATTGCGCCGGGGAGCGACGTCGCCGTCGACGTGCTCGCCGATCCCGCCACCGCCGCCGTCTACACCGCGGTCTCGACCATCGCCGGACGCGCAACACTTCGCCTGAGGCCGGTCGACGCGGAGAGGGATGCCACGGTCGTGTCCGCCGGCACGCGTGCACGCACCGTGCCCGCCGAAGCGGGCGTCGCCCTCGAGGTTTCAGACGCCCTCGAAGGCGAAACCGTGGCGTTCTGGGCCGGCCACAGCTTCGAAACGCAGCCGAGGGGCGCGGCGGTCCTCGAGGACCGATTCCCGGAGGCGTACTCCTACGTCTACGGATTCTACGGGGAGCAGCCGCAGCTCGCCGAGCCGGTTCCGGAGGCACAGCCGGAGCAGCCCGCCCCCGATGCCGAGATCGAGCCCCTGCCCACGCTCCCCGACCTCGACCTCGCGCCGCCGGAGTTCGCCGAGGGGGACCGCACGGAGCTGCGAAACGGGGGTATCGGGCTCATGGTGATGGGTGCGGTGTTCGCGGGGGCGGGGTACGGCGTGGATTATGCCGCCGATGCCTTCCTCAGTGACGCGGTGCAGCCCGACGGGGTCTCGCCGGGCACGGTGATGATGTACGCCGGTGGCGGCTTCTTCGTTACCGGTCTCATCACCTTCCTGGTCTCACAGTTCTGAGCTCATGGTTTCGAGTCTCACGGTTCTGAGTTTGCCGCGGGTTCCTCGATGAGGGTGCCGTCGGTGCGCCGGCGTTCCATGGTGCGGTCCTCGAGCCGGTCCATCCGGTAGATCACCCAGTCGCCGCGGCTCTGCCGCAGGTACACGCGGTCGACCCGCTCGAATCCGACGAGAATGCCCTCGCCGCCGCTCTCACGGTCCATACCGGTCGGGTACCACTTCTCGTAGGTTACGCGGAAGGCGTGCTCGTCCTCGGCAGGGGGGCGCAGTGCGTCGAGGCGGAGATCGGCGACGCCGTATACCTGCCGTCCCTCCTCTATGGCGGGCTTACCCTCGGTGTACCAGTCCCGGGCGTCGATGAGGCTCGAGCGCATCTCCACAGCGGTCCGCATACGGGAGACCACGAACATGGTGGTAACCTCGCGAGTTTCCGTGCTGCCGGCACCCTCAACGGTGGCGTCGGCCATAATTTCGTGGTCGAGTTCATTCATTCCGTAGTAGAAGGCCTCCACGACCTCTGCCGGGGTGTAGCCCGCAGTTTCCCGCGGCTCGAAGGAGCGATAGAGAATCGTTGCGGGAATGGTGCCGATGAGCACCGCAACCAGCGTGATGCCCACGTAGCGGCGCCAGTTGCGGCGGATGTGCTCCCGTCGTCTGTAGGTTCGCTCCATCCCCCGCTGCTGCGCCTCCGCCTCCTCGAAGAGACGGCCGCGCTCCTCCTCGCTGATCTCCCGGTGTGTTCCATGCTGTATCCATGACTGGAATATGTCGGTCCACCCCTCGAGGGTGGGGAGCTTCCCCTCCGGATCGGCGAGGCAGCGTCGCAGGGTTTCCCCCACCTCCTCCATGATCTCGGGTACGATATAGCGCGGATTGGCTACGAGGCCCGAGCGCATGCGCTCGATAAGCTCCTCTTCCTCGGTATCCTCGAACGGAACCTGTCCGGTCAGGGACTGAAAGGCCAGCACGGCCACTGCATACGAGAGGTTGCGCTCGGCGTCGAGATCGGGGTGACGGTAGACCTCGTAGAACTCCTGTCGATCCTCCGGCGACTGAAACCCCGTCATGGCGCTCACGAGCTCGGGCGGGAGGAAGAGCACGCCGCCGTCCTCGAGGAATACGACGCTGCGTGCGTGCAGCACCGGAGTGGGCTGCTCCGATGACTTGAGCGTGCTCATGGCCCGGGTCAGCCGACTGAGGTAGGGCAGGAAGCCGTCGGCGGAGTACTGCAGTACCTCCGATAGGGTGCGCCCTTCCACGTAGTCGCCGTAGAGGTAGAGCTGCTCCTCGTGCTGCGTGAATCCGTGGATATGCCAGGTGTGAAGCTCGCCCTCGAACACGATGGTGCCGTGAGAGCGTTTCATGCCCGTGAGCTTGGTTACGGCGAAACGGTTCGTGGGGATGTACGTTGCAATCCCGAGAAAGGTTCCGTCATGCCGGTCGATGCGAACCAGTCCTTCGGCAAGCTGTGAGAGTTCCATCTATGTGTCGTTCCCCCCGTCGGCGCTCCCGCCGACTTCCGATTCACCGAATACGGTTGCGGTGAAGACCTGTATCTCGGTCGACGGGTGCCGCCAGCACTCGGGCTCGAGGTGTGCCTTGTAGCAGCAGTGGGTGAGAAACGTCTCCCGGTCCCACCCCTGCTCGGTCGCAACCTGCGGCAATAGCAGACCGGAGTGTCCGGAGGCGCTCAGCATCACCCCGTGAGTTCCGGGGATGACCTCCTCGGGCGAGGAAACCCGGCGCAACGGAGAGAGCACCGATATCTCGTAACGAACCGTCTCGAGCTCGGGCAGGGTGATGGGGGCGAACCGCGGATCCCGGAAAGCCGCCGACACTGCGGCATCGCGCACCGTCTCATTGAGCGGCTGCCGCGCGACGACGTGGCCGATACACCCACGCAGAGCCGGCTCCCCGCCGCCCGCAGGCTCACCCCCGCCCGGTTGCGGAACGCGAAGGGTCACAAAGGCCCCGGCCGGCTGCAATACCGTCTCACTCGGCGGATCGGGATCGGACGGGGCTTGGCCGGCGAGCTTTGCCCGCACCGCGTCGCGCGCGATCCGGATCAGGTAACGCTTGTCATCATTTGAAAGTGCGAATTCTTCGGTCACAGTACCAGGAATTTGAAGCTTTTTGTCGTTCTCGGCAAGGGTCGATCGCGAAGTGTCAGTTGCGCGGCTGATCGAACAGACGATCGAGGCGTTCCCTCTCCACTCGTACGGCGAGGTTCTTCTCCTGTGTCGGGATGACCAGCCCCGTCTTCCCGTGCTTTGCCCGCCGAAGGTGCTTGACCTGCGTGTAGAAGAGATCGGCCTCACCGGCGTTCTTCGCCTTGCTGTACCACACCGCGAGGTTCCCCGCATCGAGGAGCACATCGAGGGGAACGCTCTTCCCGGGTTTCGACCGGACGAAGACGTAGCCGCCCGGGGCGTCGCGGGTGTGCAGCCAGTAGTCGTTCCCTCGCACGTAGCGGCGTAACAGCTCGTCATTCTCCCGGGCGGTTCGCCCCACGAGGATGCGAAAGCCCTGGGATTCGAACTGCAGCCCCGGCCTCTGGTCGCGCTCATCGCTCTTCTGCGCAGGCTCGACCGACTGCGCCATTTCCCGCAGCGTAGCGAGGTCTTCGGTCTCGTCGACCTTCGTGATCCGCTCCTCGAGCTGCCGGATTCGCCGCCGCTGGTTCTGGAGCTGCTCGGTGATGTTCTCGAGGCTCTGCTTCGCCTTCTTGTGCCGTGCGTAATACTTCTCCGCGTTTTCGTGGGGGGCGAGGTCGGGGTCGAGCTCGATGGTGGTGGGCTCGTTGTCACGGAAGTAGTTTCCCGCCTCCACCCACCGGTCGCCCGGGGAGATGCGATGGAGGTTCGACATGATGAGATCACCGTAGATCCTGTACTGCTCGTGGTCCTCCGCCTCCTCCTGCTTGCGCTCGAGGTTTGCAAGGTTTCGCCGGGTGCGCGAGAGCTCGGTCTGCAGTCGCTTGCGCACGCCTGCGGCGATCTGCTCCCTGCGCTCCTCCTCGGCGCGCCGACCGTAGACCTCCTCGAGAAACTCGTTGAAGCTCTTTTCGGGGGGATGCTCGCGCACGGTGAAGCTCTCCAGCCGTGCCCTGCGCTTTGCCTCGTCCTCCTCGGATCGGGAGATGTCCGCCTCCGGGTCGTAGCGGGCGCCTGAGACCTCATCGCGCTTGGGGCGCCGGTAGACGGCATCGAGGATGATGCCGCCGGCGTCGGTGGCGATGACGTTGGCCGCGCCGCCCCACAGTCGGATCCACAGCAGAGTCCGTTCACCCGCACGCTCAATGGTGATCTTCACGATGCGCTCGCCGTCTATCTGGTAGGCGTCGACGATCCGACCGCCTTCGAGCCGGGCGCGGAGAAACTGCTCGAAGCGCTGGGCCTTCTTCGGTTTTCCCGGTCTGCGCGAAAGGCGATGGAGACGGGTCGCGCCCTGCTCGAGCGAGACGAGGAGGTGAAACCGCTCACCCGGCCGGTAGAGTTCGAAGACGAGAGTGCGGTAATCCGGTTGAACCACACGCTGCACGTGGGAGTCGACGAGATCGAGCTCCTCGAGTGCGAGTTCGATTTCCCGCCAGTTGAGGGACACCGCTCTCAGCCTGCGTCCGCGTCTGCGCCGACCGCGCTCAGGAACGCGTCGGCGTCGTCCTGTGAGAAGAACACGAAGTAAATCGTGCGGGGCACGGTGTTGCGTCGCGTATACTCTCCCACCGCACGGTAGGCGATCTTTGCGGCCCGGTCCTTCGGGAATCCGTAGACGCCGGTCGAGATGGCGGGGAAGGCTACCGTTTGCATCGCCTCGAAAGCGGCCTTGTCGAGGCTGTTGCGGTAGGCGGCTTCGAGAAGCTCGTCCTCCTGACTGTTGCCGCCGTGCCACACCGGTCCGACGGTATGGATGACCTTCTGTGCGGGTAGATCGCCGGCGGTGGTAATGGCCGCCTGTCCCGTGGGAAGCCCGTCCGGCCAGTCGTACGTTCGGACCTCTTTGCACTCCTTGAGAATGGCCGGGCCGCCCGCGCGGTGTATGGCACCGTCGACCCCGCCGCCGCCCATGAGCGAGGAGTTCGCCGCGTTCACCACGGCATCAACCTCCATCTGTGTTATGTCGCCGGTCGTAATAATAAGTCGCCCGTTCAAGAGCTCGGTCATGAGTTCCACTCCTTTGAAACGGCTCCTTTGAGGTCACCGTACAAATTCACTATACGAAATCGGCGTCGCCTGCGTCCACGGAGGCGCGTATGTAGCGTCGGACCTCACCGAGGAGGTAGAAGGACCCGGTGACCAGAATCGGCCGCCCGTCCCCGCCCGCAAGCGCCGCGGCGACTGCTGCACCGGCATCGGGGATGAGGGAGACCGAGGCTCCCGCCGACTCGAAGGCGCCTGCGACAGCCTCCGGGGAGCTCTCCTTGAAGGTGCCGGGGCGGGCGATGATTACCCGGTCGAAGCCGTCCGCGAGGATGCGGGCCATGGTCTCGTGGTCCTTTCCTGCCACCGAGCCGAAGATGAGAACGCCGCGGGTGCCGAAGAGCTCACCAAAGGTCTCGCGCAGCCGCGCGACGGAGTGGGGAGTATGGGCACCATCGAGCACCACGGGCACGTCATCTGCAGTACGGATGAGCTCTCCTCGGCCGGGAAGCCACGTTGCCTGTATGCCGCGTTCGAGGGTCGGAGTCGCCACCTCCGGGAAGAGCCGACGAACGCAGAGGGCGGCGAGGGCGGCGTTGTCGGCCTGCGCGCCGCCGAGCATTGACAGCCGCGCCTTGAGGGAGACCCCGTCGCGGAACCCCACCCGCAGCAGGGGCGGCACGCCGGCGGTGTCGAGCTCGAGGGCCGTGGCCTCCTCGGTGAGGAATGTGGCCTCGGCCCCCGTTTCCTCGATGCGTCGGCGCACGACCGCGACGGCCTCGTCGGAGAGCCGGCCGATGAAGGCGGGAGCACCCTTGATGATGGCGGCCTTCTCGCCCGCTATCTGCGGGATGGTATCGCCGAGATACTCGGTATGCTCGAGCTCGATGGGCGTGATGATGCTCGCCCGCGGAGAGACGACGTTCGTGGCATCGAGGCGCCCTCCCATCCCCGTCTCCAGTACCGCGTAGCGGTAGCCGAGGCGGACGAAAGCAAGGAAGGCAAGGAGGGTGAGGAGCTCGAAGGTCGTAGGCGGCCCGCCGTGAGTCTCATGCTCGAAGCGCTTCTCTCCTCCGCCTTCGAGGTAGTCGCGAATGCGGTCGGCTTCCTCGAGTACCACATGCTCGGGGAGGGGGCGCCGTGCCGAGGTGAAGCGCTCGAGGTAGCTCTCCACGTGGGGCGAGGTATAGAGGCCGACGTCGTATCCGGCGGCGTCGAGCATGGAGGCGACGAACGCCGCCGTCGAGCCCTTTCCCTTGGATCCTGCGACGTGGATGGCCTCGAGCCGGCGCTCGGGCCGGTCGAACGCCTCGAGCAGGGCTTCCATGCGCTCGAGGCGATACTCACGCTTCATCGTCTTCGAGCGCTCGAGGTTCGTGAAGGACTCGATATAGGCGAATGCGTCGTCGGTATGGGAGAAGCGTCTGCTCACGGCGATTCTACAGCGATTCGTCACGGCGCCTGAGCGCCTGTGCGTGGGTGTGGAAGCCCTCATAGTCGGCAAGGGCGATCACGTGGTCGCGCAGCGCATCATAGCCGGCCGCGGTCACGTGGACAACCGAGGAGTACTTGATGAAGTCCCTCACCGACACCGGAGACCAGGTCCGCGCGTTCCCGCCGGTGGGGAGCACGGCGTTGGCGCCGGTGGCGTAGTTTGCCAGGCTGAACACCGAGTGCTCGCCGAGGAGGATCTCGCCGGCGTGGCGAATGAGGCCGAGGACGTCGTAGGGCTCGCGGGTCTGTATCTGCAGGTGCTCCGGGGCGAAGGCGTTGACGATCTCCGCCGCCTCCTCCATCGAGTCGCTCTTGATGATCCCGCCGTAGCCGGAGAACACGTCCTCGAGAAAGCCGCGGCGTGGCTCGGGCGCCTCGGCGACGAGCTCGGGGAGGACTTCCCGCACGGCCTCCGCGAGGGGGAGGCTCGGGGTTACGAGGATGGCCTGGGAATCGGAGCCGTGCTCCGCCTCCACCAGAAGGTCGAGGGACACCTTCCAGGGGTCCGCGTGGCCGTCGGCGAGGACGATGGACTCGGTGGGTCCGGCCGGAAGACCGGTGTCGACGATCCCGGCGACCTCCCGTTTGGCGGCGGCAACGTACATGCTTCCAGGCCCGACGATTTTAGAGACTGCCGCTACGGATTCGGTGCCGTAGGCGAGGGCGGCAATTGCCTGGGCGCCGCCCACACGATAGACGGTATCCACGCCCACGTAACGGGCGGCGTACAGGCATGCGGGGTCCACGCTGCCGTCGGGGGAGGGTGGGGTGACGACCGCAACATGTTCCACGCCCGCGACGCGTGCGGGGACGGCGAGCATGTAGAGCATCGACGGAAAGCTACCACGGCCGTGCGGGACGTAGAGGCCCGCCGAGGGGATGGGGCCGGCGCGCTCGCCGGCGTAGACGCCCGGGCGTACCTCGGTGGTGCGGAGGCTCCGGTCGAGCTGAGCCTCGTGCACGCGGAACACGTTGTCCACGGCAAACTCGATGGCCGCTCGCACCTCATCGGAAATGAGTCCGGCCGCCGCGTCGAGCTCCTCCGGTGAGACCGCGATCGGCCGGTCGCCGAGGTCGACCCCGTCGAATCGGGCGGTGTACTCGCGCAGGGCCGCATCGCCCCTGTCCCGTACGCCCTCGGTGATTCCCCGCACGCTTTCGCGCACGCTCTCGATATTCTGCTCGGATCGCGCGAGGATCCCCGCGCGCTCCCGTTCCGTCAATTCGGCCCATTCGTAAAAACGTATATTCATCGAGCTTACAGGCTACCGACAGCGGGCGCGCCCGTCAACTTGCCTTTTTTGAACCAGTGCTGTAGGGTTTGTGGAAAACGTATCGAGCAAAGGTGGTCCGATGGTCATTAAACCGATGATCCGTAACAATATATGTGTCAACGCGCATCCGAAAGGCTCACGCCTCTATGTGAACAGGCTCGTTGACTACGTACGCTCGCAGAAACGAATTGACGGTCCCGCGAACGTGCTGGTTATCGGTTCATCGGCGGGCTACGGGCTGGCAACGCGCACGACAGCCGCCTTTGCATCCGGCGCCAACAGCCTCGGGGTCGCCTTCGAGAAGCCGGCAAGCGCCAAACGGCCGGCAACGCCGGGCTGGTACATGACCGAGGAGTTCGAGCGCCGCGCGCGCGCAGAGGGCCTCTACGCGGAGTCCCTCATCGGCGACGCCTTCAGCCACGAGACGAAGCAGAGCGCCGTCGCGAAGATCCGCGAGAACATGGGCACCGTGGATCTCGTCATCTACAGCCTTGCCTCCGGCGTCCGCGTCGACCCCGACACCGGGGAGATGTTTCGCTCCGCCCTCAAGCCCATCGGCGAGCCCTACACCTCCTACACCCTCGATCCCTTCAAGGAGGAGATTCGGGAAGTTTCGGTGGAACCTGCCACGCAGGAGGAAACCGAGGCCACGGTGAAGGTGATGGGCGGCGAGGACTGGGCGCTGTGGATACAGGCCCTTCTCGACGCGGGCGTACTGAGCGAGGGAGCGACGACCCTTGCCTACTCCTACATCGGAAGCGATTTTACCCGCCCCATCTACCGAGACGGGACCATCGGGCAGGCCAAGGAACACCTCGAGGGCACCGCCGGAGAGCTCGGTTCAAAGCTTGCCTCGATCGGGGGGAGCGCAGGTGTGTCCATCAACAAGGCCGTCGTGACGCGTGCAAGCGCGGTCATCCCCGTGGTTCCCCTCTACATGACCATCCTCTTTCGGGTGATGAAGGAGAAAGGCCTCCACGAGGGGACCATCGAGCAGATGTACCGCCTCTTTGCCGAGCGCCTCTATGCCGGCGGTGAGGTCCCCGCCGATGAGCAGGGGCGCATCCGGCTCGACGACTGGGAGCTCCGCGACGACGTGCAGGCGCAGGTTCGCGCGGGCTGGGACAGCATCAGCGAGGAGAACCTCCGGGAGCTTGCCGACCTCGAGGAGTACCGCAGCGAGTTCCTCCATATGCACGGGTTCGGTTTCGACGAAATCGACTACGACGAGGACGTGGACCTCTAGCGGGACGTCCTCGGCAGTCACTACGATCACCATCTTATAGGAGCCTTATGTGAACATGGAGGCGTTCGTGCTGGGTACCGGCGGCATGATGCCGTTGCCCGGGCGTCATCTGACATCGGTACTGCTGCGCCGTGAAGGCGAGCTCTTTCTCTTCGACTGCGGGGAGGGCACGCAGGTGTCGCTTCGCGCTCTCAATCTCCGGTGGAAGAAGATCACCGCCATTTTTATCTCTCACACCCATGCCGACCACGTTACCGGGCTGCCCGGAATGCTCATGCTCTCCTCTCAGGTCGACCGGGAGGAGCCGCTCTATGTCATCGGCCCCCCGCGTATCCGCGAGTACGTGGAGATGAGTCGCCGGGTGCTGGAGATGTACATCAATTTCGACATCATCGTGCAGGAGATCGAGGACCCGCGCACCGCCGGTGACGTATTTCCCGGAGCGGGCTTTACGGTGCGCTCCTTTCCTCTCTATCATACGCGTAACTGCGTGGGATACAGCCTTACCGAGGAGGACAGACCGGGAGTGTTCCATCCGGAGAAGGCCGTCGAGCTCGGCGTTCCCCGCGGCCCCATGTGGTCGCAGCTGCAACATGGCAACAACGTCTCGCTCGACGGGGGCACGGTCGTCGAGCCGTCGCAGGTCATGGGTGAGCGACGTCGGGGGCGAAAGTTCTCCTACGTCACAGACTCACACCGACACCGCAGCATCGAGCGGGAGGTGAGCGGTTCGGACCTCCTGATATGTGAGGGCATGTTCGAAAAGTCTCTCCAGGAAACAGCCCGGGAGAAGGGCCACATGACCGCCTACGAGGCCGGCAAGCTTGCGCGGCAGGCAGGTGGGGTGAAGCGCATGGGGTTGATTCACTACAGTCCGCGATACACCAAGAGGGATCTGAAGCTCTTAGAGGATGAGGCGCGCGAGGAGTTTTCCGCCTCCTTTCTCACGCGAGATCGGCAGGTCATCGAAATTCCGTACGAAGAGTAACGAAGAGTAGGCAGAGTAGGCGATGATACGGGTCACGGACGTCACAAAGAGCTACGGACACGTAGAGGCGGTACGGGGCGTGAGCTTCGAGGTGAATCAGGGGGAGGTCTTCGGGCTTCTCGGACCGAACGGTGCGGGAAAGACCACGATTCTCCGGATACTGACCGGCTACCACTTCCCGACCTCCGGTACCGCCACCGTCAACGGGCACGACGTCTGCGCCGATCCCCTCACCGTGAAGCGCAGCATCGGATATCTTCCCGAGAGCGCGCCTCTCTACACCGAGCTCAACGTGATGGAGTATCTGCAGTTCATCGCCGAGGCCCGCGCCATCCCCCCCGCCGAGCACGCCGAGCACATCGACCGGGCGGTTCGCGCCTGCGGGCTCGAAGACGTGGTCTATCGCTCCATCGACAACCTCTCCAAAGGGTACCGGCAGCGCACGGGGCTCGCGCAGGCCATCATCCACGACCCCGACATCCTCATCCTCGACGAGCCGACCAGCGGACTGGATCCCAACCAGATCATCGAGATCCGCAGGCTCGTGCGCGAGCTCGGATCGGCGAAAACGGTGATCCTCTCCACCCACATTCTGCAGGAGGTAGAGGCCGTCTGCGACCGCGTGCTCATTCTCAACCGGGGCAGGGTTGCCGCGGAGGGCACCACCGCGGAGATAGCCTCGGGAATGAAGGGCGAGGACGTATTCCTCTTCACGGTGAAGGGAGCCGGGGAGCAGCCGGTTCGCTCGGCGCTCGGCAACCTGCGAGAGCTGCGGCGTATCGAACACATCGAGTCGACCGGGGTGGGACCGGCCGCACGCACCGACGTTCAGGTGACCCTGGGTGCGCGCCCCGGGGAGGAGGCGGTTGCTCCGGGTGAGACTCTGGAGGGCGGTGAGCTCATCTTCGACTGGGCTGTCTCGGAAGGCTTCAAGCTGGTCGGTCTCGAGCGCAAACGCTACAGCCTCGAGGATGTCTTCATCAGTCTGACGACCGAGGGGCAGCCATCATGACGCGGCGCGCGTACGAGATCATCACTGCGGCCCTGACCGTCGGCATCGTGGTGCTGGTCGCGCTCAACAGCACGGTATTCTTCTTCCGCCTCGATCTTACCGAAAATAGCGCGTTCACCATCTCGGAGGTCTCCCAAAATCTCTTTGCCGAGATTCCCCAGGAGGTCACCATCACCTACTACGTCTCCGACCGGCTCAGAAACCGCGCCGTGGAGACGCAGCAGATCATCGACCTTCTCAACGAGTACGCCGCTTACTCCCGCGGTCGCATCACTGTGCGTGTCGTCGATCCCCAGGATGCCGAGGCCGTAGAGCGCGCCGAGGAGCTCGGAGTGGTGCCGCAGCAGATACAGGTCATCGAAGAGGACCAGCAGAGTCTGGCCGTGGTCTACACGGGGGTGGTCGTCGAGTACCTCGGCGATTACGAGACCCTGCCCGTGGTGTTCGATCCGGCGACCGTGGAATACCGCCTGACCTCCACCATTCGGGATCTGGTGCGGGGGGAGGAGGACGTCGTGGGGGTCCTCCTCGGGAAGGAGGGCGAGAGCCTCGAGGACAACTATCGTTTCCTCGGCAATCAGCTCTCGCAGAGCTTCGAGGTTCGCCGGATCCGCCGGGGAGAGGAGATCCCTCCGGAGGTCACCGTGCTCTTCGTCATCGGCGGGCCCGGCCTCGACGAGTTCGATCTCTTTCCCCTCGACCAGTACCTGATGTCCGGTGGCAGCGTGCTCTTTGCAGTGGAAGGGGTGATGGTGGACGTGCAGCGCGGCCTCTCCGCGCGCGCGCCGGAGGACATGCCCATCCTCGATCTGCTCGCCGCCTACGGGGCCCGTGTGGAGCAGGAGCTCGTTCTCGACACCTTCAACCGTCGCATTCCGGTTCGTCGGCCGTCGGGTCAGGTGACCGTGCAGACGCTCGAGCCCTACCCGCACTGGGTCAGCATCCGCGGATCGGGGGCGGACCGCGAGAACCCCATCACCGCCCGCTTCCCGGGGCTCGATCTCTACTGGCCGTCTCCGATTACCGTGACCTCCGATAACGCAGAAGTCCTGCTGGAGACCTCGCCCGAGTCCTGGCTGCTGCGGGACCGGTTCCCCCTCGATCCGAGCCGGCCGGCAGCCTACGAGCCCGATCGCTCCGAGACGCGGGGCCGGCACGTAGTCGGAGTAGCCCTCACCGGGGCGCTCGAGAGCTACTTCTCCGACGGGCGGATCCCCACGCGAGAGGGCGAAGAGCGGGAGTGGAGTGCTCCGGTCACCTCGACCGACCAGGCACGGGTAGTGGTGATCGGCGACTCCGACTTCGCGAGCAACCTCATCCAGTACACCGAAAGCTCCTACAACCTGGATTTCGCGACGAATGCCCTCACATGGCTTTCGAACGACGAGGATCTTCTCCGGATTCGCACCCGCGCCACCCGCGATATCCGACTCTCCGCCATCGAGGAGCCCGGGTTGAGGCGGAGCATCGTCCGGGTTGCGGAGGTCATAAACATCTACGTCATGCCGCTGCTGGTCATCGCTTACGGCGTCGTGCGATTCATGCGGCGTCGCGAACGGGCCCACCGACCCCCGAACGAGAGCGAGGCGGAGTAATGACACCGAGAACGAAGCTCATTGTCCTTTCCTCAGTTTTCGTCGTCCTCCTGGCAACCTACATCGTGGGCTCGCTCGGAGTCTCCCGGGCGGGCAGGTCTTCCGTGGCAGGCGAGCCGCTGGTCGCCGAGGCGGTGGTCTCCGAGGCGCGGGCGATTCGGCTCTCGGGGCGCCGTGAGGCGGCGGGACCTGGTGAGGCCGACGCGGCCACGGTCCTGCGCGAGGGCGCGGACGGGGAGTGGTCGGTACGTATCGGGGACGGTCTGTTTCCTGCGGATGCTGAGCGCGTGGAGGGCTTCCTCGAGGCCCTTGAGGCACTGAGGTCGGTGCGCGTCGCCGCGCGTGGCGAGGAGTACTTCGAGGATTTCGGGGTAGAGGAGGAGGCGGCGCGGGTCGCTGTGCTGCTCGATGAGAGCGACGAGGAGCTCGCCAGGCTTCTCTTTGGAGAAACCGCGCCGGGCGGCGGGCGGATGTACGCGCGACTTGGTGGTGCGACGGAGGTCTTGATTGTCGATCGTGACATCGGTTCCTACTTCGGCCGGCAGCCGCCCTACTGGTCGGACCTGCGGCCGCTCCCCGATGACCTGAGTGCCGGCGGCATTACCCGGCTCTCGGTCGAGGCGGATCTCAGAATCGACGCAGAGACCCGTATCGTGGACAGTTTTACCGTATTTCGGGAGCCAGCCGCCGGCGCCTCGTCGTGGCGGCTGGAGACCGGCGATGGGAACCTGCGGGAAGAGCTCAGTCAGGAAGATGTAGAGATCTGGGCCGGGCGCGTCGCGGAGCTCGAGGCGGCAGCCTTCGTTTCCGACCCGCCGGGTGACGCCGGACTTGCCGAGCCTCGGGCACGGCTCGTTTTCGAGGACGAGAATGGACGGAGCTTCGAGCTGAGAATAGGCGACCCTGCCGGGGAGGCCCGTTACTACATGCGGGTAGCGGGCCCGGGCGTGGACACCGCCGACGACGGAGAGCCGTATCTCTACACCGTGGGCGTCCGGCAGATCAGGCAGGTATTTCGCAATCGGGACGCCATCGTTGCTGGACTTACGCCCCGGTCTCGCTCAGGTACCGGCGGTAGCGCTGGGCGTCAGGACTGAAGCCCATGACCCGGCCGGGAATCTCACGCGCCTTGGCCAGAGCCTGACGGGCTTCCCGCATGAGGCGCCCCCCCTCGACGAGACGGCCGTTGCGGGAGCTGAGCCCGAATGCCGGACGCCCGGCCGAGCGTGGCACGCGTGCGTCACTGCTTTCACCCGCCGGCCCGGCGCTGCGGCGCTGGAAATCCTCGACCAGCCTGATGGCCTCATGAAGATTCATGTTCGGGAACAGGATGCAGAAACTGCGCCTGCCGTACTCGAAGATGAGATCCTCGAAGCCGAAGAACCCGACCAGTGCCGAGGCCACCTCGCGATAGGTATCGCTGCCGCGGTCGAGCTTGGGGTACTCGATGAAGCAGATGCTGAGGTCCTGATCGTTGGCCGCCGCCCGCTCGAGCTCGAGGCTGAGGCGCTTTTCCAGATGCGCCTCGGGACTGAGCCCGCTCTGTGGAGAGAAGAGCCCCGCGTCGATGCCTTCGGTGTCGCCTTCAGCCGTCGGCCGGGGGACGGGCGGAGCCTCGGTCGCGGCCCGGCGCTTTTCCCCGGCCGGGCGCCGGGGCGCAGCGTCAGGTTCCGGCTCGGGTGCCTCCGGGCCCACCGGGTGGGGTCCGCCCGCGCTGCGCGGCGCGGGCCGCAGCAGCGTGATCACCGCCAGGATTACGGCGAGCAGGGCGAAGGCAAGCACCGCGATGAGAGCATCGCGCAGAAGGGCGAAAATATCACGGCGGTCGAGAACGGTATAGACGCCTTCGAGGATGAGCGAGGACTCATCGGGTAACCGAACGGAGCCCGAGAGACGAGCCTGGGTGACCCTGTCGTAGGTGAAGCGGGGTACCTCCTGTCCGGTCTCGTCGAGAAGGCGCCTGTCGCGTGCCCACAGGTACTCAACGTTCTCCTGCAGGCCGTAGGCGGCGAAGGCGACTACCCGGTCGACAGGAGGACTCGTGCTGCGGAATGCCCGCTGCACCACCCGCGAAATCGGGATGTCGGCCTCGGAGGCCAGGTCGAGTATCTCCGTCTGGACGAGGCGAAAACGTTCCTGGGCCTCGGTGAGATTCCTCTCTCGCACCGACCCGAGCCGAACCAGAAGAACGGCGGCCACTGCAAGGAAGAACACGACGGTGACTACGGTGTAGACCAGTGCCAGACCCCGCTTCATGGTCCCGATTATAGCTTAAAATGGAGATTCGTGCACATCCTTTGATTCCAGGGGGCGTATGCTTGTATGCTATAAAAGGAGGCGATGACCTATGCTTCGAAGTCGTACACTCCCGCCTGGCTGGTACCCGCAGCGGGAAGAAGCCGTGAAACGACAGCTCGAACAATGGCAGGATACCGGTGGCGATGAGCGCCGCTTCGAGGCGGTGATGGTTCCACATGCCGGCTGGGACTTCTCGGGCGAGCTTGCGTTTCGCACTATGCAGCGTCTCGTTCCCGATCCGGATCTGGTCGTCGTGGTGGGCGGGCATCTGCGAGAGGGCAGCGCCGTGCGCATGGCCCCGGAGGAGGGATACGAAACGCCCCTCGGCGCCATCGAGGCCGAGACGGGTCTCAGGGCTTTCCTCGAAGCCCGTCTGGCGATTGCCGACGACACCGTGCCCGACAACACGGTCGAAGTGCAGCTCCCGATGGTGAAGTTCCTGTTCCCGCGGGCGCGCGGCGCCTACCTGAGGTCTCCCCCCGACGACCAGTCGCTGCGGCTCGGTGAAGAGCTCGCCGCCTACGCCGTGGAGACCGGTCGACGCGTCGTGGTGATCGGCTCGACCGATCTCACGCACTACGGACCCAACTTCGGGTTCACGCCGAAGGGCGTCGGCGAGGACAGTCTCAGATGGGTCCGCGAGGAGAACGACCGCGGTTTTCTCGACGCAACCGTGGCCATGGATGCGCGCGGGGCCATCGATCACGCGCTTTCGAACCACTCAGCCTGCTCACCGGGGGCCGCCGCAACTGCCGTGACCTTTGCCCGCACCCGCGGCGCGCGGAACGGCGTGCTCATCGGGCACGCAACGAGCTACGAGAAGCATCGCGATGTTTCTTTCGTGGGCTACGGTGGTGTCGGCTTCGCCGCGTGAGTGGCGGTGACCCGTGACAGGCGCTCGGCGGTCCATCTCAGCGCCGTCTCCAGCACCGCCGGGGTGCGCCTCACATCGAGCTCATCGCCCACGAAGGCGGCTGCGGCAGGCAGAATGCTGTACCACAGCTCTCGCTGCTCATCACCGGGCTCGCCGATCTGCCCGGCAGCGGCACCGGCCGGAACCGATAGGGCGGACACCTCTTCACCATATTCATTGAGCCAGTCGACCCGACTCGAAATCGGCGGAACCGCGAAGCGGAGCACGTCTCCGTTGCTCCCGTGGCGACTGTCGCTGCGGCGCCGGGCCCCGCCCGGTGCTCCGCGGCGGGTCGGCTCCGCCGCCGCAGCAGCAGCCGGCGGGCCGAATACCACCTCGGCATCGAGCGTCGAGATCTGCTCTTCGAGGTTCTTGCGGTAGCGAGAGAGCCTGGGTGGTCTGTACACCCGCCGCCCCGCCTCCTCGGCCGACGCGGTCTGCGGGTCCGCGAGCACCATCTCCATGAGTGCCGATTGCGTAGGGTGAAGCCGTGTCTCGGTGCTCCGGAAGTGGGGGTATAGGTAGCTGTCACGCGCGTACGGCGCACCGTCGGGGTAGGCAAGATCGGCGCCCAGAAGGTGGACTCGCCGAGCCCCGAGGGAGACCGCCACCGAAACTGCCGCCTGGGTGACGTTTCCGCCTGCGCCGTCGATGATGGGGAGCTCGGAGAAGCGTCTGCGCAGAAGCCGGGCGAGTGGGTAGCCGGTGGTCGCGAGCACGGCCCGCGCAGCGTGATGCAGCACCGTGGGCGGGGTGCTGAGATCGGCCATAAGCGGCACGCGGCGGAGTGCGGCGCCGCCGGTAAGCAGGTGGTGATAAGAAACCTGCTGGCAGTCGAGGGAGACGAGCACGGCAGGCCGGATGCCGCGCTGTAGCAGTGCGGGAGCGGCCGTGTCCGTGGAAATGATCGGAACGCGGGAGTCGAGATCGGCGACCTGCTCCTCGAGAGAAGGGCCTGCCGCCGCGACGACCATCGTGTCGGCAGCCGGGAAATCGACGCCGGCGGGCGAAAGGGTTGCGAGGTTTCTGATCGCGTTCGAGAACCAGCGGCGGCCGAAGCGCTGCTGCACCGCCATATCGGCAAGTTGGCCGCGGGCCGCCGCGCCGAGGGCTGCGAGGGTTTCCCGGGATTCCTCGGCTCGGGGACGCGCACCCTCGATGTGAAACGCCCCGTGTATGACCGGCAGGTAGGTCTCCGACACCGTTTTCGCGGCGCTATCGGGCTCGGCATGGATCCCGGTGCGGATATGGAGCCGTGGATCCGACAGTGCCGGGCGCAGATCCCGCGATTCGAGCGCCGCGCGCAGGAAGGTGGGCCGGGGCTCCAACACCAGCAGATACGCGAGCTCCGGACGCTCGAGGAGGACCTCGATCTCGTAGAAGAGTCCGGGCCCCCACACGACGACGTAGCCGACGGCGGCCGAGATAGCGGTGGCAGCCCGGCGGGCCTCGGTTCGCGGATCGACCCGCGAGTGGAGGTATGGCCCGGGTTCGCCGTTTACCCGCAGCCGTGCGGTCGGCTCGCCGCGTCGGCCGTCCTCGACCAGCAGGTCGCTGCGCCGATAGGCGGAGTTGAGCTCCGTGGCGAGACGGCCGTGACGGCCCGCGAGGACTGCACGGTTTTCGGAGAAGATGCTCATGTTTCCTGCTCCGCAACCCGCTCGAGGGTGTACGCGATTCGATCGAAGAGCTGCTCGCCGGCCTCCGCAATCCGTGCGAGGCTGCGGGCGCGGGCAGCATGGTCTCCGCGGCGGCCGGCGGCTACGGCGGACACGTAGTCGGCGGCGGAGATGAGGTAGGCAAGCTCCGAGGCCCGGCCGCCGGCCTCATGGGCCGCATACCCGCCTCCCGTGGGCTCAGGAGGCGCGTGCACCCCGGTGAAGGTCCTGATCTCGCCGCGCCAGTCGGCGACAACGCTTCGAAGCGTCGCGATTCTTTCCCCCCGCGACGGAAGCTGAAGCGGCTCCCACGCGTTTCGGGCTTTCTGCGCCGACCCGCTCCCGCGGCTTCCGGCTCCGGCATCGTCGGCCCCGCTCCCGGCGCCGCCGGCATCGGCGGCCGGACGCTCCCCGAGGGCGACAGATTCGATTCCTATGTCGACCGGCGAGGGGGAGAGGCGGCGAAGCCTCCGCGCGAGTCGTGCCGGCAGGTTTCGGAACCACGTGGCGTAGATGTCGAGGCTTCGCTCCCGGCGCGCACGCTCCCCCCGCGCACGCTCGCTAGGCGCGGGACGCTCGATAGGCTCTGTACGCTCGAACGCGTCGGCTGCAAGCTGAGAGTACAGGGGCCGCAGCCGGCTCTCGTTCCGCGAGAGGTATGGCTCGAAGGCATGGGGTGTGGCATGCGCCCGGATATCCTCGCGCGAGAGATCGACTCCCGCGAGGTACACTCTGCCCGGCGAGCGGGCGAGGGCAAGCAGCGTGGCGGTTGCCGCGACGGTGCCTGTTTCGCTCGTGCGTGGCGGCTCGATGCCGAGGGCCGAGAAAACCTCGTTCTCGACGTGTGTACCCTGGTGGAAGAGGACGGGGGCCGAGCGCAGCTTCTGCGGCGGCAGCGCCGCGGTGGCCGGCATCAGGATCGGCGGTGTCTCCGCCGAAGCCGTGCCGCCGCCGGTCCGTGCCGCCTCTGCGAGGTGGAGGGTCGCGTAGTAACCCGCATCCTGGTGCACGACGAGATCCGGCGTGATGCCGCGCGCCCTCAGCGCGGGCGTTGCCGAAGAGAGCGCCCACACTTCGATGCGGGGGCGGTTCTCGGCGATCCACAGCGATGAGCGCTCGATGCTCGGCCCCGAAGCGGCAATGCAAACTGGCTTTGCGCCCGGCCCCGACGCTCGCGGGCTCTCGGAGAAGAGCAGGGTTCGCACCGCATTTTTGATGTAACGGCGCCCGAAGAATCCGGTGGTAGCCACGTCCGCGTTGTATCGGGCGACGAGCTCCCGTAGCGCGGCGCGGGCCGCCTCGGCTGTCTGCGGCGCCGCGCGTAGCTCCGGCTCCCATTCGAGAAGCTCGAGTCCGGCCACGTCGGCCGGCCCCATGGCGCGGGAGAGGAGCTCAGCGGGATCTCCTGCGGAAAGATTCACGTACACGTCAACGGCTCGCCTGTGCTCGGTCTGCACGGCGTTCAAAGGCGAAAGTGCGATGAGACGACACTCCGGCAGCCGCTGCCTGATTACCGACGCCAGATATCCGAGACCGGCCCCGAGGAGGATCACCGTTGCCGGCAGGGGCACCTGCGCCTGTCCCTGTGCCTCCCCGGGCCCCTGTCGGCCCCGGGCGGGGTGCCCGAGCGCACGGTCTACGTAACGTTCGGCCTCCCGCCTGGGATCATAGCGGGAGTGAAGCAGGCCACCGGGAACGGAGGCCGTGAGATCACCGCTCTTTGCGCGAAAGAGCTCCAGCATGCCTACAGGAGCTCAGAAAGGGCCTCGTCGACGCCCTCGCTCTCGTGGTCGACCGGACGAATTGTTGCGTTGAGATCCGGCGGGGTCTCGATTTCGTCGAAGAGCTCACAGAGTTTCAGTGATATCTGTTGCAGCACCATCGCGGGGTTGAGTGCCTCGTCGCTCGCCACGATCAGAATCACCTTGCCCGCAGCGCTGGTTCCGACTGTTACGACCTCCGCAACCATCACCGCTATGACGCGCAGAACGTCCTGCCGTATGCGGTATCGGTCGAGATCCTCCACGCCGGTGCCGATCCGCTCAACAAGGGCGTCGATGTCGAATCGCAGCAGCACCGCGCGGCCCCGCTCCGGAGCAGGAGTTTCGGCGGCCATCGCCTGCAGCTCGCTCTCGTCGAGGATGGCCCGGTCGCGGGCGCTCTGCAGTCGGGCTTCGCGATTCTCGAGCAGGATTGCGCTGACAGGCCGCGCTATGGCAGAGAACGCCACGTCGAGCACCGTTGATGAAGTCGAAAGAAACGGGGAGGAGGCGATCACGAGCAGACCGTAGTGACGCCCCCCGCCACCGAAGGGGACCAGCGCGATGCGCTCGAGACGGTCGTACTCCCGTTGTGAGACGTACGGTTTGCACGCTCTGAGGCCGTTTCCTTCGAGTATTGTTGCGGCGGCATGCCCACTAAGAATGCGCTCGGTGAGCTCGGGAACGGGGATGCGAAGACGGTGTTCAGTGGTTCTGTCAAGGCCGCGCACCGACCACGGTGCAAGCTCACCCGACTCGGGATCAGGCAGGAGCAATGCTCCCCGTGCTATCTGCAGACGGTCGGCAAGGACCCTGAATACGCGAACCGGTGTTTCGAGGGTGTTATCCAGCTCCTCGAGAGCGTCGAGGATGCCTCGTACCGCTTCGCCGAGGTCAGGTGCCGCTGCGGCGGTTCGTTCGGCCAGAAGCTGGTCGAGGGCTTTTTTTTTTCGTCTTCAGCGGCGGCCGAGTGAGTTGAGGCGGTGTGGGCTGAGGAGTCCTTGCTCTCGGTCGACAGGACACGGTTGTAAAGACCCATTGCTATTCGCTCTCCAGACCGAGCTCTTCAAAGAGCCGCTTATAGACCTCGAAATGCTCGGACCGCGCAAACTCCTGAATCTTTTCCTCAGGAAGGGATTCGAGGAGCTGATCCATATAGGAGAGGACCGACCGAATCTCCTGCTTGAGATTCTCGGGTAGCTCCCCTGCCTCCGAACCCGTCGAGGGAGCGCCGGTACCTGCCTGTTGGTGCTGCGTCGGCTCGGATTCAGGCGCAGTCGCAGCTTCGGCGTCGGGTTCTTCTTCCAGATCGAAATCCAAGTCGCCGAGCTCTTCAGCTTCGTCCTCGTCCTCTTCGGGTATCTCGAGCACCGGTTCGCCCAGCTCTGCCTCGAAATCTTCGAGGGCGGTGTCCCCGCCGGCGAATCCGGCTCCAGCTTCGTCCTGTTCTTCGTCGGGAAGCTCGATTTCGATGGAGTCTATCTCACTGGTGTCGGGTTCTTCCTCCGCGTCGGTTGGCTCGTCGGAAAGCTCTTCTATGTCGGCGAGCTCGGAATCCACGTCGAGGTCGGCGAGGGCGTCGACGTCTCCCTGGTCGGAGGAACCGGTGAGATTGTCGAACTCGACCGAGAGATCCTCGTCCGGCGATGTTTCCGCTGCTTCTCCCGACGGGGATGTCTCCGGTTCCTCGGGGGGGCCGACCTCTTCCTCACCTTCGAGGTCCAGATCCAGCTCTTCGAGCTCGTCGCTCCCTTCTTCCTCGCGTTCGCCTTCCTCGGGCTCGAGCTCCTCGAGTGCGGATTCGCCGGTCATGTCCTCGAGGGTAATTTCCTCGATAGGTGCCCCGCTTTCGGGAGACAGGCTGTCATCGAGCCTGAGGTCGAGATCGTCGTACTCGGTGGGTTGCCCGCGCTGCTCGGTGAACTCGGCGGTGTCGAGTATGTGGTCGAGCTCATCCCCGGTGAGGGCGATGGTCTCGTCCTCGTCTTCCTCTTCCTCGAAGAACCCGCCCTTTTCACCGGCGGGGGTGCCGAGGGAGACTTCCATATCTTCCGAGCTATCTTCCTGGCTCGCCCCACGGTCCGGGGCGCCACCGCTCCTGAGGGTGGCAAGCTCCTGCTTCAGCTCATTGAGCTCGTTCTTGATGGCAAGCAGTTCCTTCTCTATGTTGACGAGAACGGAAGACTCCTCTCGTTCTCCTTCACCGCTATACCCGGCTGTGGCCATGACATCCTCGGTATCGGAAATCTCATCTGCGTGCTGATCGGATTCCTGCTGATCGAAACTCTCGAGATCCCTTGATTCCTCTTCGTCGAGGACGGATGCAAGCTCGGCATCGATCGTCTCTTCGTCGTCTTCGACAACGGGGAGAGGTGTCTCCTCTTCCTCGTCTTCGCCGCTGAGCTCGGGAAGCTCTTCGGTGACGTCCTCATCCTCTTCGAAGTCGAAGTCCTCGAAAGGCTCATCACCGGGGATGGACTCGAGGTCGAGCTCCCCTTCCTCGGTTTCGACCGATTCCTCCGGGCCTTCCGATCCCTCCGAGACGCCGGAGGAAGGTGCGGCGAGCTCTTCCGGTTCTTCAACCTCCAGGGAGAGCTCTTCAATATCCTCGGGTTCCTGCTCGCCTTCGGCGGCGGGCTCTTCTGTCGCGGTTTCGCCCGGCGTTTCTTCGCCGAGGTCGAGCGCAAGGTCTTCGAGCTCAGCGTCAATGTCTTCGTCATCGAAGTCCACGCTGAGAATGTCGTCGGAGTCCCCTTCGTCGGTGCCGGTGACGGCCTGCTCCGTCTCTACGCTGAGAACCTCACCGTCGAGCTCGAGCGGCATTTCCGCGCTTTCCTCGCCGGTATCGGTGTCGCCTGCGCCCGTGTCGCCCGCGGCCTCCGCCGGCGTGCTCTCAAAATCACCGAGGTCGAAGTCGGATTCGCCCGGGTCCTCCGTTTCCTCGAGGTTCGAAAAGTCCGCTTCGAGGTCAGCGAGGGCGTCCTCTTCCTCGTCGGTAAGAAGTGTATCTGCATCGGACGGCGCGAACTCATCTTCGGAGAGGTCGTCGAGCTCGAAATCAGGGACCTCGCCGGCCCCCGCCGTCTCATCTCCTTCCTCGACGTCCTCCGGCCCGGCCTTTACCCAGACGCCGTAGCGCTCGAAATCCTCGGAGTCGGGAATATCGGAGTATGAGGGGCCGTTGGCTGCCGAGTGATGGGATGCCTTCTGTTCGTCGGACATGAAAAAATCTCCTGGAAGAGCCGGCGTCTGTCAGCATTATTTATCGGCATGAGCCATACAACAGTTAACCGACGCTAGGAATCTACTTCAGCGTCATGTACCTGTCAATATTAAAGTCGGCAGGCGAACGGGTCGTAAAATGAAGGAGTGAAACTTCTCGTGCCGCTGACCGTCACCATCTTTACCTATCTCCTGCTCTCCCTCATTTGGGCCGACTACGGCGTCCTCGGCTATGCGCATCTCGACGCCTACAGGGGCCGACTCGAGTCAAACATAGAACGTCTCGAGGACCGGCAGGCCGAGCTGGCCGCAGAGACTCGATCTCTGCGGACCGATGCAGACCGCATTCGCGTCGAAGCGCGGCAGCTCGGTTACTATCGGGAAAGCGAAGGGCTGGTGCGGCTCGAGGGCTACGATCCGCAGGCCGTCGCCACGAGCCCCGGCGCGCTGGTGAAGCGCCCGGCCAAGCGTCGCGACCGACGCGATCACGCCGCCATCATCCGTGCAGCCGCGGCCAGCGCCGGCCTTCTTGCCCTTTTCGTGATGCTCCTGCTCGAGCAACGTGAGCGCAGCTAATCAGCGGATGCGACGCGCCTCGAGGTAATAGCGCTTCTCGAAGCTCTCTCCCATTGAAAACATCTTCCGCGGCAGTGGCCCACTGGTAACCACACGCGGAAACAGCAACCCCCGCTCAAGGCCCGGCATGACGATGCCCACGCCGCCTTCCTCATCCACAATACGCTCGAGCTCCGCGGTCCCGTGGATGTAGTCGACGGTGATGCGGTCATCCTCCTGCCGAAGCCGCTCGATCTCCGCCTCCACCCGTTCCTGGGGCAGTGCGGTGTCGTCGCCGGCTGCCGAGAAGACGGCCGCAGCGCTGCGGTGAATGAAGCAGAACTCGTCGGCCGCGCCGCGAGTGCGTTCGATTGCGGCCGCCGGATCGTCGACCTCTTCCCAGCTCGCACCATCGATGCTCTGAAGTGCTGCCTGTACCCGGGCCGCGTCGGCACCGACGAGGATGCGGTGGATGGGCTCGATGGTCAGGGCCGGGTCGTACAGGTTTACGATCTCCACCAGGGCGTAGCGTCCCGGATGGGTTTCGGGGTCGGCACCGGCGGCTTTCTCCGCCTCCCACACACCTTTGGCTGACGCGAGGGAGTGGTTGCCGTCGCCGACCGCAAGCAGGAGCTCATCGTCGCTGCCGTAGCGGCAGGCGAGCTGAACGGGATCGGCAAGAGACTCGAGAGGCGCGGCCATGGCCTGGAGAGCGGGCTCGTCCTCCACCGCGTAACCGCGGATATGTCCGCCGCCGAGCATGAGTTCGGTGTCGTAGAGGGGGCGAAGCGCCTCGCGGGCCGACTCCAGGGCGCCGAAGACCGTGTTGTCGGGGTCATCGAGGAGGAGCATTACGTGCGGCAGCTCAAGGGGGGCGCCGGATCTGATACGCTCGCGGACGGGGAGGCGCGAGAGGATGGTCTCCTCGGTGGCGCGTATGAGGCTGGTGGAGCCGGGGGCGTAGTCGTAGCGCTCGAGATCGATGGCGACTACGAGGCCGCGGCGGGGCTGCCCCCCACGTGTGAAGCGCTCGGTGAACACTGCGAGCGGGCCGTGCGGCTCGAGAAGGCCTTCGGCGAGGTAGCGCTCCATACTCTCGCGAATGGCGGAAACGCGGGCATCGATGTCGCCGCCCTCGAGGTACACCTCCGGAAACACGAGGTTCAACGTGGAGGGTGCATCATCGGTAGTTTGCTCGACCTGCCGCCAGTAATCGGGATTCGAGGTGTGCTGATCGCAGGCGATGACAGCCCATTTCGAGAGGTCCACCCCCTCGCGCGGGAGAAGAATCTCGGGGACGAGGATCCCGAGGCCTTTCAGTCGTTCGGTGGCGTCTGACATGCTCCCAGCCTATATCTACCCGCCTTAAGTATCAACAACCGTGTTGGTACCGGGCGGCGTGCGGGCTGCCGGCGCCACTCAGTTCGGCGCGTCGGGCCGATAAATCCGGATGAGGTAGCCCGGCTCCACAGCTACCCCCGGGCGGATGAAGCCTCGGGCGTTGTGGTTGATCGCCGCCGTCGCCGCCCCCTTCTCGTCGAGAAGCTCGAACGCGTCGTCTTCGATGAAGGGAAGGTGGGGGCCGAGAAGCTCGAGGCGCATCCCGGCCTCGATGCGGTTTTTCAGGTGCAGCTCGTAGCAGCCGGGACTCCGCTCCGCACCGACGGTGCCGAGGAAGGTATAGTCCCGGCTGTACTCGGTCTCGGTGGGAACCTCAACCTCTTCCCGGCCGAAGTAAAATCCTGTCGATGACTCGCGCCGGCTCACCTTGTCGAGCTCGGCGACGAAGGCGGCCACCTCGTCGGCCGCAGGTGAGCCGGTGAGGACGTGGTCGAGCTGTTTGCGATAGGCGCGAGTTACCACGGCTGTGTAGTAGGCGGACTTCATGCGCCCCTCGATCTTCAACACATCAATCCCCGCATCACGCATCTCGGCGAGGTAATCGATCATGCGGATATCTTTCGAGGAGAGAATGGAGGTGAAGTTCTCTCCTTCGATCACCGGATAGAACTCCCCCCGGCGCTTTTCCTCCTCGATGAAGTAGAGGCGATCCTGCGGTCGGTACGTCCAGCGGCAGGAGTGTGCGCAGCCGCCCCGGTTCGCCGACCGGTCGACCATCCACGCGCTGAGAAAGCAGCGCCCCGAGTAGGCAAGACACATCGCACCGTGCACGAAGGCCTCGAGCTCCACGTCGGGGACGGAGGTGCGAATCGCCGCGATCTCATCGAGGGAGAGCTCCCTGCCGAGGACGATGCGGCTGAAGCCGATGTCCCGGTAGAACTTCGCCGCCTCCGAGTTCACGCAGTTTGCCTGCGTGGACAAATGAAGCTCCGCCTCCGGCACGTGCCGCCGGAGCAGGGGAATGATGCCCGGATCGCTCACGATGAAGGCGTCGAAGGGGAAGGCGGCGATCGCCTCCATGCGCTCCTCGAGGCGCGCGAGGTCGGCCTCGTGGAAGTAGACGTTGAGCGCACAGTAAAGCTCTCGCTCACCCTTGACGCGCGCGACGGAATCCGGGTCGGAGAGGTCGAAGTTGTCCGCCCTCGCGCGAAGGGAAAAGGACTCCACCCCGGCGTAAGCGGCATCGGCGCCGTAGCGATACGCCGCCTCGAGCTTCTCGAGATTTCCGGCGGGAGCAAGCAGTTCCATCTATCCCGCCGTCTCGGGGATTCCCGGGAGCTCGGAAAGGGTCATTTCAGCTTCCCGCGAAGCTCGCCTGCGTGTTCGTTCCAGAACTCGAGCATGTGCTGCTGCAGGCCGTCGAAGAAGGCGGCCTCCATCTCGGTTGCGGTACGTCCGATCCATCGGAAGTGCCAGGGCTCGTAGCAGTACCCGGTGAGATCCTCGTATCCGTCGGGATAGGACATGGAAAACCCGTAATCGCCGGCATGCGCGGCAACCCACTTCCCGGCCGCGGTGTCGGCGAACTCGAGGGTAATGCTTCCGAAATCCAGTGCGGTGCCGAGCTGGTGCTGGGAGGTACCCGGTCGCGCGGAAACCCGCGAGGCTTCCTCCTCGCCCAGATTCTCCACGTGGCGCTCGAAGAGCCCGGCCTGATACTCGTAACTGCGGTAGGTCGAGGAAATCGGAAGCAGGATGTCGTCCTGCCGCGCCGCCTCGACCATGGCGAGAAGGTCGGGGATGAGAACGGCGCGAAGTGAGAGCCCGCTTCGGTTCAGGGTCAAAACGTCTGCGTAGCGGTCGAGCACCACGAGGTCGTCCGGTATGGCATCGGCGGGCA
>CAZVXU010000012.1:7844-34042 GCA_964631585.1 uncultured Spirochaetaceae bacterium | reverse complement strand
AGTCCAAGCGCGAGCGCCTCATGGGGCGCATCGCCTCGGTCTATGCCCGCGGCGGAGAAGCCTCCATGGCTGTCTCGGCGACGACCCCGCGCTGGGGGCGATTCACGAGATAGAGCCCGAGAATGACGAGCGCCGCGCCGATGAGAAGGGGCGCCGAGAGCCCTTCGCCAAGCAATCCCACACCGAGGAGGATCGCGGTCACCGGCTCGAGGTTTATGAAGACCGCCGCGCGGTTCGGCCCGACCTCGCGGATGCCCTCGTAGTACATGAGGTAGGCAAGGCCTGCGGCGCCGAAGACGAGGTAGGCGAAGGAGAACCACGTCGCGAGCGTTGCCGCAGCGAACTCGGTGACGACGTCGGCACGTGCGGCTACCGGAGTGAGAAGCAGCGTGCCGATGACCGACGAGTACGCGAGCACCGTAAGAGACGCGAGGTTCCGCATCGCGTAGCGGGCGATGATGGTGTAGGCCGACCACGAGAGAACGCACCCGAGCAGGAAGAGATCTCCGATCGAGATACCGCCGGCGAGCACGCGTGCCGGGTCGCCGTTGGTTATCGTCACCACCGCGCCGACGAAGGCCACGATGATGCCGATGACGGTGTTCCACCCCGCCCGCTCGCGAAACAGCGTCACCATCACCAGGGCGACCACCGAGGGCGAGAGCGAGAGGATGACGGAGCTCCGCACGGCCGTCACCGTCCGCAAGCCCGAGAACAGAAAAAGGTTGAACATCACCACCCCGGTGACGCTGAGCATGAGAAGCACCAGAAGGTCGCTCCGACTCGGCCGGGGCAGCCTGCCCTCGCGAAGGCGCACCACCGGAAGAAGCATGATGCTTACCAGCGCGAAGCGCACCCAGGTGATGGTTAACGGCGGGAGATCGGCGGAAACGACCCGCCCGGCAACCAGCGCACCGCCCCAGAGGATCGGGCCGAGCGCCAGCTTGATGTAGGACAGTAGCATTCGGGCATCATCGCTGCATTCGCCCGCCGCGTCAATTCATGGCGTCCAATCATCACCTCATTGCACAGCGGGACGGGCCACGGGCCTGCGAAGCCGCTGCACGAAAAAGAGGGCCACAAGCAGAATGCCGGCAGCGATGAGGATGAGCACGGCCGCATAGCGAATTCGGTAGGCGGCCACCCAGCCTCGCGCGAGGCTGCGGGTTGCGGCCTCCATACCGGAGGGTTATGTCCTGAGTCGACCGTCGACGTTCACTTCTCATTCCATGCTATGCTGAATGGGAGAAGAGAGGTGCCTGCCATGGAAATTCGGGAGATACGCGCAGTCGGTCTGAAGGGGGCCACACCGCCCGGGGGCTGGAGTGACGAGCTCGAGGCCGAGGATTGCGTACATACGATCGTCGCGGTGCTCACAAGCGAGGACATCGTCGGATACGGCAGCGTATTCACGAACGACGGGCTGGTGAAGGCCGCCCTCGACGTGCTCGAGCCCTTGTACCGGGACGAGAACGCCCTCGAACCCGAGCGGGTAAGCGAGAAGCTGCGGCAGAACACCTTCTGGCTCGGCCGCGGCGGCGCCATCACAAACACCATAAGCGGCATCGATATCGCCCTGTGGGACATCCTCGGGAAGGCGACCGGGCAGCCGGTAGGACGCCTCCTCGGCGGACGCTACCGCGACCGCGTGCGGCCTTACGCCTCCGTCCTCACCGACGAGCCGTCGCGCCTCGCCGACAAGCTCGCGCCGATTGTCGAGCAGGGCTACCGGGCCTTCAAGATCGGCTGGGGCCCCTTCGGAAAGGGAAGCGCGCGGAAGGACGAGCACATCGTTCAGGCGGCGCGGGAGGCGGTGGGCCCCGATGCGCAGCTCCTGGTCGACGCCGGCGCAAGTGATGCGTACTGGCCCCACGGCTATAGCTGGGCGCTTCGCACCGCCGAAATGCTCGCCGACTACGATGTGGGCTGGTTCGAGGAGCCGTTGAGACCGGACGCCCTCGAGGACTTCGCCGAACTCCGCCGTCACACCTCCGTCCCCATTGCGGGCGGAGAAGTCCTCACGCGCAGGCAGTCCTTCGCGCCGTTCATTCGCGCCGGCGCCTTCGATATCGTTCAGCCCGATGCGACGAAAGTCGGCGGCCTCACCGAGAGCCGCCGCATCGCCTGGATGGCGGAGACTGACGGCGCACGGCTCATCCCCCACGGCTGGAACACAGCAATCGGCGTCGCCGCCGATCTGCAGCTTGCGTCGGCGCTTCCGCAGACCGACCTCATCGAGTACATCGCCGGCTCGGCCTACGTCGACGAGCTGGTCTCCGGCGGCTGGGTGCTCGACGAGGAGGGAATGCTCGAGATCCCCGACGGGCCGGGTCTCGGGATCGAGATAGACGAGGAAGCTCTGCGCCGATTCACCGGCGGGGAGTTACTGTTGTAGGAGTGCGGGCGGCATGCCGCGCCCCGGGTTTTTGTCCCCACCACTTGACATATAATCGCTCCTTCGGTATATATAAAAAGAAATATATACAAGGAGCACGAAATGGATCGCATCGTAATCATAGGCGGAGTCGCTGCGGGCGCCACTGCAGCCGCTCGCGCGCGCAGGATATCCGCGGACGCGGAGATCACCGTACTCGAGGCGGGGCCGGATATCTCCTTCGCCAACTGTGGTCTCCCCTACTACATCAGCCGGGACATCGACCGGAGGTCGAAGCTGATCCTGCAGAGCCCGGAGAGCTTCCGTGAGCAGTACAATGTGCAGGTCGAAGTGGAGACCGAGGTCATCGCAATCGATCGCGAGGCACGAATCGTACGAGCCCGGCGGAAGACCGACGGCGAGGAAGTGGAAGTCTCCTACGATTCACTGATCCTCGCACAGGGCGGGAAGCCCTTTGTGCCGCCGATCCCCGGTGTGGAGAAGCCTCACGTGTTCTCGCTGTGGACCCTCAGGGACATGGATGCTATAGACAGCTGGATCGAGACTGAGGAACCGCGCTCGGCGGTTGTCGTCGGCGGCGGCTTCATCGGCCTCGAGATGGTCGAGGCGCTTCGAAAGCGTGGCATGGACGTCGAGGTAGTCGAGCGGCTGCCGCACGTCATGCCGAACGTAGAGGCGGAGATCGCCGGCTATCTCACCGAAGAGCTCGAGGCCTACGACGTGGGCGTGCATACCTCCGCCTCGGTCACGCGCATAGATGACGATGTGGTCGTGCTCGACGACGGGCGCACGCTTCCCGCCGAGATGGTGCTGATGTCGGTCGGCGTGAAGCCCACCCTCACCCTCGCGCAGGAGGCAGGCCTCGAAATCGGCGAGTCAGGCGGCCTCGTGGTCGATGAGTATCTGCGGACAAGTGATCCTCACATCTTTGCCGCGGGCGACATGGTGGAAATCGATCACACCGTGAGTGACCGCAAAGTGCGCATACCGCTCGCCGGCCCCGCGAACCGCCAGGGACGCATCGCCGCCTCCAACGCCCTCGGCGAGCGCCACGCCTACACCGGTGCCCAGGGAACCTCTATCGTCAAGCTCTTCGAGGCAACCGCGGGCTCCACCGGGCTCTCCCTCGCACAGGCAAAGGCGGCGGGCTTCGACGCGGAGAGCGTGGTGGTCCATAAGGAAAACCACACCTCCTACTATCCCGGCGCCACGCCGGTGACGGTGCTCCTGGTTTACGAGCGCGAGACCGGCCGGATTCTCGGCGGACAGACCGCCGGTGCGGAGGGCGCGGACAAGCGCCTCGACGTGCTCTCTACGGCGATAGCAAGCGGCATGACTGTCAGCCGCCTCGCCGAGCTCGACTTCGCCTACGCCCCGCCCTTCGGGAGCGCCAACGATGCGCTGAACATGGCGGCGTTCGTCGCCGAAAACCGCATGAGCGGCGCAAGTCCCTCGCTCACCGCAGCCGAGCTCGACAGCTTCGCCGCGGACCTCAGTCAGCCGATGGTCGCCATCGACCTGCGCGATCCCTTCAGCTTCGAGCGCTCACACGTGCGGGGCTCGCACCCGGTTACGCTCAAGCAGCTTCTCATGCGAACGAGCCAGGTGCCGAAGGACATGCCCGTGCTCATCATCAGCGAGGACGGCAAAGAGGGCCACCAGGCCCTGCGACAGCTGATGCAGGCCGGCTTCGAGGCCGTCTACAACGTCTCCGGCGGCCACACCAGCATCGAGCGCTACGCCCGGGCGGTGGGCTACGAGCACTTCGACGTCACGTTGCGCAGCGTCGAGGCGAAAGATGTGTTCGCCGCCGGAGATACCGCTACGGATAGCGCCCGTGCCAACGCGGGCGGCACTGCGGATGCCACGGTCGCCGCGGGGACGGAGGTCGAGCGTGAGACCGAGACGGCCGACACGGGCGGATTCGGCGGAAGCGAGCCACTTGTTGTGGACGTGAGGACGCCGGAGGAGTTCAACATGGGCGCCGTGCAGGGCGCGGTCAACGTGCCGCTCGACGACATCGGGAGCTACGTGGAACATCTCGGCCAGAAAGACCGTGAGATAACGTTGTACTGCGCCTCCGGTGCCCGGAGCGCCTACGCGGTGCGTATGCTGCAGCAGGCCGGGTTCTCGAACGTTTATAACGGCGGCGGGCTCATGGATATGATGGCTCGCTCGCAGGGGTGAGCGGCAGCCTCGCGAGCGCACTGGGGTAAGAGGAGCCCGCGCGTAGGATCGGCGACCCCCCGCGTAGCAACGCGCCCCCCGACCGTGCTACCGTGCGCCGGTGGCACTTCTCGGCATACACGACGTTCACTACCACATCGCAGGCGAGGCGCTCCTCGAGGGCGTCTCGCTGCACGTCGACCCCGGCGACCGCATCACCCTCGTGGGGCGAAACGGTAGCGGGAAGTCGACGCTGCTCCGGATAGCCTCGGGAGAGCTAACCCCGGATGAGGGCCGCGTGAGCCTGCAAAGCGGCGCCCACCTCGCCTATCTCCCCCAGCAAATCCCACGCGGGCTCTCCGGCGCGGCCATCGATGTGGCCGCGGGCGGCGCCACGGATAGCGGCGACCCCGAGGGCGATGGCGATAACGCCCGGGACCCCGAGGCACTCGCCGCCCGCAGGCTCGAAGCCGAGCAGTTTCTGACCCGACTCGGCGTGGACGCCGGGGCCGAGGTGGCAACGGCCTCCGGCGGGGTCATCCGGCGGGTGCTTCTCGCCCGCACGCTCGCGGCGGGAGCCGACGCGCTCCTCCTCGATGAGCCCACCAATCACCTCGACATCGATACCGTCCTGTGGCTCGAGGATTACCTGCTGCGCCTCGCAGGCGTGGAGAAGCGCGCGATCATCATGGTCACCCACGACCGCGCGCTCGCGCGCCGATTCACCACTCGGGTAGCCGAGCTCGACCGCGGCCGACTCTACCTTGCCGAGACAGACTATGATGAGTTCGTCCGGCGCCGCGAGGCCCAGCTCGAACAGGAAGAAACCGAGCGGCGGGAGTTCGACAAGAAGCTTGCCGCCGAAGAGGCGTGGTACGACAAGGGCGTGAAGGCGCGCCGCACCCGCGATGAGGGCCGCGTCCGGCGGCTCGAGGCGATGCGCGAGGAGCACCGGCGGCGCCGGGAGCGGCAGGGCACCGCCCGGATGTCCATCGAGACTGCCCGTCGCTCGGGTACCATCGTCATCGAGACTGAGGATCTCACCTTCAGCTACGGCGCGACTCCCATCGTTTCGGGCCTGGGCACCCTCATCGAGCGCGGCGACCGGCTCGGCATTGTCGGACCCAACGGCAGCGGCAAGACCACCCTCGTCAGACTGCTCCTCGGCGAACTCGAGCCCGACCGGGGCAGCGTTCGGCACGGCACCGGCCTCGAGGTCGTCTACTTCGATCAGATGCGCGCCGGTATCGACCCTGAGAAGTCGATCTACGACAACGTCGGCGGCGGCTACGATTCGGTGCGCTACCACGGTCGCGAACGGCACCTCATCGGTTATCTCAAGGAGTTCCTCTTCACACCGGAGGAGATGAAAAAACCCGCTCGCGGGATCTCAGGCGGCGAGACGAATCGCCTCCTCCTCGCCAAGCTCTTCGCCCGCCCATCCAACGTCCTGGTGCTCGACGAGCCGACTAACGATTTGGACGCGGAAACTCTCGAGCTCCTCGAGGCGCTTCTCATCGATTACGAGGGAACCATCATCCTCGTCAGCCATGACCGTGAGTTTCTCGACAACGTGGTCACCGAGTGCCTCGTCCTGCCGGGGACGGACGACGGCACGGTGATCGAGTACTCGGGGGGCTACTCCGACTGGCGTGAGGAAGAGGCGGCACGGCTGCGGGCCGGCGGCAGCAAACCCGGCGGCCGGGGGGACACCGGCGGTGGCGGCGCCAAGTTCCGCGGTGCGGGCGCAGGAGGCGCGGGCGCAAAGGCGGCCGGCGGCGCGAAGCGCAAGCCCAAAACCGAGAAGCCGCGCGGGATCAGCTACAGGGAACAGCGCGAGCTCGAGTCGCTCCCGGACCGGATTGCCGAGCTCGAAACCGAGCAGGCGGAGATTCACGAGCGCCTGCAGGACCCCGCCCTCTACCGGGGCGAGGCAGGGGCCGAGGCGCGGCAGCAGGCCGGCGGTGAAGCGGGGACGGAGGATGCCGGCGGGGACGCGGGCGCGGCGGTGCGGGAGCTCACCGAGCGCCTCGCAGTTCTCGACAAAGAGATTGCCGACGCCTATCGTCGCTGGGAAGAGCTCGAGTCGTCCGCGCAGTGACCGAACGCCTACCCCTCCCGCCGCATCCGCAGAATGCGCCAGGGACGGAGGAGGAGCAGCACCGCATCACGCACCGGCCATTCCTCGAGGCGGTCGAGGCGGTCGAGGCGACGCACCACCGGAATCAACGCCACGAGCCCCAGGGCAGCGATGCGGAAGTAGGTACGGTAGATGTCCATCCCCTCGAAGCCGAGGCCGTGCAGCACCCCGAGGATGCCGCCGCCGATGACGGCCCCGATTAGACCGGCCACGGCGCCGGAGACGATGCGCATCACCATGGCGCTTCCCACCCGATCACCGCCCTCGACGATGCTGAGGAAGTACTGGTTAATGACCACGATCACCCCGAACTTGCTGTATCCGGCGAGAAAGAAGGCCAGCAGCGTCGGTATGAGGTAGAACTCCGCGGGGGCCATGCCCCAGTAGACTCCCACCAGGGCGAGAACAGAGACATAAATGATGATGAGCGGTCGCGGCCCCACCCGGTCGGCAACGATACTGTTCACGATGCTCGCAAGCATGCCGCCGGAGAGGGTAACCAGAGAGAGGCTTAACGCTTCGTAGTCGGAGAGCCCGTAGCCGTTCTTTACGGTGATGACGGCAAAGGGGATCACCACCGTGAAGGCGGCAATACCGCTTGACCACGCGTAGAGGGTCTTTCGCATGGGCGGCAGATGCCACACCCGAGAGAGAACCTCTGCGATCGGCTTCCGCGCGGAACGCCGCGGCACGGTGGACTCGGGAACGTGGGAAAGCACCCAGCCGACGTACATCCCCAGCATGCCGCCGAAACCTATGAGCATCTGAAACACCCAGGTCCGCGGCACGCGGTTGAGCACGATAATGACGACCACGAGCGTAAGTAGCTGCGCGGTCGTCGCGCGCACCCAGTTTCCAGAGATGAAACGCCCACGGTCGGCGCCGGTCGTAATCTCCCCGATGAGCGGGGAATTGCCCACAAGTCCAACCGCGCGGAACGCCGCGAATCCGAAGCCCCCGGCGAGGATGATCGCGGTCCGCGCCCATTGCGGGGCATCCACCGGCAGGAACGGGGCGATCACCAGAATCAGCACCGACAGATTCCTGAGCGTCCAGCCGAGCCCCCAGGTACGCGCCGCCCCGATGCGGGCGGTGAGGTGTTTGCCGACGATCATGAGAGGCATCGTGAGGTGGATGAACGAGGCAAGGGCTGCGAGGGCGGAGTCTCCCACGCCGTTTCGGATGGCGTAGAGGATGAGCATGCTGTCCATCAGCAGTACCACCGAGACCCCGTTCAGGGTGGCGAAGCGGCGAACGAGGCGCCGGCCGCGCTGTATCTCGGGGCGCGGGAGCTCGCTGGGAATGCCGGACATACTCTTATTGTTCACGCGCCCGTATGCGGTGGCAAGACATCGATCTGAGATTTCGCTGTAGGAACGCAGGATTCTGGTTTATGCTCTTGAGACATGAGCATCAACAAGGTCGCACTCTTTACAAACGAATACCCGCCCCATGTCTACGGCGGAGCCGGCGTGCACGTGGAGTATCTCAGCCGGGCGCTCGCGGAGTTCGTCGCCGTGGAGGTTCGCTGCTTCGGCGAGCAGAGCTACACCGACGGCAACCTCACCGTACGGGGCTATCAACCCTGGGACGAGATGACACACAACACCGACTCACGCTTTACCGGAGCTCTGGGCGCCTTCTCCCGCAGCCTCGCCATGGCCAAGGACACCCTCGATGCCGACGTGGTCCACTGTCACACCTGGTACACGCAGATGGGAGGGCTCCTCGCCGGACAGCTCTGGGACATCCCGTTCCTGCTCACCACACACTCCCTCGAGCCGCTTCGACCCTGGAAGGCGGAACAGCTCGGGCCGGCTTATCACCTGAGCAGCTGGATGGAGCGCACCGCGATTCAGGGCGCAGACGCCGTCATTGCCGTCTCGCGGGAGACCCGAAACGACGTCTTCGACCACTTCGGCGCCGCCGAGACGAAGACCCACGTGATCCACAACGGCATCGACCTCGACGAATATCGTCCCACCGGGGAGACCGACGCCCTCGAGCGATACGGCGTCGACCCCGGGAAGCCATTCGTGCTCTTCGTCGGCCGCGTCACCCGGCAGAAGGGCATCATTCATCTGGTGGACGCGATTCCCGAAATCGACCCGCGGATACAGGTGGTGCTCCTCGCCGGTGCACCCGACACCGAGCACATCGCCCGCGAGATGACCGATCGTGTCGCCCGTGCGCGGGAACAGCGGGCGGGCATCACCTGGATCGATGAAATGGTGAGCCGGCGTGATGTCATCCAGTTTTACTCCCACGCGACGGTCTTCGCCTGCCCCTCGGTCTACGAGCCCTTCGGGATAATAAATCTCGAGGCCATGGCCTGCGAGACGCCGGTGGTGGCCTCACGTGTGGGGGGCATCCCGGAAGTGGTGGTCCCCGAGGAGACCGGCATCCTCGTCGATCTCGCGCTCGAACCGGGCACCTTCAGCCCCAAGGAACCGCAAGCTTTCTCCCATGGGCTTGCCGCCGGGATAAACCGCATCGCCGGTGACCCCGCCCTCGCGAAGCGCATGGGCGAGGCCGGCCGCAGGCGGGCGGAGGAGCAGTTCAGCTGGCGGGCGATCGCGAAAAAGACCCTCGAGCTCTACGAGGCGCTCGCCGAGCGGCGGGCCGCGGGGTAGGCGATCGCCGAGCGACGGGTTACCCCTTCCGCCGTGCGAGGTTGAGGAGCCGATGCATCTCTTTCACGAAGGACTCCGGGTTGGACGGGCTCAGGATGTATTCGCGGCCGTCCTCGAGGCCGACCAGAATGAACACCTCCGGGCCCGATGGGGGCCCCTCGCGAATCGGGATGGGAACGGAGCTGAACCCGATGAGCCGTCCGATAGCAACCTGCCGGCTCCCGCCCGTCTGCGGCCCCCGGCCCTCACGAATCGCGTGCACACGTTCGGTCACTCCGGGCCAGCCGATCCTGGCGACTCGGGCGATCACGGTTCCCCGGATGATGTACCGCCTGAAGGTGCGGCGCACGACCAATGCGTCCCTGCCGACTTCGTAGTACCAACCGAGCTTGGCCTGCTCGAGGGCAAAGACGGCAACGATCAGACCGGAGACGACGACGAGGGCCGTTCCGGGGCCGGAGCCGCCGACGATGTACGCCAGCGTCGAGAAAACGGCAAAGGCTCCCGCAAGAATGAAAATCCGGTTTGTCTGTGCTTTCGTTCGTCGAGCCTTGAACCGCATTCTTCCGCCTCAGCGAAGCATAGCATGAGTTGACCCGAAGCGCGACCGGAAGCCGAGGGGGCGCTCCATTCGCCGATGCCGCGAACCCTTGATTTTATTACTCAAACTGTTATCATGGCGTAAAAGGGAACAATCAGTTTCTGAGCCTGTGCTTCAACAGGCAAGGAGCGGATCTATGAGTGAGACCGGCGTCCATTCCAGGGAATACGCCACGGACTTCCGCACCCGGCTCGCGGCCGTGCTTGCTCGCCACCAACCGGCTCCCCCACGCCTCATTCCGCTTCTCCAGGACGTGCAGCGCGAGTTCGATTATCTCCCCGAGGAAGCCATGCGGGAAGTTGCCCGTCACCTCGGCATCGCAGAGACCAGGGTCTACGGCGTTGCCACCTTCTACTCGCAGTTCAGTCTTACCCCGCGCGGAGAGAACGTCATCACCGTTTGTAACGGTACGGCCTGTCACGTACGCGGCGGAGAGAAAATCCTGGACGATCTCTCGCGAACCCTTGGGACCAGGCCCGGCGAGACGACGCCGGACGCAAAGTATACGCTGGAGAGCGCGGCGTGCTTCGGCTCATGCGCGCTTGCCCCGGTGGTCATCGTAAACGGCAGGGTGTACGGATCGCAGAGCCCCCGAAGCGCCGGACGGCTGGTGGAGGAAACGAAGTGACCTTCGCGGAGATACGAGAACGCGCGCAGGCGGAGTGGGACGGATTCACCGGCGAGGACCGCGGCAGGATTCTGGTCGGTATGGCCACCTGCGGCAGAGCTTCCGGCGCCGCTGCGGTGCTCGATGCGGCTCGGCAGTGGGCGGCGGAACGGCTGCCCGACGCAGCCGTAGAGGAGACCGGCTGCCTGGGCCTGTGTTATTCCGAGCCGCTACTGGAGGCCTCGTTTCCCGGCAGACCTTCCATTCTCTTCGGGAAGGTCGCGCCGAAGGACGTGCCAAAGCTCCTCGACGGCCTGCTTCTCGACGGTAAGGTGGACGCAAAAAAGGCGGTAGCGGTGATGGACGGCAGTCCGGGGGGCGATGTTCCGCGCTTCGCCGACCATCCGATGATCGCCCCGCAAACGCGCATCGTTCTGCGCAACTGCGGCCACACGCACCCGGAGAGCATCGACCACTACATCGCAAACGGGGGGTATCACTCTCTCGATCGGGCCCTTGCGATGAAACCGGAAGACATCATCGCCGAGGTGAAGCGCTCCGGTATCCGCGGCAGAGGCGGCGCGGGTTTCCCCACCGGCAGGAAGTGGGAGCTGTGCCGTGCCGAACCCGGGGAAGAGAAGTACGTCATCTGCAATGCCGACGAGGGCGACCCCGGCGCCTTCATGGACAGGGCGGTGCTCGAAAGCGACCCCCACACAGTGATAGAAGGCATCGCCATTGCCGCTCTGGCTATCGGCGCCGCGGAAGCCTACATATACGTCCGAGCCGAGTACCCGCTGGCGGTGGCAAGACTTCGCAAGGCAATTGCCACTGCAGAGAACTACGGGCTTCTCGGCGAGAGCATCCTCGATTCGGAACGTTCCCTGCGCATCAACATCATGGAGGGTGCGGGCGCGTTCGTCTGCGGCGAGGAGACGGCGCTTCTCGCCTCCATCGAGGGCCGGCGCGGCATGCCGCGGTTTCGCCCGCCGTTTCCCGCCCAGGAGGGGCTGTTCGGCAGACCCACCAATATCAACAACGTGGAAACCCTGGCAAACATCCCGGTTATCATCGAGCGGGGCGGAGACTGGTTCGCCGGTTTCGGAACCGAGTCCTCGCCGGGAACCAAGACCTTCGCGCTGGCGGGCAAAATCAACCGAACGGGCCTCATCGAGGTGCCCTTGGGTACCACGCTGCGGGACATCGTCTACGAAATCGGCGGAGGGACGCTGCGCGACAAGCCGCTGAAGGCCGTACAGACCGGCGGCCCGAGCGGGGGATGTCTGCCGGCCTCGATGATAGACCTCCCGGTGGACTACGAGAATCTGACGCAGGCCGGCTCGATCATGGGCTCCGGCGGCATGGTGGTCATGGACGATGAGACCTGCATGGTCGAAATTGCCCGCTACTTCCTCGAGTTCACCCAGCGGGAGTCCTGCGGAAAGTGCGCCCCGTGCAGGCTCGGAACCCGGCAGATGCTCCACATCCTCGAGCGCGCGGTGAGCGGGCAGGCTGCCCCGGAGGACGCCGAGTTGCTCGAGGAGATCGCGGAGGCGGTGAAGGCCGGCTCGTTGTGCGGGCTCGGGCAGACGGCGCCGAATCCGGCTCTCACCACCGTGCGGTATTTCGCCGACGAATACGACGCCCACATACACGGGGGCTACTGTCCGGCGGGGGTATGTGCGGCGCTTACCGAGTTCTCCATCGATCCCGAGCTGTGTATCTGCTGCGGCAGATGCGCGCGGGAATGCCCCGTGGACTGTATCGCCGGGAACGTGGGGAAACCGCCGTGGAAAGCCGGGGACGAGGACCGTGCACAGGGCAAAGTCGGTGAGCCGTTCGTGATCGACTCCGGGCAGTGCATTCGATGCGGTGTGTGCCGTGACGTCTGTCCGACCGGCGCAGTGTTCACCGGCAAGCGGCAGGAGGTCGAAAGCCATTGAGTAATCCCGCGAGAGTCGAGATCGAAATAGACGGCCGAAAGACGACGGCACCGGCGGGAGCGACGGTGCTCGAAGCGGCGCGCGCGTCAGGCGTGTACATACCGGCGTTGTGCGCGGGACCCCAGGTCGGCGATGAGAAGGCCCCTCATCGGCTGCTCGAGCCCTTCGGCGCCTGCCGTCTGTGCCTCGTGGAGATCGAAGGAAAAAAGGGATTGCCCGCATCCTGTGCGACCACCGCAGCCGACGGGATGGTCGTGCGCACCAATACCGACCGGGTCAACGAGGTGCGGCGGACGATCTGCGAGCTTCTGATCTCCGATCATCCCCTGGACTGCCTCACCTGCGTGGCGAACGGGCGATGCGAGCTACAGGATGCGGCCGCCTATCTGGGTGTCGGCGAGCGGCGGATGCCGGTGCTCGAGCGCGAGGCCGAGTTCGACGAGAGCGATCCGTTTTACACCCGGGACCTCGAGCGGTGCATCCTCTGCGGACTGTGCGTGCGCGCCTGCGACGAGATTCGCGGCGTCGGCGCGATCGAGGTGGCGGGGCGCGGGTTCGAAAGCAGGATCGCCGCATTCGGTGACCGGCCGGTTCGCGAATCGACCTGTGAGTCCTGCGGCGAGTGCATAGACCTCTGTCCTGTCGGTGCCTTGTGGACCCGAGCCGAGCGTGTTCCGGCTACGGCATGGACGCGAACGGTCTGCGTGTACTGCGGGTGCGGCTGCGAGATGGATCTCGGAACGCGGAACAATCGCATTGCGGAAATCCGGGGCGAGCGACGCTCCCCGGTCAACGCCGGGAGCCTCTGCGTGAAGGGGCGGTTCGGCCTCGACTTCGTCTCCTCTCCCGATCGGCTCACCCGCCCGCTCGTGCGGCGAAACGGGCAGCTGGAGGAAACCGACTGGGACGATGCCCTCGAGACGGTGGCCTCGCGGCTGCGGGAAACCGTCGAGCGGCACGGCGCGGACGCCGTGGGGGGACTGTCCTCGGCCAAGTGCACGAACGAGGAGAACTACCTCTTTCAGAAATTCATGCGTGGCGTCATCGGCACGAACAACGTCGATCATTGCGCGCGACTCTGCCATGCCTCCACCGTTGCCGGTCTCGCGCGGGCCTTCGGCAGCGGAGCGATGACCAACTCGATGGCCGAGCTGCGAAACGCCGACTGCATCCTCGTGACCGGATCGAACACGACCGAGGCCCATCCGATCGCCGCGCTCGATATCATTGCGGCGGTGCGCGAACATGACGCACGGCTCATCGTGGCCGACCCCCGCGCCATACCTCTCACCCGCTACGCCTCGCAGCACCTGCGGCAGCGCTCGGGGAGCGACGTCGCGCTGTTCAACGCGATGATGCACGTTATCCTCAATGAGGGACTCACGGACACCGCGTTCATCGAGGAGCGCACCGAGAATTTCGAGGAGTTCAGAGATTCCCTTGCCCACTGCACGCCCGAGTGGGCCGCGCTGATCACCGGCGTATCGGCGGAGGAGATTCGCACGGCCGCACGGACCTACGGGACAGCCGAGCGCGCCTCCATCGTCTACAGCATGGGCATCACGCAGCACACCACCGGCACGGATAACGTCCTTGCCCTGGCGAACCTGGCGATGCTTACCGGGAATGTCGGCCGGGAATCCACCGGCATCAATCCCCTGCGGGGACAGAACAACGTGCAGGGCGCCTGCGACATGGGGGCGCTCCCCAACACCCTTCCCGGTTACCAGAAGGTGAGCGAGTCGAGCGTGCTCGATACGTTCGAGGCGGCTTGGGGGGTGCGTCCGCCCGGCGGCAGCGGTCTGACCGTCGTGGAGATGATGAACGCGGCCTTCGACGGCGGCCTGCGAGCGCTCTACATCATGGGTGAGAATCCGATCATAAGCGACCCGAACGCCAATCACGTGCGGGAGGCGCTGCAGAAGGTGGATTTTCTCGTCGTCCAGGACATCTTTCTCTCCGACACGGCGGAGCTTGCGGACGTGGTTCTCCCGGCGGCATCCTTTGCCGAGAAGACCGGGAGCTTCACCAACACCGAACGGCGGGTACAGCTCCTTCGCCGTGCCCTCAATTCTCCCGGGGAGGCCCGTGACGATGCACGGATCCTCTGCGAACTGGCTGAGCGGATGGGGCGACCCATCGGCACGGGCGACTCGGCGCAGACGCTCGATGAAATTGCCCGGCTGACCCCCCTCTACGGTGGCATGAGCGTCGAACGGCTCGAGGGGGGCGGCCTGCAGTGGCCGTGCCGGGACTCCGAGGATCCAGGGACGCCGTATCTGCACAAGGGCAGGTTCGCCCGAGGACTCGGGCGTTTCCACGCGGTGGAGTTCCGCCGCCCCGATGAAAACCCCGACGAGGAGTACCGCTACATCCTCACCACCGGGCGGCTCCTCTACCACTTTCACAGCGGAACCCTCACGCGGCGCAGCCCGGGCCTCGAACAGATTTCACCGCCGACGCCGGTAGAGATACACCCCGACGATGCCCGCCGGGAGGGCATTGCAGATGGTGAGACCGTGGAGATTGCCTCACGCAGGGGGACGATCCGCGCCACGGCGGTCGTCACCGAGCGAATAGCGGCGGGACAAGTCTTCATACCGTTTCATTTCCGCGAGGCGCCGGCCAATGCCCTCACCAACGACGCCCTCGACCCCGTGGCCAAGATTCCCGAGCTCAAGGTCTGCGCGGTGAAGCTCGCCCGCCGCACCGAGAGGGTGCCTGCGGGGGCAACGGCCGCCCGGAGGTGAGCCGCGCGGACGTGAATGGAGCGAGCCACATCTTCGAAGACACCACGGCGGCACTGCTCTGCGGGGGAGGGAGCGCCCGGCTCGGTTATCCGAAGGAGATGCTCCGCGTCGACGGGGAGCCGCTTGCGGTGAAGCTCGTGCGGCGCCTTCGGACGATGTTCCCTCGCGTCGTGGTCTCTACGAACCGCCCCGCGCGACTTCGGCACCTGCTTGAGGTATCGCAGATTCCCGACGAGCGCGACGGGCTCGGCCCGCTCGGCGGGATGCTCTCGGTCCTGCACCGGGCGGAAACGCCGCACGTGCTGTTTCTCCCCTGCGACATGCCCGGCATCGGCGAGGAGGCCATGGCGCACCTCCTCGCCGTCGCCCGACGCTCGCATCATCCCGCGGCGATGGCTGTCGTCGACGGACGTCCCGAGCCGGTCTTCTCCGTGATGGAAACCCGCCTCGTCCCAACGCTCGAAGACCTCCTCGCAGACGGTAGCGGCAGGGCGATCCGGGCGCTCTTCGACCGCACCGGCGTCTGTGAGGTGGCGTTCACGGGCCGGCCGGAGTTGACCTTTGCCGACATCGACTCCCCCGACGACATACGGGTGCTCGGGCACTTCTACCATGACGTAGAGCCGCTTCCCGTGCAGTTCGGGATGATTACCCGCGTCGGCGGCCGGGGCGAGCGCCACGCCCCCGCCGACGCCGGGGCGGCGTCGGCCGCCGGGCCCCCGTCTGCTTCGCAAGCCGCGCCGAGGCGGCGGGATATCGTTGCCTGTGAGTGGCCGGTCAAAATCCACGCAAACTCGGTGGAGCTCGCCACGGTCCTGTGCCTGCCGCAGGCCCTGCGGGAGATGGCGGTGGGCTTTGCCTGTTATCTGGGCCTGGTTCGACGACGCGAAGAGGTGGTAAGCGTGGAGCCCGATTACCGCCTGCGCAGCGTGCGCATGGAGCTTGACGTCGATCCCGAGCGGCTGCGGGGAGCGGAGCGGGGCCTCGTGACCTCGAGCTGCGGCTCGAGCCTGTTCGGGACGCCGGTGACCGTGGAAGAGCGGATGAGCGCCGGCGGCGGAACGGTGGTTGCCGCTGAGTCCATACTGGCGTGGCTGAACGGCCTTCGCGCGGCCTCACCGGTGTTCGAAATGACGGGAGCCACGCACCAGGCAGCCTATTGCGAGGGCGAGCGGCTCCTCTACCTCTATGAGGATGTGGGCAGGCACAATGCCGTCGACAAGGTGCTCGGCCGAGCGCTCCTCGACGGGCGGGACCTCGGCCGGGGTGTGCTGCTTGCCACGGGGCGAATCAGCTCGGAGATGGTCACCAAAGCGATGCGACTGAAGGTCCCCGTGGTTGCCGGCCGGGCGGCGGTGACCACGCACGCCATCGACCTCGCCGACGAGCGGGGCATTACGGTGGTGGGCTTCGCCCGGGGCGGGCGGCTCAACATCTATACCCGGCCGGGACGCATCGCGGGCTCGTAGCGCACCTCGCCTCCGGTCCGGCTCGTGCGCCTGAGCCTTAGAACATGCCTTTGACCTTGCCGGTCTTCGTGTCCACGTCGATCCTGCGGAATGCGGGGTCGGAGGCCGTACCCGGCATCAGCTTGATGTCTCCGGCAAAGGGCACGATCAACTCTGCGCCGTGGTACACCGAGACGTCCTTGACCGGCATGGTCCAGCCTTTCGGCCGGCCCTTGAGCGCCGGGTCGTGAGAGAGGCTGAACTGAGTCTTGGCCACGCACACGCCGTACTTCGAAACCTCCGGGTCCTCTTCGATCGTTTTAATCTTCTTCTCGGCCTCTTCGTTGTAGGAAACGCCGTCGGCGCCGTACACTTCCGTGGCGATGCGTTCGATGCTCTCCCGGATCGGCGTGCCGGCGTCGTAGAGACGGCGGAACTCGCCGGGCTCTTCGGCGGCCTCTATCACCGCTTCGGCAAGCTCCCGGGCACCTTCGCCGCCCCTGGCCCAGTGGGTCGAGACAGCTACTTTGGCGCCCGCCTGCTCGGCGGTCTTGCGGATGATATCCCGCTCGGCCTCGGTATCGGTCGGGAAGTCGTTGATAGCTACCACGGGAGTGATACCGCTCTTCCTGACGGTCTCGATGTGCGCCACGAGATTCTCACAGCCCTTCTCCACGAGCTCCAGGTTTTCCTTTGTGTACGCCTCGTCCAACGCCTTACCTGCGACGACTTTCGGTCCGCCGCCGTGCATCTTGAGTGCCCGGATGGTGGCAACGATCACCGAAACGTCCGGGGTGAGCCCGGAAAAGCGGGTCTTCAGGTTCCAGAACTTCTCGAAACCGATGTCGGCGCCGAAGCCGCTTTCAGTCACGTGGTAGTCGGAGGTCTTGAGGCCGAGCTTGTCGGCAATAATCGACGACTGGCCGATGGCGATGTTGGCAAAGGGGCCGGCGTGCACCAGTACCGGCTGTCCTTCCAGGGTCTGCATCAGTGTCGGGTTGATCGCCTTGACCATGATGGCGGTCATCGCACCGTCCACCTCGAGATCGCCGGCGGAGACGGGGTCACCCTGTTTGTTGAATCCAAGGGTCATTTTGGCGATGCGGTTACGCATGTCGTCGAGGTCGTTGGCAACCGACAGAATGGCCATGAGCTCTGAGGAGACGGTAATCTGGAAGCTCGACTCCATCGGAAACCCGTCCATTTTCCCGCCGAGCCCGATTAGGATGTTCCGCAGCGCCTGGGCGGAGAAGTCCATCACCCAGCCGACCGCCGGATTGTAGGGGTCGATATTGAGCCGCTTCAGGTTCTTCTTGGCCAGGGTCTTGTCGCCGTAGTTGAACTCGTGCTGCAGCCGGGAAGTGAGGGCTACCATGCCAAGATTGTGAGCGTTGGTGATGGCGTCGATGTCGCCGGTGAGTCCCAGGCTGAACTCACTCAACGGTATGCACTGGGATAAGCCCCCGCCGGCGGCGGATCCTTTGATATTGAAGGTAGGTCCGCCTGAGGGTTGTCGGATGGCGCCCGTAACGTTCCTGCCAAGCGCCCCCAGGCCTTCGACCAGACCCATGCTCGTGGTGGTCTTCCCCTCGCCAAGTGGCGTGGGGGTGATGGCGGTGACTTCGATATACTTTCCGTTCGGGCGTCCGGAGAGACGATTCATCATCTTCATGTAATCGAGCTTGCCCAGATAGTGGCCGTAGGGCAGCAACTCCTCGTCTTCCGCGCCCAGCTCCGAAGCCACGTGTTGAATCCTCTTCATGTGCTTCTCGGCTTCTTCAGAGATTTCCCAGTCTTCCATCTTGGTGGGGTCCAGTCGTGCCATGCTTCCTCCTTCGGTGTGACCACGGAGATACTGACTACTCTTTGACTGTAACGGATACCCGGCGTTTCGGAAACAGTCAATTTTCGTTCTTGCGCGCAGTCAGGAACGCATTTACCATAAGGGAGGAGAAAGCCTAAAAAAAGAGGAGGCATGTTCTGCTCTAGAGTCCGGTTCCTTCCGACATTCCGCCGGACAGAGGCGTCGTCGTGTACTACGCGAATCTATCAGCAAAGGAGTGACAGATGGAAGCTATTGAGTTAGCAGTTGCAGCTGCAGGATCGTTTGCATGGGGGCCGGTGATCATTACGATCCTCTTTGTCGCCGGCATCACGCTCACGGTCGGAACAAAGTTCGTCCAGTACCGCAGAATCGGCAAGGCGTTCAAGTACCTCTTCTCCAAGGACGTAAGTGGAGAGGGGGACATAAATCCCTTTGCCGCGCTGATGACAACCCTGTCGGCCACCATCGGCACGGGAAACATCGGCGGTGTCGCGACTGCGATTGCAGCAGGCGGTCCGGGTGCCGTCTTCTGGATGTGGGTCACTGCGGTGTTCGGAGGCGCGATCAAGTTTGCCGAGGCGGTGCTCGCCGTAAGGTACCGGACTACGGATGAGTTCGGCGAGAAATCCGGTGGTCCGATGTACTACGCGAGCGTCGGCATGGAGGAGCGCTACGGCGGCAACTGGAAGTGGCTCGGTTGGCTCTTTGCCCTGTTCGCGTTCGTTGCCTCCTTCGGCATCGGGAACATGGTGCAGAGTAACGCCATCGCCGGCTCGCTCAACGAATCGGTGGCAATACCGCACTGGATCTCGGGCCTCGTCGTGGCCGTCCTTGTCGGCCTGGTCGTTATCGGCGGCATCAAGCGTATTGCGTCGGTCGCCGAGCGGCTGGTGCCCTTCATGGCCGTGATCTACGTCGTCGGCTCGCTGTGGGTCATCTTTGCCAACATAGAGTTCCTGCCGCGGGCGTTCGGCTGGATCTTCGGCAACGCATTCAACGGAAGGGCGGTCGCCGGTGGCTTTCTCGGCTCGGTCGTCCGCTTCGGTGTGGCCCGCGGCGTGTTCTCCAACGAGGCGGGGCTCGGTAGTGCGCCAATCGCGCACGCCGCTGCGCAGACGGAGGACCCGGTGCGCCAGGGTCTGATCGCATCGCTGGGGTCGTTCCTCGACACCATCGTGGTGTGTACGATGACGGCGCTCGTTATCTTCATCTCGCCGGTCATTACCATCGGCTCCGACGGCATGATGAACGTCATGGACAACCTCGACGGTGCGCCGCTGACCGCCCGGGCCTACGATCTTGCGCTTCCGATGTTCGGGCAGTACATCGTCTCCTTCGGCTTGCTGCTCTTTGCTTTTACGACGATCCTGACGTGGTACTACTATGGCTATAAGTCGCTCGAGTACATCACGGGTCCCAAGATCGCCGTGTACTACAAGTACGTATGGGTCCTGCTGGTCTTCCTGGGCTCCGTTGCTTCTCTCGGGTTCGTGTGGAACCTCTCGGACGCCTTCAACGGTCTGATGATCCTGCCGAACCTCGTTGCGCTGATCGCGCTGAGCGGTGTGGTCTTCAAGATGCTCCGGGATTACGAGGACAAGTACTTCCGCAAGCAGACATGATCGAGCGGCGGCACATGCCCGCTGTGGCGTTGTGTTAGCTCGCTGCGATGATGGCAGGGCCGCCGGGGACACCCGGCGGCCCGTTTTACGTTCGGAGGTTCGCCGTGCTATTCAGTCGGAGAGACGCCGCGGCGGATTCCGTCCGTTGTTTCGCGGATCGAGAACTCCGGATGCCGCTTGTCGTGCCCGAGAAGCGGCTTCACCCCCCTCTTCAGCCCGGCAAGCAGCGGATGCCCGAACGCGTCGTCGGGAAGCTCCTCGGTATACTTCCCGGATTCCGCAAAGACGCGTTCGACCGCCGATTGGACGATGAAGAAGTCCAGCCCGATACTGTTCAGCCCTATGGTGGCTCTCCAGCTCTGGCCGTTCTCCTGGTAGCGGCGCGGGACAAACATATCCTCCTCCACCAGTTTCAGCGACTTTCGGGCCATCTTCTCGATAGTCCTGTAATCCTGGAGGGCTTCCTCCTCGTACGCCAGCGAAAGGTAGGTGGCGGTGTGGAGGACGATCTCGCGGAGGGCCGCAAGCTTGGCGTCGTACTCCTTCGCTTCTTTCAGACGCTCGTGGTGCCGCTCAAGCTCGGCTCTACACTCGGGTATCGTCATATCCACTCGATCCATTAGAGCACACGGCGAAGTATAAGCTCTTTCGCCGCTTTCGCCTCATCGAGACGCCGCAGAGGCATGGCATGCGGCGCCTCGTGCAGGAGGTCCGGGGAGCTCCTCGCCTCCTCCGCAATCGCCCGCATGGCTTCGGCAAAGGCTTCTACCGTCTCCCGCGTCTCCGACTCGGTGGGCTCGATCATGAGCGCCTCTTTGACGATCAGCGGAAAGTACACCGTGGGCGCGTGAAATCCGTAGTCGAGCAGGCGCTTGGCGATATCCATGGTGTGGATGCCCTCTGCCACCGTGCCCATTGCAACGAACTCGTGCATGCAGGTGCGCGGGTATTTGACCTGATACGTGTCCTCGACGAGCTTTTTCAGATAGTTCGCATTGAGCACGGCGTTCTCGGCCATCGTCCGCAGGCCGTCGGGGCCGTGCATCATGATGTAGGTGAACGCCCGTATGAGCATGCCGAAGTTGCCCAGGAACGACTTCATCCGGCCGATCGACTGCGCCGGCCTGAGGAGGCGATACCCCTCGTTCCCTTCGGCGGTAACGAGGGGGCCGGGGAGGAAATCCACCAGGGTGGGCGCTGCGCCGACCGGACCGGCACCCGGCCCACCGCCACCGTGGGGCGTGGAGAATGTCTTGTGGAGGTTGAAATGCATGACGTCGATGCCGACGTCGCCCGGGCGGAGAATGCCCGTCAGCGCGTTCAGGTTGGCGCCGTCACCGTAGACGAGCCCGCCGCACTGATGGACCGTGCGAACCACCTCCTCGATATGCTCTTCAAACAGGCCGACGGTATTGGGGTTCGTGATCATGAGGCCGGCGGTTTCCTCGGTGCAGTTCTCTCGAAGCGCGTCGAGATCGACATTGCCCCGATCGTCCGACGGCAGTTGTACTGCCTGGAATCCGGCCATGGTCACCGTGGCCGGATTCGTGCCGTGGGCGCTGTCGGGAATCAGCATCTTCCGGCGGGCGGTGTCCCCGCGCGACGCGTGGTAGGCTCTGATCATGAGCACACCGGTGAGCTCTCCCTGCGCGCCTGCGGCAGGCTGCAGGGAGATGCCGGCATAGCCGGAAATCTCCGCGAGAAGCCCCTGAAGGCGATACATCAGCTCGAGGGACCCCTGCGACAGCTCCTGTGGAAGCTGCGGATGCTGACGCGTGAACCCCGGCATCGCCGCTGCGGCCTCGTTCACCTTGGGGTTGTACTTCATGGTGCACGAGCCGAGGGGATAGAAGTTGGTGTCGATACTGAAGTTGGACTGCGATAGTCGCGTATAGTGCCGTACGAGGTCGAGCTCGCTCACGTCCGGAAGGGGTAACGGGTCCGAGCCCGACTCGGGATCCGCGTCGCGAACCAGATCGTCGGGAAGCTGTGCTTCCGGTACGTCGAGCGCCGGAAACCTCCGGCTGTTTCTACCTGGGCTCGAGATGTCCCAGATGAGGGGGAACGCCCCCTCGTTCCGTGCCGTGTTCATCGTATTCATCGGGTCACCTCCTCGAGCGTCTCACGAAGCGTGTCGATCTGCGCTTTCGGGTTCATTTCGGTCACGCATACCAGGAGTTGATTCTTGCGGCCGGGATAGTAGCGGCCGAGGTCGAAGCCGGGCATGACGCCCTTTTCGCAGGCGCGGCTTACGATACGCTCCGCCGCGACGGGGCAGTCGAGCACGAACTCGCTGAAAAACGGGACCCCGGTACGGGCCGAGAAACCGTCGAGCTCGTCGAGCCGTGCGGCGGCGTAATGGCTGCGGTGATAGGAGAGCTCCGCCACCGTGCGTAGCCCTTGTGATCCCATCGCCGCCAGGTACAAGGCGGCATGCAGCGCCATGAGTCCCTGGTTGGTACAGATGTTACTCGTGGCTTTCTCCCGCCGGATGTGCTGTTCGCGGGTACTCAGGGTCAGGACGAAGCCTCGGCGGCCCTCGGTGTCCACGGTTTGCCCGGCCAGGCGTCCCGGTAGCTTCCGCACGTAATCCCGACGACAGGCAAAGATACCGAGGTAGGGGCCGCCGAAACTCAGCGGCATGCCGAGAGGCTGCCCTTCACCGGTGACGATGTCGGCACCGCAGGAGCCGGGACTGCGGAACAGGCCGAGGGCGATGGGGTCGATGTGCACCACGAGAAGCGCGCCTTTCTCGTGTACCGCATCCGCCACTCCCTCGAGGGAGTATAGTCGGCCGAAGAAATCCGGGTATTGCACAACGACGCAGGCCGTGTTCTCATCTGCAAGCTCCACGAGGCGTGTCGGATCCGCATACTCTCCGTCTGCATCCCGCTCGTCGCCTACCACCTCCGCGTTCATCGCCTGCAGATACGTCCTGGCCGTTTCCACGTACTCGGGATGGAGGCCCGGCGAGACGACCACGCGGCGTCGTTTGTCCCGGGAAATGTGTATGCTCATCAGCGCCGCTTCCGCTACCGAGGTCGCGCCGTCATAGTGCGAGGCGTTGACGACGTCCATGCCGGTGAGATCGGCCACCATGGACTGGTACTCGAACAGGGCCTGCAGTGTTCCCTGGCTGGCCTCGGGCTGGTACGGGGTGTAGGCGGTGACGAACTCACCACGGCCGGCGAGGTAGGGAACGACCGAGGGAACGAACCGGTTGTACGCACCCGCACCGAGGAAAGAAACGTTGCGGTCCGGGCACCCGTTCTTCCCCGCCAATTGCTGCAGCTCCTCGAGTACTTCCGCCTCCGATAAGGCCGGTGGGAGCTCGAGATCCGGGAATCGGGCATCTTTCGGCACAACTCCGAATAGCTCGTCGACCGACTCCACGCCGATGCGCTCGAGCATCTTCTGCCTGTCGGCGTCGGTATTTCCTATGTAAGCCATGGCTCCTCCTTCCCCCTGGGGTTTTCGACTCAGCTTCGGTAGGCCGGTTTGTACAACGGCCGTTTGACGACCTCCGCCCGTTTCATCCGATTGCGAATCTGTACGAGTAACACGGTTCCGCTCTTGCGATACTCCGCTTCGACATAGGCATTCGCGCAGTAGGCGTCCACCGTCGGAGCGTACATGCCGGAGACGATCTCGCCGATCGGCTCCTCTTGCTCGTTCAGGACGGTGAAGCCCTGCCGGGGTACACCCTTGTCGATGAGTCGCAATGTTACGAGCCTGCGCCTGGTGCCTTCCCGGATCTGCCGTTCTATGACCGGTTTGCCGATGAAGTCCTTGTCCGTCGCGCATGCCCATTTCAGCCGCGCTTCCACCGGCGTGACTTCCTCGGTGAGCTCATGGCCGTAGAGAGGAAATGCCGGTTCGAAGCGCAGGCTGTCGCGTGCTGCAAGGCCCACGGGCCCTATTTCGACATCATGTTTCTGCCCCGCTTCGAGCAGCCCCTCCCACACGGTGTGGAGCGCCTCGGACGGCACGTACAGCTCGACGCCGTCCTCCCCGGTGTAGCCGGTTCGTCCCACCAGCAACGAGACGCCCAGTAGCTCCAGGGGCTTGCAGTAGAACCGTTCGATACCGGATGTTTCACCGCCGGTGAGGGCGTCCATGAGCGGAATGGCATTCGGCCCCTGCAGAGCAAGCATGCCCATACGATCCGAGATGTCTTTGATCTTCACGTCTTTCTCCCGGGCCTGGCGAGAAATCCAGTCGAAGTCCTTCTTGCGATTTGCCGCGTTTACCACGATGAGATAGTGGTCGGGCATTCGATACGTGAAGAGATCATCAAGAATCCCGCCGTCCTCCCGGCAGAGCAGGCCGTAGCCTGACCCGTATTGACTCAGCCCGCCGATGTCGCTGGTTATCAGATAGTCGAGCAGCTCCGCGGCCCGATCGCCGCGGGCGGTGAACCGGCCCATATGGGTTATGTCGAAAAGTCCGGCCGAGCGTCTGACGAGCCGGTGTTCCGCTATCGGTCCCCGTTCGTACTGGATGGGCATATCCCATCCGGCAAAGGGAACCAGCTTGCCTCCGTTCGCCCGGTGCCAATCGTTTAATGGGGTCTTCAGCAACTCCTCACTCATGCGGCACTCCTCCCGGGACGTGTCTCGATTACGTGGCGCGGCACCGGAGGTCACGTCCCGTCCCCTCCGGTTGCGTCTCCCGGATACGCCCCTGCGCTGGGGCACACCCTCACGTATGACTGATTTCGTCGCTGTTTTCCCAGTATAACATGGAAAACCGCAGATTTTGCGGAACCTTCTCCAACAACAATTGCACGGCCGGATCGGCCAGGACACAACCCGAGTCTCGGCGGGTCGGCGGACAAAAAAAAGACGGGCGGAACCGCAAGCTGCGGTCCGTCCGTCTTCTGTGTGTGGTCTAAACCGTGTAACGGCGTCGCTTAGCGGCGGTCGTTACGGGGCTTTGCTTCGTTTACCTTGAGCTGACGACCGTCAAAGTCCTGACCGTCGAGTGCGCTCTCAGCAGCACGAGCTCCCTCTTCGGTCGCCATTTCGACGAAGCCGAAGCCACGAGAGCGGCCGGTTTCCCGATCGCTGATCACGTTGGCCGACAGTACTTCGCCATGCTGGCTGAAGAGGTCGCGGAGCTCATGCTCCTGGGTTTGAAAGTTAAGATTTCCTACGTACAGCTTACTAGCCATAAACGTTTCTCCTTCTGCACGTGGCAGACAAGTGGTGATTTCTCCGGGGCGTGAATCAGCTTTGTCTGTCGTCTAACCAGAAAGGAAACGTACCGAAAGCGCTCACGAAATCCGAGATTGACATCATAGTAGAGTATTCTATCGCTTGAGTCAAGTGTTCGATGCACATTCGACCGGAAATCTGCCCCACTATTGGAACATCCGCGCTAAATCGGGTAAGGTGAGCCCCAATCAATCGACCCCCGAGGAGTACACATAATGAGCTCACAACAATGGGACAATCCTCCTGAGATGCAGATCGATACCGACAAAACCTACGTCGCCGTTCTCGAGACAACAAAGGGAGAGATCGAGCTGCAGCTGTTTCCGGAGCACGCCCCGAAAACCGTGAATAACTTCGTCTTTCTCGCAGAGCAGTCGTTCTACGACGGAATCAGCTTTCACCGGGTCATAGACGACTTCATGGTGCAGACCGGCGACCCCACCGGCACCGGCCGCGGCGGCCCCGGCTATCGCTTCGAGGATGAGACAAAGAATAACCCGCTCAAGCACGAGGCGAAGGTCGCATCGATGGCCAACGCCGGTCCCAACACAAACGGAAGCCAGTTCTTCATCACCCACTCGCCGCAGCCCCACCTCAACGGAAAGCACACCGTGTTCGGCAAAGTGACGAAGGGGGCCGATGTGGTCGATCGCATCGAGAAGGGCGACACGATCAAGACGGTGGAGATCCGAAGCGAAGACCGGTGAGTCCGCGCCCGGACGCATTCCGAGGGCGAATTCATTCTTGCACCCGACATTGAATCCGCCTATTATTCGGCGCAGGGGGATCGAATGCGTAAACTGATCATCATCCTCGTCATCGTGAGCTTTCTCTTTTCGAGTTGTGTCTCCG
>CAZVXU010000012.1:1506-7744 GCA_964631585.1 uncultured Spirochaetaceae bacterium | reverse complement strand
GCGTGTGCATATTATGGGGCATGACACAGGACACACGATCCATTCGCGAAGAGCAGTTCGCAAGCCGGCAGGAGGCACAGAAGAAGGTCTCCGCCCTGGTTTCCGATATCGAGGTTGACGGCACTCCCCTCGTCTCTCAGACCGACACATACGACCCGGACAAGCGCCCGATGCATTCCGAGCGGGCCGAGATCCCCTTCCCCGTCGAGCTCTCCCGCCAGGAGTGGCAGAAGCGCCTCGAGCCCGCGCAGTTTCACGTGCTGCGTGAGCAGGGCACAGAGCGCGCCTTCACCGGCGAGCTCAACGGCAACAAGCGCGCCGGTGTCTACTATTCGGCCGCGACGGGGCAGCCGCTCTTTCATTCCGATGACAAGTTCGACTCCGGCACCGGCTGGCCGAGCTTCACGAAGCCCATTGCACCGGACGCAGTTGCCTACCGCATCGACAAGAGCCTGTTCTCCCGGCGGATCGAGGTGATGGACTCCCTCTCCGGCTCCCACCTCGGCCACGTCTTTCCCGACGGGCCCAAGCCCACCGGCCAGCGCTACTGCATGAACTCGGCTGCCTTCGTTTTCGTTCCCGAGGGCGAGACACCGCCTCCCATGCTCGTGCCGGGCGGCTGAGCTTACACCGCCAGCACCCGGTACCCGTACGCCGGAACGCTGAGTTTCCGCGCGCCGGCTTCAGTCTCCACTTCAACCTCCGTCCCCTCGCCGGCGGCGTTGACCGCCACGATGACCGGGCCGGCGGCTTCTCCGTCGGCGGCGGCACCGCCTGGGCGGCCGCCGTCACCCGGGCTGCCGCCCTCGCCCGCCGCGCCCGCGACCGCAGTGCGCTCGAACACCAGCGTCGTGTGGTCCACGTGGAGCTGCCGGTAGCCGCCCACCCGAAGCGCAGGGTGTGCACGACGATGCTCCTGCAGCCCGGCGAGGTGATCGCGAATGCCGGTGTCGGACTTGTCGATCTCCTCCCAGCGGGGACGGAGGTCGCGGTCGCTGCCGCCCCGGCGGGCCCCGGTTTGGCCGTACTCGCTTCCGTAGTAGACGGACGGAATGCCGGGCATGGTCATGAGCAGGGCGTAGAGGGAGTAGAGGTGGCCGGGGTCTTCGAGCACCGAGGCGACCCGGTCGACGTCGTGGTTGTCGGCGAAGTTGTAGAGGAGCATCCCCTCGTAGATACCGCCGGGTCCGAACTGACGGGAGAGCGAGTGGGCGATCTCGAAGAAGTTGCCGTCGTTGTGTGAGGACCACAGCCCCTTGTAGCACTCGTAGTTGGTGGCGCTGTGCAGGCGGTCGGGCGCGACGAGCTCGGTGTAGTCGCCGTGGATGGCCTCCCCCATCAGCCAGAACTCCTCCCCGCCGAGGTCCGCGGCCACCGCCTGGGTGCGCTCGCGAAGGGCCCGCATGAAGTCGGCATTCAGCAGGTAGGCCACGTCGAGGCGAAGTCCGTCGATGCCGAGGTCCCTCATCATCCACTCCACCGCGCCGAGGAGGTGATCGACGACGTCGGGGTTGGTCAGGTCGAGGGCGACGAGGTCCTCGTTTCCCTCCCAGCCGTGGTAGACGAAGCCATCGCCGAAGCGGTTGTCCGCAGAGAAATCCACGCCCCGGAACCAGTTGCGATAGGCCGACTGTTCACCCTCTTCGCGGAGCTTTCGGAAGGCCCAGAAGTCACGTCCCACGTGATGGAAGACGCCGTCGAGGATGACGTGCATCCCGGCCTCGTGGATGCGCTCCACCAGGCGGGCGAGAGCCGCATCGTCCCCGAGGCGGCGATCGGTGTGATAGTAGTCGGCGGTGTCATAGCCGTGCCTGCTCGACTCGAGCACCGGCCCGAGGTAGATGGCGTTGCAGCCGGTTGCCGAGATGTCGCCGAGGGCGTCGCCGATCCGCGCGAGGCGGTCGGGCGCGCCGCCCCCGGCGCCGCCGGCCGGGCCGGGGTTGTCGCCGGTAGCGTTACCGCCAGCCGCCCTGGGGTTCCCGGCGCCGCCGCTCGCGTCGGCGCCCGGCCCCATGCCGTGCCCCGGAGCGGGGTTTTCGGGCTCCGCGCCGCAGAAGCCCAGCGGATAGATGTGATAGAAGAATGCGTCCTGCCACCAGTGTTTCATATCGAGCGTTCCTTTTCTCCGTTCAGGAGATTCACAAGATTCAGGAGTAGATTCCGTGTGAGAACTGATGCATCACCCGGAAGGCCAGCGACTCATCCCGGCTGATCCTGCCCTCGAGCAGCAGATAAATGTAGGTGAACACGGTGCCGAGAAAGGATACCGCGTAGGGCTCCTCCCGCCCGCGCATATTGCCATGGTCCTCGGCCGCCTCACGAAACAGCGCCCTCAGCCGCTCGAAGAGGCGCTCGTAGTATGGCCGCACGGCCTCTCGCGCCTCACTCTGCTCGGCCGCATACTGAAGCGAGAGCAGGAGCCGCATGAACCGCGGGCGCTCCTCCGTGAAGCTCAGAAACACCTCGATGATACCCTCGAGGGTCGCCGGCATGTCACCGTCGTAGGCGAGCGCGGGCTCGAGGCGGGTTTGGAGCTCGTCGACTGAGGCCGAAAGCACAGCATCAATCAGACCGCGCTTGTTCGAAAAGTAGTGATAGAGGGTCGGCTTCGTAACCTCTGCGCGCGTACAAATCTCCTGCACTCCCACCGAGTCATACCCGCGGGCGGCGAAGAGGTCGAGAGCCGCGTCCATGAGCTGCGTACGGTTTCCCATCACCAGCAGTATACCGAACGGTATATGGCTTCGTCAAGCCTCGATGCAACCGGTTTCCCTCGCCCAGGCGAGAATCCGGTCACCGGGCATGGGTCGGGCGAAGTAGTAGCCCTGCATCCGCACCGGGCCCATGCTGCGGGCCAGCGCTACCTGCTCAGCGGTCTCGATACCCTCCACGACCACTACCATGCCGAGATCAAAGGCGAGGCCCACGAGGGTCCGGAGCGTACGCTCATCACCGTCGGACTCCCCGGCGCGTGCCACAAACGAGTTATCTATCTTGATGATGTCGACGGGAAGGCGATTGAGGTAGCTGAAAGCGGAATAGCCCGAGCCGAAGTCATCAAGCGCGAAGCGCACACCCGTCGCCCGCAGGCGTTCGATCTGGGTGACGGCCGCCGCGGGGTTTCGCATCACCGAGCTCTCGGTGATCTCGAAGACGATGGAGCTTCGATCGAGCCCCACGCGATCGAGCAGCTCCTGCACGCTGTCGACCAGGGAGTCATCCTCGAACTGGCGGGGCGAAAGGTTGATGCCGACCCGCGTCCACGGTCCCCCCGCCTCGATCCAGCGCCGGAGTTGCGCCATCGCCTCCTCCATCACCCAGTAGCCGAGATCCCTGATCACGCCGGTGCGCTCGGCGATGGGGATGAACTCCGCCGGGCTGATCCACCCGTAGTTCGGGTGATTCCACCGCGCGAGGCTCTCGGAGCCGATGAGCTCGCCGTCCGGGCCGAGAATGGGCTGGTAGTGGAGTTCGAGACCGCCGTGCTCGATCGCCGGCGGAAGGCTGTGCTCGATGTCCATACGACGTACGGCGGCGACGTTCATCTCCTCGGTAAAGAAGCGATAGTTCTCGCCGTCCGCCTTTGCCGCGTACATGGCGATGTCAGCGTTTGCGAGCAGGCGCTCCCGGTCGCCCCCGTCGTGGGGGTAGACGGTGATACCGACGCTCACCCCAACCCGCATTTCGTAGTTGTCGATCGACTGGGGCCTGCTGATATGCTCAACGATCTTGGCGGCGACCTTCGCGACTTCCACGTCGTCCTTCACGTTGGTGACCACGACGAGGAACTCGTCGCCGCCGAGGCGGTAGCAGTGGTCGGTGCGCCGGATGGCATCCCGCAGGCGGGCGGCGGTGCGGGTGAGAATCGTGTCGCCGGCTGCGTGGCCGAAGCGGTCGTTTATGTCCTTAAAATCGTCGAGGTCGAGAAAGAGAAGTGCCCAGTGGTCGCGATCATCCTGTCGACGTGAGTTCTCCAGGAGCCTGTCCAGCTGCTCGCCGAAGGCGGTCCGGTTCGGGAGGCCGGTGAGAGGATCCTGGTAGGCGAGGCGCCGCATCTCCGTCTCCGCGCGCTTTCTGCCGCGCGTGTCGGTGAGGACGAAGACAAAGCCATCGACGTGATCGTGGTCCGGCCCCATCCATGTGCCGCTTCCCTCGAGCTCGATGAGCTCGCCGTCGCAGCCGGTCACGGTGGTCTCGAAGACAAGCGGCTCGAGCCGTCGCGCGGCGTCGCCGATGCGGTTTCGCAGGCGCTGCAGCTCGCCCGGAGGTATGAGGGCGCCGGCATCGGAGCGGATATCGCCGTCGGAGCATCCCATGAGGTGCGTGACGGCTGCGTTGACGTACTCTACCTCTCCGGCCGGGGTCAGCACGACCATCGCATGCGGCGAGGCATGCAGGATGGCCCGGAACCGCTCTTGCGAATTGGCGAGGCTATGACGCATGACCGCAAAATCCCGGTTTGCAACGACCAGGACTGCCAGCGAAAAGCCCAGAAAGCCGTACTCGGCCACAAAAGGCACCGTATCAAGTATGAGGTACTTCGCCGCAAGATCGTGAAAACCAAGAATCGTCCACCAGGAAAATCCAAGCAGAAAGATCAACGCGGGCCGCGAGCCGTGGCGGGCACGCCGCAGCCACACCGCCATGAGCAAGAGCGCGGTCGCCAGGAGGTAGGCGAGGACCGGCAGTGCGAGCGGTCCGGGGACCCCGTCCACGTAGGGGACGGCGAGCAAGGCGAAATCGAGCACCCGCCGCGCGGGCGCGACGATCCACGGCGAGAGCCACACGAGGGAGACGAGCACCGCGTTCACGCCGAGCAGCACAGACAGCAAACGGCGCGAGCTCATCGCACGCCATGTCGAGGTGAAGACAAATGACAGGCCGGGGAGAACGATGAGCGCGGTGTACCGGATGCGCTCACTGGCCACCGTCAGGACCAAGGACTCGGAGTTCATCTGCAGGAAGGCCCCGAGCGCGAATGCCGCCGCGTCGAGCGCGATGGCCGCACCCCACAGCCGCCACCGGGCACTGCGGTCGACGAGGTACTGCCAAAACGACCAAAGAGAGAAGAGCACTGCGACAGTCGCAACGGCGAAGGAGCCGAGTGAAAAGGGCACGATCATGGAGCACACAGTGAACCCCGTCACGCCCTGCTCTGTCAAGGTCCAAAAGGTCTAAAACGCACTATTCTAGCTCGTATACGTACACCCGGCTGCGGTGCATGTCGGGCACCGCAATCGTCCGCGCGGGCGTCCAGCCGCGCACCGTGAAGACGGCACTGACAAGCCGCACGTCCCGGGGCAGCTCGCGCTCGAAGCCCTCCTCCGTCAGGTCGGGACGCTCGCGCGCGACCCGGGCGATGAGCCCGCCCCAGCCTGCGCCGATGTCCACGACCCGCGTGCCCGGGGGAGGTCTGAGAGGGCCTCGAGGACCGTGCGCCGGACCTTGCGAGAGCTCGGCATGGGAGAAATCCCCAGGTGAAGTGTCTGTGTGATGACCAAGATCACCGCCGCAGCTACGACGGCCGCTACCGAGTGGAGTAAGAAGAGAAAGGGGTGCACGGGTCCCCGAGAACGCCGAGGGGCGCAGCGAGGCTGTTACGCCCCGGCCGAGGAGCCCTCTCCGCCCTTCTTCTTCTTTTTGAAGCGGCCGAAGAGCCCGCCGCCACCCGACTTGGAGGAGGCCCCCGAGTCGCTTCCGGCCTGCCCGGAGGCCGCGCCCGAGGCGGTGCCGGTCCCGCCCGTGCCCGCGCCGGAGGCCCCTGCATTCGCGATGTCGGTGCCGCCCGGAGGCAGCGCCTTTCTCCCCTTCTTGTCGGCCTTTTCCGCCTTTTCTTTGTCCTTGACCGTCCTCTCGCGCTTCGAGAGCTTGTTGCGCCGCGATTTGGCGATGTAGTTCCCCACGTAGATGATGAAGGAGTACACCACGCCGGCGACGAAGCTCACGAGCCCGATGGCGACGACCGAGACTTCAGCGAACTCCCGGCCGAAGAGGTTCACACTCGTCGTGGCATCGAGGTTGAGCACCACGAGCACGGCGAGCACGATAAGAAGGATTGCAGATACGATGATTCGGAATAGTGCCACAATACTGTGAGTTTATACCCGCGCGCGGGTACGGTCAACGCGGGAAATCTCGGCGGTGATCCCAGGGCGCCCTCGCCCTACTCGGCGACGCCCGCGACATGCCGCGCTACTCCGCGGCTTCCTCCCCGGCCGCCTCGTCCGCGGCATCATCG
>CAZVXU010000012.1:0-1406 GCA_964631585.1 uncultured Spirochaetaceae bacterium | reverse complement strand
CCGACTCCTCCATCGGCCGTTCCTTGAGGTAGATCACGATGCCGAGGGAGCCGGCGTTGCCGAGCTCGGTGGTGATCCCGTAGTTGGTAGTCTGGTTCTCACTCTTGTTGCCGCCGGTCTCCTGCTCGATGGTGCTTCTCGTCACGCGGAACGCCAGCCCGTACTCGGCGAACGCGGAGAGGAAGTCGAATATGAACACCTCCGCCCCGAGAAGAGGACCGATGGAGCCACCGAAGGACGTTGTCTTCGTGGTGTCACCGCCACTGGTTTCAGTCGACTCACTCGAGTAGGTGCCGTCGATAAATCCGCCCCAGTAGGGGGTGACGCGGCCGTGGAAAAAAGGAAACTCTACCGCCGCACCGAGGGTCAGTGCGAAGTCGTCTCTGGTTCCTGCGTCCTCGGTGCTCTCGAGCTCGAAGCTGAACAGGCCGCGAACTGCAAAGTCGCCGTAGTCAAACTTGCCGCCGAGCCCGCCCTGGTACTCGCTGAGGTCGAGGAGGAGATTACTCGCGTTGAAGATGAACCCGGGCGTCATCTCCCGAACGGCCGCATCCTCACCGCCGGCCACCTCTTGCTGAGCGGAGGCATCAGCGTCGGCCTCTTGGCCGTCGGCCACCTCGGCGTCCTGCGCGGCGGCGAATCCGACGAGACTGATCCAGAGAATTACCGCAATAAACGTAGTCCGTATTCCCATCCCCGTTCCCCTCATCTTTCCCCTCATGTTCACGCAGTATGTACGGTTGCTCACCGGACTGTCACACGAAGGGTGGTAGCCGCATCCGCCCGGCAATCTCACTTGCCCGGCACCCATTTCACGTACCATCCGCCCGTCGGCCAGGCGTCGAAGTCGCCGGAGGCATGCATGTCGGAGGTCCGTCCGTCGTTTCGCACCGAGCGCACCGCAAACTCGTACTCACCGTGCGGCAGGTCGTTCGAGGTGATGGTGTAAAACGCCGAGAGACCACCGGTGGCGGCGAGCTTCGTCCAGTTCCGGGCGCCGCGCTCCCGGTAGAAGAGCTCGTAGTGGGAGGGCGCGGACGGCGTGTCGGGCACCGGGGACTCCGGCTCACCGTCCCAGGCGAGCATGAGCACATCGCCTGAGACCTTCACCTCCAGCGGCCCCGTGTCGGTAAAGATCAGCCGACAGGAAGACAGCCCGAGTCCGACGCCAAGCGCGAGGGCGAGAGCAAGCAGGAGTCGAGCTACCGCCGCGCGTAATTGTCCTCTATCCACTTCCGGTACTCTCCCGAGCGAACCAGTTCAATCCACTCGGTGTTCTCCATGTACCAGCGTATCGTTGCATCAAGGCCTTCGGAAAAACTGTGACGCTGCCGCCATCCGAGCTCGTCCTTTACTTTACTGCAATTGACAGCATAACGCCTATCGTGTCCCGGCCGATCGGTGAC
>CAZVXU010000011.1:33534-36085 GCA_964631585.1 uncultured Spirochaetaceae bacterium | reverse complement strand
TCGTCTGTCGCATCTTATCAAATTTTTTCAAAAGACGCGTCACCTCGTACACCGAAGTTCCGCTTCCTCTCGCGATCCGCTTGCGACGTGGCGGACCGAGAATCCTGTGGTTCTTTCGTTCTTCGGGCGTCATCGAGAGGATGATCGCCTCTTCGTGCTTCATCTGCTTCTCGTCAATGTCGTCCTCGGAGATCTGACCCTTCAGGCCGGGAATCATCTCGAGCATGGACTGTACCGAGCCCATCTTTCGCATGCGCTGAAACTGATCGAGGTAATCCTCGAGCGTGAACGTGGCCGAGCGCATCTTCTTCTGAAGGGCGACGGCCTCGTCCTCGTCGTAGGTCTCCTGCGCCTTCTCGACGAGGGACACGACGTCGCCCATACCGAGGATGCGGGAGGCCATGCGATCGGGGTAGAAGGGCTCGAGGTCCTCCATCTTCTCGCCGACACCAATGAACTTAATGGGCTTGCCCGTGACGCTCTTGAGACTGAGCGCTGCGCCGCCGCGTGTGTCGGAGTCGAACTTACTGAGAATGACTCCGGAGAGGTCCATGCGCTCATCGAAGGTCTTTGCAACCTCCACCGCGTTCTGACCGGTCATGGCGTCTGCAACGAGGAGCACTTCCTGGGGATCGGCGACCTTACGGACCTTCTCGAGCTCCGCCATGAGTGCGTCGTCGATCTGCAGGCGTCCCGAGGTATCCACGAGCACGGTGTTGAGCCCTCTGCTCTTCGCCTCTTTGAGCGCGCCTTTGACCACCTTGACGGGGTCCTTCGTTTTCCGGTCGGCGTAGACGGGAATGCCGGCCTGTTCGCCGAGTACCTCGAGCTGATCGATGGCCGCCGGGCGAACGAGGTCCGCGGCAACGAGAAGCGGCGTGCGATTCTCGCGGTTCTTGAGATGTGCCGCAAGCTTGGCCGCCGTGGTGGTCTTCCCCGACCCCTGCAGGCCTGCGAGGAGAATGACCGACTGGGTATCAGGACCTTTCAGCTCGAGATCCTGGCGCTCGTCGCCGAGAAGGGCAACCATCCTGTCATGGACGATCTTTACGAACTGCTGGGCGGGAGAGACCGAGCGCAGTACCGCCTCACCCGTGGCCTCGCGGATCGTGTGGTTCACGAAACGGCGTACCACGCGCAGGTTCACGTCTGCTTCGAGGAGTGCAACTTTTATCTCGTCGACGGCATCCTGGACATTCTTCTCGGTAATCGAGGATTTGCCGGATACCTGCCGGACGATATCGCTCAGTTTGTTGGAAATTCTATCGAGCATGGTCCTGGAGTCCGAAAGATGTAGCGTTATTTATACTGTTTCGAAAACGCCGATGTCAACCGTCAGCGGATGTCGAAGAAATGACGCCTGAGATACTGTATGCGCTCCTCCGCGGGCTGCCAGTGACGACTGAGGGGAAACTCGTCCACGACGCGCCGATAGTACTCCATCGCCGCTCGGGCGTCGCGTCGGTCCTCATGGAGGCGTCCGAGGCGGTAGTAGAGCTCGGCCGGGTCGTCCGGTGTCCCCCCGGCGTCCATGTAGGCCTCGAGCGGACCGACCGCCCGCGACGGATCGGCGCTCTCCAGCAGCAGATTGCCGAGCCGCAGGAGCTCCGCTTCGGTGATTTCGGGCGCCGCTGCCTCGGCCGGTGGTGTCACTTCGGTGGGTGACGCCGGGCCGGCCGTGCCGGCTCCGGCGAGGTCCGTGGTGGTCGCGGGGTTCGCGGGGTCCGCCGGCCTCGCGGGGCCAGGTCGCCCATCCTCTTCCAGCTGCCCGAACAGCTCCCAGGCGGTGTCCGCGTCGTCGGTTTCCAGCGCAGTTCGAAAAAGCCCGAGGCGCGCGTTCCGCGCAAACGGCTCGTCGGCATCCAGATTCCGGCTCCAGTGCGATCCCGCGGTCTCCCAGCGACCGAGCTCATAGGCGAGCCGCGCGATGAGGTCGTGCACTTCCGGGTCCCCCGCGAGATAGCTCTGCAGGAAGGCCTCGAGAGCGGCCTCCCGCCGGCCTTCCTCGAGAAGCGCATAGGCCTCGTCGAGGTCCGCCGAGGGAACGGGCTCCTCCGGGGCCTCCTCGAGTACCTCGGCCACCTGGGCTGCCTCCGACTGCCCCGGGGACGGCGTCTCGGTACCCTCGGCGCGTTCGCCACCATCGGCAGTCGCAGGCTCCGGACGGGCATCCACGGCGACCCGCTCTTCGCGGAACACGCCGCGCTCGAGGTCCTGGCGCTGAAACCGCACGACATAGTCGCCGGGCTCCTCGACGGAGAACACGAATATCGTGTCCCCGCCCTCGGAGTAACGCCGACGGAACGAAAGGCCGTTCTCTCCGCTCTCCTCACCAAGATACACCCAGCCCCCGTCTCCGAGGGACAGACGCACCTCATCTCCCACAGCTGCCCGGCGCGTGTCCGAAACCGCGGGCTCCGGCTGCCGGGCAGTTGCGGGTTCGTCGTTTCGTTGCGGGGGAAGCGGATCGCGCTGGGGTTCGGGTTCCGGCTCCGGCTCCGGTTCGGGTTCGGGTTCGGGCTGCGCGCGCTGGGGCTCGGGTTGGGGCTCG
>CAZVXU010000011.1:0-33434 GCA_964631585.1 uncultured Spirochaetaceae bacterium | reverse complement strand
CTCCGGTTCGGGTTCGGGTTCGGGCTGCGCGCGCTGGGGCTCGGGTTGGGGCTCGGGTTGGGGCTCGCGTTGCCCGGGCCCTGGGGTCCGTTGCGCGGCCCGGGGCGCAGGTTCCGGTTCGGGTTCCGGTTCGGGCTCAGCCTCGGGAGACTCAGGTTCGGGGCCCGGGGCCGGCTCCGGGGCTACCCGCTGCGCCGTAGGAACAGCCGGGGCGTCCGAGGCAGGCGGCATGGAGGGAGCGGGTAGCGCCGGCGCCCCGTCGGCGGCTCTCTGCGGGGATGTCATCCGCGGAATGTCGGGGTCTGGGGGCGTTTCGGGCTCGCTGAGCGCCTCGGGGTCGCCCGCCTCTTCCGGGGGCGGGTCGGCGCCGGCGGCATCCTCTGCGGGCGGCTCGGGCAGCGGTGCCTCGGGCGCGGTGGTTTCGGCCCCGGCCTCGGGCTCCGTCGACGGCGCGGACTCCCGTGGCGGCGATTGGTCGGGCGATTCCTCCGGCGATTCGGGATCGCCCGAGAAGGTGGCGCAGGATGAAAGCGCGAGGAAAGCCGCGATGACGGCGAGCTTGTTCATATCCCCTCCCAGAGAACAGTCCTCGTTCTTAATTTACGGCACGTCCTGAAAAATCCTTTCGATTTCTTCGTCGTTTCGAATACGCAGGTACTCCAGCGCAGGCTCACGCGGATCCTGCCAGAAACGTTCCACCTGCTCGGGCTCCCATGGCTCACCCGGGATCCTGTAGCGTTGCCACCACCAGGTCTCGAGTCGCTCGCCCTCATTCGGCACGACGAAATCCTCCACTCCGATTTCCGGCAGCGCACGGCCGATGTCGGCCCCAGCGGGCGCCGGCGGAGGCGCTTCGCCGCCGGGCTCTGACGCGGGGCGGGTGATGAGTACTGCAAGAACGGTGACCAGCGCCGCAAGCACACCGAGAGCCAGGATCGCAGCCGCGGATAGGCGCCAGTCGTCCCTGAACGTCCGCAGCAGCCTGCTACGCATGCACCGGGTCCTTCTTGTCGATCCGCATCGTCACGAGCTTGGAGACCCCCGGTTCCTCCATCGTAACTCCCAACAGCGTCTTCGCCGCGGCGACCGTCTTCTTGTTGTGCGTGATAACGATGAACTGACTGTAGACCGAGAACTCCTGCAACATGTTTACGAAGCGACCCACGTTGTTTTCGTCGAGAGCGGCATCTATCTCATCGAGGAGACAGAAGGGGGACGGCTTCACCATGTAGGTGGCAAAAAGGAGCGAAACGGCGGTCAGCGATCGCTCTCCGCCCGAGAGAAGCGTGATGTTCTCCAGCTTCTTTCCCGGTGGCTGGGCAAAGATTTCGATGCCGGTCTCGAGGACATTGTCGGGGTCGGTCAGGCGAAGCTCCCCGCGCCCGCCGCCGAAGAGCCGGCGGAACATGGTGTGGAAGTTCTTTTTCACCTTGTCGTAGGTCTCGAGGAAGAGTCGCGTAGATTCCTGGTGAATCTCCTCGGTGACCTGCAGCAGATCCTGGCGGGCCTTTCTCAGGTCCTCGAGCTGCCCCGAGAGAAAGTCGTAGCGCTCCTTGATTTCCTCGAACTCCTCGGGGGCCATGAGGTTCACGCTGCCGATAGCCTGTTCTTCCTCGCGGATGCCAGAGACGACCGCACGAAGATCCGCCTGCGTCTTGCCGATCTCGTACATGCGATCCTCGTACTCGTGGAGGTCGCGGGAGTGGCGCTCGGAGAAGTTGTCGTAGACGTTTCGAATCTCGGTGGCGGTCTCCGTCGCACTCATCTGCAGCTTCTCCACCTCCGACTGGAGCTTTCCGAGGCGATCCATGGAGGACTTGAGGCTCCGTTCCTTTTTCACAAGATCTTTGTTCCGCGTAGAGATCGACTCGCGCAGCTCCTCGAGTTTGCCCTTGAGCTCGGTTTCGCGCGCGGTGAGTCCTTCCTTTTCCTTCTCGAGGGCGGCCACCTTGCCGGTTATCTCCTCGCCCCGCTCACCGTCGACCCTGATGTCGCGGTTTATGGTCTCTATCTGACCATCGAGCTCCTTGCGCTCACGGATGCTTCGCTCGAGCGCGTCTTTCACACCGCCGGCCTGGGTGCGCATCTGCGCTCGGTTCACCCGCAGCTCCTCGAGGGTCTTGCGGTACGCCTCGATCTTGCCCGAGAGGTGATCGTTTTCGCCTCTGAGGGCGGTGATCTGCTCCCGCGCACCGGCGATACGGCTGCCCCGCTCCGCAACCTGCTCGTCGAGCTCCCGTTTACGGGTAATAATGCCCTCCGGGGCGAGAAACTCATCGAGAAAGGTCGGACTGAGGGAAGTGTACTGCGCAACGAGCGCTTCGATGCGAGAGAGAGCTTCAACCGAGGCGGCGTTCTCCTTCTGCACCGACTGAAGCACCGACCGCACGCGCGCGGCATCCGCCGCGGCGACAGACTCGAGGTCGGAGAGCAATGCCTGCTTGCCCTCGATGTGGGTGCGCAGCCTGCCGAGCTCTTCGCTCAAGGCTTCGGCGGTACGGGCCCGCTCACCGCGGGAGTAGCCCATCTGCTTGAGTCGCTCATCGAGCTCGGTGACGATATCCTCGGTGAGGGCCCGGATCTCGACGGTGAGCTGCTCCTGCTCGCCCTGCAGCTCCTCGATGCGGGTTTCCTGGCCGGAAATCGACTTCTCATTCTCTCGAATCCGCCCAAGGGCGGTTTTGATACTTTGCTCGAACTCGCCGACGTTTGCCTCCACATCGGCGATGCGCTTCTCGAGATCGGCAATCTGCGCCTTCTGTTTTTCGATTTCCCCGTCGAGCTCTTCGGCCTTGCGGGAGATCGTCTCGAGACGCCCCTTCTCCGTCTCTATCTTTGCCCGGATCTCTTCCTGGCGCTCACGGAACATGCCGATCTGATGATCGCGGTTGCTCTTGTCTACCTCGACCGAATAGAGCTGCTTCTGCGCCTCCATGAGCTCGGTCTCCATGGAGTTTACCTTGTCGAGGTTCTCCTCGAGGGACTCGTTTATCCCGTCGATTTCCCTCTTGAGCGTGTCGCGCTCATCGGTCTTTTCTGAAAGGCGCTGCTCTTTCTTGCGCTTCTCCTCGAGAAAGCCTTTGAGCCTCAGAAGCTGCAGGTCCCGCTCCACTTCGAAACGCTCGGCCTTGAGCTCGCGGTAGCGAAGCGTCTTCTGCGATTGTTTCTGCAGGGTGTCGTAGCTGCGCTTTACCTCGCCGAGAATGTTCTCGACCTGCCGCATGTTGTCTTCGGTGCGCTCGAGCTTGCGCTCGGCCTCTTTGCCCCTCACCTTGTACTTGGTGATAGCAGCGGCCTCTTCGAAGATGTGGCGCCGTTCCTCGGGCTTGTTGGAGAGGATCTGATCGATCTTGCCCTGCTCCATGATGGAGTAGGCGCTCTTTCCGATGCCGGTGTCGTAGAAGAGCTCCCGAACGTCCTTAAGCTTCACCGGTGAGCCGTTAATGAAGTACTCACTCTCCCCCGATCGGTAGAGCCGGCGCTTGACCGAGACTTCCTGGAAGTCGATGGGCAGCACGCCGTCGGAGTTCTCGAGGACGAGCGTGACCTCCGAGACATTTACCGCCTTGCGGGCATCCGTACCGTTGAAGATGACGTCTTCCATGCGGTCGGCGCGCAGGCTCTTCGTGCCCTGCTCGCCGAGGACCCATTTTACGGCGTCGACGATATTACTCTTGCCACAGCCGTTGGGCCCCAGAAGGGCTGACACGCCTTCCCCGAACTCCATGCGGCTGCGATCTGCAAAGGATTTGAATCCGAATAGTTCTACGCTTCTGAGGACCACTCCCACTCCCAGTGCCTTTGCGAGAGCGTATCAGCTCCCCATCTCGCGGTCAATATGAATCGATCGGCGGCGTTCGCTCGCCACGATATCCTCGTAGCGACGGTACACGTCCGCCACTACGTCGCGCCAGTGCACATAAATATCCCGTCGGGCTCCCTCCCCGACCCGCGCCGTGAGCTCAGGGTCGGCGGCTGTGCCCTGAAGCGCCGCGGCGAAGGACTCGGCGGTGTTCTCCACGAAAAACCCGCTTACACGGTCGGTGACGCCGTCCGCCACCGTCGCCCCCCGGACCATCACCGTCGGCACACCGAAGCCCGCTGCCTCCCGTATGACGAGGGCCGCAGTGTCGTACAGCGAGGGAAACAGAAGAAGCGTCGCGGCGGCGTAGAGCTCCTTGAGCCGCTCACGCTCGACGATGAGACCCAGAAAGACCGTTTCCTCCTCGATGCCCATCGTCCGGCAGAGCTTCTTCATCGCCCGCTCAGCGTAGCCGGTTCCCGCGAACACCATGCGAAACCGCACCCCGCGGCTTTTGATGAAGCCAAGGGTGCGGATGATGAGCTCCACGTTCTTTTCCCAGCGATGCTGTCCCACGAAGAGGTAAATCGGCACGTCGCCCCTCTTCACCCCGATCGTCTCACGCCCGCGTGCCGCAAGGCGCTCGTGCTCGGCTTTCGACGGGGACTCGAGGTCGGTACCGTTGGGAATCACGTCTGCGGTACCGCGAAAGCCGTAGTCCTCGAGCGTTCGCACAGCCGCCCGGTTTGGCGTCCATACCTGCGTCGCCCGTTCGTAGAAGTCCACCACATACCGCACGCCGACGTCGGCCAGAGTCGGGGAGCCGGTGACGGTAAGAAAGTCGTCGCGGTACTTCGAGTGGAATGTTGCCACCAGCGGTACTTCCTGTCGGCGCGATACGCCGCGCGCGAGTCGCCCGGACACGAAGGGGCAGTGTGCGTGGACGAGATCGAAATCCGTTCCCCTGAACTCCTGCATGAAGGACGGATCGATCCAGGGAAGCCCGGCGCGAAAGGGTTTCATCTTCGGAAGCGCAACCGCATGATAGCGAAGCACCTCGAACGGCGAATCGTCGGTATAGCCCGGAAATTCGGGCGCCACGACGGTTGCAGTCCCGTGGTTCTGTTGGATCCAATGGGCGTAGTTCTCCATGCACACGCCCACGCCGTCCATCATGGGCTTGAAGCTGTCGTTGAACTGTCCGATGTGGAGCCCCACGGACCCTCCTTTCAGGTGCGGCCTGAGGATACCACGTTCCGGCGCCGCTGTGATACCATGGGTTCATCGTGATGGTTTGCGGTATAGATGAAGCGGGGCGAGGTCCGCTGGCAGGACCGGTGGTGGCCGCGGCGGTTACACTGCCCGATGCGTTCCCCGTCGAGCGCCTGTCGGACTCAAAACAGATACGGGAAGCCGAGCGCACCGAGGTGGCGGCACTTATCCGGGCCGAAGCCACGCGCTGGGGAATCTCATGTGCCTGGCACGATGAGATCGACTCACTCAATATTCACCACGCCACGCTGCTTGCGATGAGGCGCGCCTTCGCGGCTATGCTCGGTGTGGTCGCACCCGGGACCGAGATGACCGCGGGGATCGGGCCGGACATCGACCGCGAGGGCCTCACCGAATCCGGTGGCATTCTGGACGCCGGTTGTGTTTCCGACGCCGACGCTCATGTCCTCGTGGACGGCCGCTTTGCGCCCCCGCTTGCCTGGCCGGCGGAGGCCGTGGTCGGGGGCGACCGGACCGTGCCCCAGATACAGGCGGCATCTATCCTGGCCAAGACCTCACGCGACCGCTGGATGATCTCCCTGGCCGAACGGCTTCCGGGCTACGGCTTCGAGCGCCACAAAGGCTACCCTACCGCCGATCACCGCCGGGCGATCGGCGTCCTCGGTCCGAGCCCGATTCATCGCCTGAGCTTTCGCCTGACTCCTTCCGCATCTGCTTGACCGCGCGGTTCAGCGCGTCCATGAAGTGGCCGAGGTCCTCCTCGAACACGACCACCTGGTGGCGCTCGAACTCCACTCCGGGGTGCTTCTTGCTTTCCACGATATTCAGGAACAGATCGCCGGTGCGGTTCTCTTTGACGTTGAAAAAATAGGTCCTGCGCTCATTCTGCGTGAACGCCCGCGTGGAGTAAACTTCACCCCGTGTGCCCATCTCTATGCTCTCCGATTGCTGTGCTGTGTTGGCTCTGAGTCTAGAGCAGGAGCGACCCGTCGCGCAAGCGGGTAGCGCCGGCGACCCGCGCCCGTGGGCCACGCACGCTACACGGGAAACGTCACCCTGATGTGGGCCCCGCCGTCGGTGACGACCTCGAGCTCACCGCCGATCTGCTCGGCGAGCATCTCGACGAGCGTCATGCCGAGTGATTTCCGTGCCTCTTGCGGCATGCCGCCTCCGCTGTCGGCAACTTCCAACGTATAGGTGCTCCGTCGCTGTAGCATACCCACGCGGATGGTGCCGGCGTCGCGGGTCGCGAAGGCATGCTGCAGGGCGTTGGTTACAAGCTCGTTCACGATGAGGCCGCAGGGCACAGCTCGCTCGATCTCGAGGGCAAGCGGCTCGCATTCGACCCTCAGATCTATTCTCTCGCGTCCGCTCGACGCTCTGATGCGTCCGACCAGTTCCTCGAGATAGCGGTCGAAAGGAATGAGAGAGAGGTCCTCGGTCTGGTAGAGTTGCTCGTGGACCAGGGCCATGGAGATAACGCGCTCGGCGGTCCGCTCGAACAAGACCGCGTCTTCAGGGTCGCGCACGCTGCCCGCCTGCAGATTGAGAAGGCTTGCGATGACCTGCAGGTTGTTCTTCACCCGGTGATGGATCTCCCGCACGAGTACCGTCTTCTCCTCCAGGCCGCGGCGCAGATTCTCCTGCTGTGCGGCAACTTCGCGCTGCTGCGCACCGATGCGGTCGACAAACGCGTTGAACTGATCGATGAGGGTCATGAGCTCCCGGGGGGTCTCCCACGGAAAGCCGGCCGGCGACAGGCGGCGATCGCTTCGCGCAGCGCTCGCGAGTCTTACGATGGGATCGGAGACGACGTAGGACATGCGAAGCACCCATATGAATAATACCAACACCGAAACGAGCAGGAGAGCTGCTCCGCCGCCAAGGACGAGGAACGTCGGACGGCGAAGCGAGTCCAGGTATACCGTTGTTGCGACGGCCCAGTCCAAATCCGGCAGGTAGCGCGTGAACATCAGCTTATCGCGCCTTCTGCCGTCGGGTCGCATCGGCCAGGAATATCGCAGCGGCCCATCCGTCTGCGAGAACATGGCTTCCATGAGCCGGGCCGCCTCGGACTCGTCGAGGAACTCAGCCATGTTCCGGCCCTGGTACTCCGGGTGGACCACAAACCTGCCGGAGGCATCGACGACCACCGAATACGACTCCACGCCGAAGGAGCGCACCTCGAGCATATCCGCGAGGCGTCTCCGATCGACCAGGTGAACGAACTCCTCGCGATAGGATGAGGCCGAAACGATCCACCCCCGCGGCTCGTATTCGTCCATGTACAGCGCCTTCGGCTGGGGCGAGGGCTCGAAACTGTTCTGCCAGGAGTACTCGATGTAGCCGCGTCGCTTCTGCAGTTGCGTCTTCGCGGGCTCGACGTCGGGGATTACCCGGTCACGGGTGTCCGCGTCGGGATGGATCACGACCCGCCCCGCGCCGTCGATAACGTAGATGTATCCGCTCTCCGCAACGCGGATTTCCAGAAGGCGCTCCGAAATCAGGTCGTCACGGGAGGAAGGCTCCTCGGCGGAGACCGATCCCTCCACTGAATCGATGATCGTAATCGCCGTCTCCACCTTGGCGCGCAGATAAGACTCGATAGAGGTCTGCAGCGTCACATCGACCGCATCGTGGAGCGTCGCTGTCATCCCCTCTACAGAGATGAGCGAGTTGTTCCACATACGCACGCCGAGCGAGCCGACACCGACGCCGAGCAAAAGAACGAGAGGGACAGCCACGTAGAGAATAAGGTTCAGCAGCTTTCGCCGTACCGATGTTCTCGGCCTGCGGCGATGTCTGCCCGGGCGCATCATGCACCAAGTTGTAGCACGCCGTTACACACCCGAACAACTGCCGCCTCGGGGTTGATCGAGGTGATGAAAACCCGAGCTTGACAGGACCCCGCGGCAACTGCTATCTACTACGTGTCGAGGCAGCGTGCGACTGTCGTATAATGGTATTACCCCAGCCTTCCAAGCTGGTGATGCGGGTTCGATTCCCGTCGGTCGCTTTTGGTAAAGTTCTGCGTATCAACAAGATACACTTTCCGCCTACAATCGGCAGCAGCAGCCGAAAGCCCAGACTGAGAAGAAAATGAGAATGGCCGTTGTCTCTTGCTGGTACCACGGGAGGCAAGAGAATGGCGTACGAAAAACAGTTTTCTTTTTACAAGTGCCTAACGAATCCCGCTGAGCGGGAGAAGAAGCGGGCGGGCAAGCGGTAGAATGGTGTCTGGTATGTGCAGTTCAAGCTGCCCTCCGGCCAATTCTCGACCGCACGGAGCACGGAGCAGACATCGCGAGACGCTGCTGAGGCATGGGCTGTGGAGCAGATCCGCACGGGAAACCTTCCGCAGGCAACCACCGATCGGTCGTCAATTGAAGGCTACGTCGGGCAGTTAATCGCAAACGGCAGGCCAACTACTTCGTTGACAGCCGGCGCTTGCTGTTTAGTCATGCGGAACAATAGCCGCAATCGTAATGACGCCTTGCTTTGGACCGTAGTACCAAAACACCCGATACGCACCCGGCGTGTTGTTCTCTGGATACGACTCAAAGACCTTCTCGCCATCTGGCCCGGTACAACTGTGGTACTCATGAGTTTGCAGCGAGGGGTGTCTGAGGTTTGTTTCCATCAAACCCAGGCACTTGCGGACGGCCTTCAACCGCTTTGACTGTGAGTTGTCGTTCTTCAAGCTCTCAAGCTGCTCGTTGGCTACGTCAGTGAATAGGAGCTTGAAGTGCATTACTTATGTCAATCTGCGTAGTCCGCGAATGAGCCAAGGTCGTGATTACCTTTTTGGCTCAGCCCCTCCAGGATGCTCTGCTTCGCCGTTTCGGAGTAACCAGCTAGTTCTTTGTAAGGATCGAAGTAGAGCGTAACGGCCGTATCGTTGGAACTCTCGGGGGTCGGCGAAGAAACGATATATACCTCGGAACTAACCGGCCCTCGGGTCTGATCCGATTCTTCGGCTTTACCGTAGTATGTCGCATTGCCAAGCGCATCAACTGGCATATCATTGCTCTCCTATTTCTTGGTGCTGTAGCACTACATTTAAGACTAGATAGCCACTCTGCTCGCCGTCAATGTTGAGCGTGGCCACGTACTTTCCGTCTTTATGAAACTCGACAGCCTGCGCCGGTATTACAAGATCAATGTTCTCAGGGTGTTTGTCGGGGATGTCTACGTTCGCAGCTAGTACAACTCCCTGCGTCTGGTCGTGAACTACATTCAAAGTGAGAACGTGGCTGCCGGGGTCAACGCCGTGAAGCTGAGCGAAGACGTACCATGGGGCCCCAAACCGGCTCGGTAGTTGCCGCATATGGAGACTCTCGAAAATGCCAACCACGGTCTTCTTCTTCGTCTTTGATTCTTCAATGACTTTGTCGCAAGCAACGAACGTAGCAACTCTCGTGCGTTCGACCATGTACCTTTCCTCAAACTCCTGCTGGATAGAACAATACCACGGTACGACTTATCGCTCAACAAGGCTGCAGACACTCACTGCTTTTCCCATCTTAGGCACATCAGCACGGAGCCCCGCGGAAGACCCGAATGCTTACAACGGTATGAAAGACGAGATAGCGGCCAAGCAAAGCCTTCCAAGCTGGTGATGCGGGTTCGATTCCCGTCGGTCGCTTTTCGGTGCTTTACCGGTTCCCTTCCCGCTGAAGGAACTCCTCGAACGCCTGGTCCTCTTCTGCCCGGAACTTCCGAAAGGCCTCCTCCTCCGCACGGCGGGCCTCCTCGAAGAACGACTGAATCTCCTCGAAGTCAAAGAGGTCCCTGTCGTCCCAGCTCCCGCTGTAGGTGCGCCTCGCCGAGCCGGGCACGGTTCGATCGTCGGTGCGCGAGAAACCGAGCTCGCGACGGCGCCGCTGCCACTCAGCGTCGCGGTACCCCGCGTCGTCGAACGAGTCCTCGCCCACGCCCAGCCGCCCCATGACCACGCCGTTGGTCGCGTTGCCCTCGCGGGGGCCGGCGAGAGCGACCACTCTGTAGGTGGCGCGGCTCTCCCATTCGTCGCGAAGCCAGCTCGTCGCCTCAACCTGCGTCTGCGGTGTCCATTCCCCGGCTTTCGCATCGAATCGCTCGATGCGATATGACTTGGCACCCTCGACCGGAGTCCACCGTAGCCGCTGCTGCCCGGGGCCGGCTCGATCATCGACGCCGATCCAGTCGGGGGCGTCGAGCGTGGCCGCCGCGGTACCGATCGAGACGGTGATTGCTCTCGTCGCCTGCCCCTCGCCGGCCCCATTGAAGGCGGTTACCACGTAGGACACCGTGCCGGAGCCCTTCCCGACCCCGCCTCCCGCTTCCCCGCGACCTCCTTCGGCCCTCTCGTCGAGGAATCCGGTATCGCGCGTGCGACCGACCTCCACGAAGTCCCGCTTTTCCTCGTCGAATCGATATACCCGGTAGCCGTCGGCGCCGTCCACCGAACTCCAGCTCACGCGCACGGCGAACCCGTCGGCTGAAGCGGCGAGGTCGCCCGGCGTCCCGGGTGGTGAGCCCCGCGGGTCGGGCTCGGCACGGCGGCCGATCGCTACCGCGCTCATGGGGCTGTCGCGGTGCGCTCCGTCATCGGAGACCGACACGCTGCGCACCGCGTAGAGGTACTCCACCCCGGGAAGGGCGCTTTCATCTCGATAGCCGGGGTTTCGTGCAGTTCCGATCTGCTCGAATCGGCCGCTGCCGTTATCTGCGCGGTAGACGCGAAAGAACGCCGGAGCCCCCACGGGCTTCCAGCTGATGCGAATCATGTCGACCGAGGCGCCGTCGGAAGCGCGAACCGAGGCGGGCGCCCGCACTGTATCCCGGGGTTTCTCCACCTGGTCCTCGACCCGGTAGGCCTCGAAGGCGGTGTCGCGAAAGGTCTCGAAGCTCATCCATGCATACCCCTCGTCGCCCCAGCTCGTACCCCAGGAGTTCATGAGCCTGAAGGCCTGTCGATCCTCATCATAGCCGACAAGCGTCATCCCGTGCCGCCCGTACTCCTGCGGGCTCCGCTGCGTGTAGATACCGCCGTCGTAGCTGATGAAGTCCCGGTAGAGCATGGCCCCGAACACGACGGGCTCGCCATCGGCAAGAACTGTTTTGAGAGCCTCCAGATTCCGGGGGTCGAGGCGCTCGTAGGATATGATGCGATACTTTTGCGCCTCCTCGAGGGACTCCGCGCCGGGACCGACGGTCAGATCGGTCGTATAGGGCATCGTCGCGAGGGTGGCGCAGCCGCGCTCCTCGAGCAGGGCGAAAAGGCCAGGAAAGTGCGCGCCGCGGTCCTCGCCGTCGGAGAAAAGGTTGTAGAGAAACGATGGGGAGAAGATCTCCGAGTCGCTGTCGGCGCCCCACCCGCGTTCCACGTTTTCCTGGTAGGAGCGCACGGCGTAGGCCGTTGCCCAGGCGCCGCAACTGCCGATGGGCCCCTGATAGCCGGGGGTCGGCATGTGCTCCGAGAGGTCCACCATTCGGGGAAGCGCAGTCGCGGCCGAGGTCGCCCCCGCGTCTCCCGCCGAGGCCGCGCTCTCGACCCGGGAAGCCGAGGGCGCCGCCGAGCGCACCGCGCCGAGAAGCCGCGGGTCGGTGTCGTTCATGCCGAGGCCGAGCTCCTGCTGCGACCAGGCGGTCTGAGGGCCGAAAGAGAGTATCATCAGTGCGAGAGCCATGAGACCGACTGACCGCTTTTCGTGCATTCGCTTCCTCCTCGAGAACAGCTGAAAACATGAGTATATCCGCGGGGGAACGGATTTCCAATGTGGTTGCTCCCGGGGAGTGATGTCGACTATAGTGCCGGGAGATTCGGTGCCGCCGGGAGACTCCCTTTGTCCCGGCCGGCATTACTCTGACTCAATCAGGGGTTTTCCCGTGACGCAGGTCTCGAAGCTCTTTTTGCTCGCCGTCCTCCTGTTTGTGCTCGCTCCCATCGCCGTGTTCGCCGCCGAGCCGACGTCACTCCTGGAAACTGAGGCCATGCCCTGGTGGGGCTGGGCGGCGCTGCTGTTCGTATTCACGCTGGCCCTCGGTGTCATAGCCGCACTCGGCGGCGTGGGCGGGGGCGTGCTATTTGTCCCCATTGTCAGCAGCATCTTCCCCTTCCATCTCGATTTCGTCCGGGGCGCAGGCCTCATGGTTGCACTCTGCGGCGCCCTGTCCGCAGGACCGACTTTTCTCACCCGGCGTCTCGCGAGCCTGCGTCTGGCCATTCCACTGGCTCTGGTCGGATCCGTGGGGTCCATTGCCGGCGCGATGGTCGGCCTGGCGCTGCCGGTCAACGTCGTGCAGATCGCACTGGGCGTTGCCATCGTATCAATCGTACTCTTCATGGTACGTGCCGCCGGCGATTCCGCTGAGACGGTCCGCAGGCCGGATGCACTGTCGGCTGCGCTATCCATCAACGGACTCTACCTCGATGAGCGAAGCGGCGAAGAGGTGCGTTGGGATGTACATCGCATGCCTCTGGGTATCGTGCTCTTCGTCGGCATCGGATTCCTCGCCGGTATGTTCGGCATCGGTGCGGGCTGGGCCAACGTTCCGGCTCTCAATCTCCTGCTGGGAGCACCGCTGAAGGTCTCGGTTGCGACCAGCGGCTTGATCCTCTCGATCAACGACACCGCTGCGGGATGGATCTACCTGAACCGGGGTGCAGTGCTCCCGCTGATTGCCGTTCCCTCGGTTGCAGGCATGATGATCGGCACGCGAATCGGGGCCCGTCTTCTCGGCAAAACCCGCCCTGCCTTCGTGCGCTGGCTGGTTATCTCCATACTCTTTCTTGCCGGAATTCGCTCGATTCTCAGCGGAACGGGGGTTATGTAATGCACGGCGTAGACCACAATGAGTCGCATCACGAAATCGAGACAAGGTATGGCCGCATCCTGCACTACCTGGTTCTCGCAGGATTTCTCTTTCTCGGAGCCACGTTTCTCATATACGCCTTCGCGCTACTGCCCTCCTACATGGATGCACACCGCGTGCCGGAAGTGTGGCACATGCCCGCCGACGAAGCGGCCGCTGAAACCGCCCGCCCCCATTTCTGGGCATGGGTGACCAATGTTAATCGTGCGGATCTCCTCTCGCTCGGCTCTCTCGCCGTTCTTTCGGCGGTCACACCGGTCGGCTTCCTCTTTCTCGTCGTCCTCTTCCTCCGTCGTCGGGACTTTGCCTACGCCGCCATGGTGGCCGCCGAGATCCTCGTCCTCGTCCTCGCAGCCAGCGGCATCGTGGGCGGACACTAAATCAACCCGCAACCGATGTAAGGTTGTACGGTTTTTCAGACGCTTCGAGCCACCGCTCTCTCTTGGCGCCCTCGGGCTGTGAACATGTACGAATTCGTATACACTCTACCGCTTGCGCCGCCCCGGACCACCACGTAGAATACTGCTATGCGCTACGTCACCCACATGATGCACTATCCTGAAGGCGATGAGGTCGAAATCTCCTCCGGTCTGTCCTTCGGCACGTTCGTCGACATGAACGGTGCGGTCCTCCATCCTCCCCTTCCGAGCACCCGCATGATCGTTTACCGCGTACGATCGATATCGACCGAGCAGGAGCGCAATCGAGATCTGCGCCACTACGAGCTCGAGCAGGTTTACCCTGACGAGCTCCGCGACTACGTTTGAGGTTTCAGTGGCCGGGCACGGTACCGCAGGCGGCGTGCCGTTGCCTATAGGGCGCGTGACGGGTACCATCGGGGTATGCGACTCTACATCATCACCGGAAGTTCACGGGGTCTCGGGCTTGCTATCGCACACCAGGCAGTTTCGGAGGGGGCGCTGGTTCATACGATCTCGAGGCACCGAAACGATGAGCTCGAGCACGCCGCCTCCGACGCCGGGGCACGCCTGACACAGCACGAGCTCGATCTACAGAATGTTGCGAAGATTCCCGAGCTGGTCGACGACATTATCTCCTCGGCGGCCGGGAGCACCGTGGAGGAGGCCTTGCTCGTCAACAACGCCGGCGTACTGGAACCGCTGGGCCCTGTCCGCGAGCTCTCGACGGCTGCGCTCTCGACGCATGTTGCGGTAAACCTCACCGGCCTCATGCAGCTCACAGCGTCGTTTCTCGCCGCCACCAGCACTGTCGCCTACCCCCGAACCGTCGTAAACATAAGCTCGGGGGCCGCCACGAAGCCCTACGAGGGCTGGGGAGCCTACTGCGCGACCAAGGCGGCGGTGGAGATGTTTACCCGCGTCACGGCGCTCGAGGAGGGAGACCAGCGGGGCGTGCGCGTCGTCGCCGTTGCGCCCGGCGTGGTAGACACCGACATGCAGGCTCTGATACGACGCACCCCGGAGGAGAAGTTCCCCCATCGTCCGAAGTTCGTCGATCTCAAGGAGTCCGGCAAGCTCGCCGATCCGGCGGTCGCAGCTTCTCTCGTCCTCCGAGCAGCGCGCGATCCGGAGGTCGAATCCGGCAGCTGCGTCGACGTCCGGAAACTCTACGACAGCTGACCCCGCGGGTCGGGGAGCCCGTCGGCCCCACGGCATCCGGCGCAACCCTACTCGAACCCGGCGAACATCGCCTCCCGCGCCTTGGCGAGGTTGAAGTCCATGAAGTTCGGGTACTTGCCCTTGCACCAAAACGCGACGTGGAGGCAGTTCATCACCGACGCCCAGCGCAGGGCGTCCTCGTCGTATGTGGTCACCGCCTCGTAGCCCTCGAGGAAGGCCCGGCGTGACGCCTCGGTGTTCATGTAGTTTCGTCGCTCGCGCAGTATCCACGCCAGCTCGTACTCGCGCCACCCACGTCCGGCGGCCTCCCAATCGAGAAGCGCCGTGACCGACCCGTTCTCTACCAGCGCGTTCGCGTCGTTGAGATCGCCGTGGACGAACACGATGTCTTTCTCGGGTGGAGGATTGTACTGAAGCCAAAGCACGATCTCGCGAAAGCGGGGATCTTCCAGCTCCTCCTCGCCGAGAAACGAGTACAGCGAGGTCCGCTGGTTCATTTGCCACTTCACGTCGCTTCTATGCAGCTTTCCGACCCATACTCCGAGATCATGCAGCGTCGGCTCGACGAGTGAGGCATCGTGGTGGGGGCTGTACGGCTTGAGAAAGTCGCGGAGCATCACTCCGGGGCGCTCTTCGAGCGCTATGAACTCCCGTTTGTCGACACCATGCCACAGTACCCGTGGCACGGGAAAACGCCGTTCGGTCAGTTCCTGCAGGACCGCAAGCTCGTTCGAAATCGAGGCCCGCGTGCCCTTTGTGACTTTGAGGTAAAAGGTGAATTTCCGGTCGCTACGCTTGGCCTCAATCCGATACACGGAGTTCATCTCCGCGGTTCGGTCACGCTCCGAGGTGATAATACTGACGTCGTCCGGCAAGGCGTACGAGGGAACTGGCATTCGCCCGCACTCTACCAGATTCCGCGGCGCCTGCTAGCGCTGGAAATCGGGTATGTCGAGGTAATCCACGACCTCGTCGCAGAGATCGGCAAGCATCACGACCCCCTGCTTGACGGTTCTTCCCCGAAGAACCTTTTCCCGGTCGATGGACGTGTATTCGAGCTCGTCCTCGGCGTTTTGACAGAGGATGCCGTCCCCGTCGATGTCTTCTACCAGGTCGTGAGCGAAGCGGCCGAGACGGCTGAAGAATCGATCGGCTTCGATGAAGAGATTGTGGCGCATCTCCACGAGACGCTTGAGAATGTCCTGCTCGTAGGACTTCGAATACTCGCCGGTGCGGACACGGTCGGCCTCGACGAGATAATCGTCGCGGTGGCGCGTGAGGTTGCTGAGGAGGTTATAGAAAGTGTCGCGCTCGAGGGAGAACTTCACGTCGAGCCTGAGCTTGCGCTCGGTGAGCATACCGAGAAACTCATCGTCGAAGTACTGCGTGTAGAGAAAGACCGCCTGCACGTCACGCTCATGCGTGGAAACCCGCCGCAGCAGGTCGGGGTAGCGATCCGGCAGCGAGGCCAGATGCGGGAAGTCCTCGGCCTCTCCCTCGCCGCTCGTCTCGCCGCTTACGGCCTCGCCGTCGGAAAACAGATTGCCCGATTTGATGCGCTCCTGCTCGAGTTTGCTCAGCTCGTCGATGATCGACTTCCGGCTGAAGGCGTTACGGCTGCTCTTGAGCTTGCCCTGCAGGCGCCGCATCCGGTCCTCCATGCTCGACTTGCTGTCCTCGAAATAATCTTTCATGACGGGCCCCACTTGCCCAGCTTCAGAACACTGCCTTCAGCCCGGCACCATAGAGAATTCCACTGGCTCGAAACATTGAATACCTGGTCTCGAGGAGCACCACGTCGTTCTCCTCGGCTGCCTGTTTCATGTCGTCGGTAGCATGCTTATCGCGCACGAGCAGGATCGTTGCGATATCCGCCATGGTCGCGGTTCTCACCGTTTGTGTATTTGCAAGGCCCGTAATAAGAAGCACGTTGTCCTGCATGATCGTCAGTACGTCGCTCATGAGGTCCGAAGAAAACCCGAAGACGACGTTGTGCTCCTGGCGGTCACCAATGGTGATCCGACCGTCCACTGCCTCGACTATTTCAGCTATCGTCATTCCTCATCCCGTACATCGATGTGTTGCGTGCCTTCGCGGCACAACCGCAAGGGTAGTCGGCGGCAGGGCAAAAATCAAGTGCGGGCAGCAACCGGCCGCAGGACTTCACTGCGGCCCCAACGGTTCGAGCGGCTCGCGAATGGTCTCCTCGAGGCGAGCTGCGAGCTCCCGGCGCGAGAGACGCGACACCGTCTCTGTCGGCGCGACAACACCACGCTGCTCGAACAGCCTGTAGGTCCCATCGATCGTGACCGGCAAAATGGGGGCTTCAGCGTCCTGAGCCAGTTTCATCGAGCCGGGCTTGAACCGCGCCATCCCGCGGCCGCGGCTCCGTGTGCCCTCGGGAAACAGCGTGAGAAACATCAGAACTACCAGGTACGCGAAGAAAGCAAGCGTTCTGAGCATGTACCGCCCTACCCTATCACAGAAGGGTAGATGGCGGGCATGCGCCGTTGATACACTTGAACGTGCGGGAGGTGAAATCGTGAAAGGTCGAACATTCCTGGTTCTTGCGGTTGTTCTGGTGGCCGTGGATTTGCTTGTTCCCTACCTCATCCTCGCCGATATACCGAGCTTCGCGGCAAGTTTCCTCTTCTGGAGTGCGCTCACGCTTCTGGTCATCATTGCCGCCGCCCGGCACATACGACACTGGGGTGAACAATGAGACCGGTCTACGTCTGGATTGCGATGATTCTGTGGACCGTGGTCGCGGCCTGGATCGCGACGGCGGCACGTCGCCGCATGGGCGCCGGGGCGTCGGAGTTTTTCATCGGCGGGCGCCGCATGCAGGGCTTCGTGTCGGGCATGACCTATGCGGCGACGACCTACAGCGCATTCATGCTGGTCGGCCTGGTCGGCCTGACCTATCGCTCGGGAGTCGGCGCACTCGGCTTCGAGATGACCTACCTCATCTTCACGGTCATCTTCCTGGTTGTCTTCGGGCCCCGATTCTGGCTGGTGGGAAACCGCTTCGAACACATCACTCCACCGGAGTTGCTCGCACACCGCTACGAGAGCAAGAGCGTTGCAGTGGTGGCTGCGACGATTTCCTTCATCATGCTCATTCCGTACTCGTCGGTGCAACTGATGGGAGCGGGTTTTCTCGTTGAGGGACTCTCCGATGGCCAAATCCCGTTCATGGCCGGCGTTCTCGTCATGGCGCTTCTGTCGGGCTTCAGTGCGTGGTGGGCCGGCATGAGAAGCGTGGCATGGACCGACGCGTTCCAGGCGGTGACGATGCTCGTCACCTCCATCATTGCACTGGTGTTCGTGGCCTTTCAGTTCTTCGGGTCACCAGGGGAGTTCGTTACCACCGTCACCGAAAACAACCCCGAGCTTCTCACCTTCGACTGGGACCCGAAGCTCTTCGTCGGCCTCACCCTGCCCTGGGCGTTTTTTGCGCTCACGAATCCGCAGGTCTCCCAGCGGATGTACGTGCCGGACAGGATCGTGAGCCTGAAGCGGATGATCCTCTACTTCGCCGCGTTCGGATTCCTCTACACGATTATCAGCACGCTCTTCGGATATCAGGCCGCCGCGCTGCTTCCGGGGTTGGAGAACCCCGACGAAGCCATGCCGACGCTGCTGACGCAGGTTCCGACCGTTCTCGGTCTGATAATATTTATCGGTATCTTTGCTGCCGCGACTTCAACGCTCGGCTCCATCATCCTCACGCTGAGCTCGCTCTTCGTTCGCGACGTCGTCAAGCACATAAGACCGGACGTCCCCGAGCGCACCGAGCGCCGGCTCGGACGGTTGGCCATGCTCGTCCTCCTGGCTGCCTGTATCGTGTTTGCCTGGTTCAGGCCGGGGCTCATCACGGTGATCTCGAGCATGGCATCCGGCGGTCTACTGGTGATGGCGCCCGCCATCATCGGGGCATTCTTCTGGAAACGGGGCACCGCGGCAGGGGCGGTCATCTCGATGGCGGTCGGGGGTGTTGTGACTGCCGGCATGTACCTCGGCAATATCTACCCCTTCGGCTGGTGGCCGTCGGTATGGGGCGCGGGGATAACCACCGTGCTGTATATTGCCGTGAGCTTATTCACAGCGCCTCCGGTGCGCGCGGGAGAGTTCATCGACTGGCTCAACGAGGAGCTCGAAGCCAAGGGATTTCGCCGTTCGCGACCCTCGCGGCGTTGACAGCCGAAGCTGCTTCGGGCCATCGTTATGTGTGCAACGAAGCATTTTCAGCAATCTCTCACCCCTCGACCATCGCTATTACCTGGCGAATCGGGAGCTCTTTGACCGGCTCGCCGGGTACCTCAGCGAAGACGCGACGGTGGCCTACATTGTTCGCGTGGAGGCGGCGCTCCTCGATGCTCACGTCGAGGCTTTCTTCGACGACGCCGCGGACCTTCATGCCGCAGTCGCCGAGCTCCTGCAGCGCGTTACTCCTGAGGAAGTCTACGCGGAAGAGGAGCGAACGCAGCACAATATCCGCGCGGTTGTAAACGTCGCCCAGCGTTACCTGCCCGAGTCGCTGCGTCCGTTCGTTCACCTCGGCGCAACGTCGATGGATGTCCTCGACACCGCGACGGCGCTCCGCTATCGTGAGGCGGTCGACAACGTCGTACTGCCGCTTCTCGAATCGCTGCAGCGCGAGCTCATCGGCCTCGGGAGACGGGAGCTCGAGACCGCGCAGGTCGGCCGGACGCACGGGCAACATGCGGTACCCATCACCTTCGGATTCGCCGTTGCCTCCTACGTCGCACGGCTCGGGGGCGCGATCGAGGAGATACGCCGCCGCGCCGCGGGCCTGGTCGGGAAGCTTTCCGGTGCGGTGGGGGCTTACAACGCCACCTCCGTACTGGCCGCGGAGCCCCGCGAGCTCGAGCGCCGCGTGCTGCTAACCCTCGGTCTCGAGCCTCCGGATGTGGCCACCCAGATCGTGCCGCCGGAGCCCATGCTCCATCTCCTCCACGGGATGAACACCGCCTTCGGCATCATCGCAAACATTGCCGACGACTTCAGGCATCTGCAGCGAAGTGAAATCGCGGAAGTCGCCGAGGCCTTCGGCGAGCATCAGGTGGGCTCCTCCACGATGCCGCAGAAGCGAAACCCCTGGAACAGCGAGCACGTAAAGAGCCTGTGGAAGGCATTCGCGCCGCGAATCATGACAGCCTACATGGACCAGATTTCCGAACACCAGCGGGACCTCTCCAACTCCGCCTCGAGCCGATTCATCGCCGAGTACGTTACCGGTTTTGTCGCGGCATGTGAGCGCATGCGGCGGGTGGCCGGCCGTATCGTGGTAGACCACGAGCGCATGCGGGCAAACCTCTCGTTGAGAGCCGACAGCGTGCTTGCCGAACCGGCCTACATCCTCCTCGCCCTCTCCGGACTCTCCGACGCGCACGAAGCGGTGAGGCGCGCCACCCTCGCGGCCGATACCGAGGGAATCAGCCTGAAGGACGCCCTCGGGCGCGATGCCGACACCTGGCGGCGGATCACCGACACGCTCGCAAAGACCACCGGGGCTGACGCCGCAGACTTTTTCTCGCATCCCGAGCGCTACAACGGGCGGGCGAAAGAGACAGCGGCAGCCGTTTTCGATCGCTTCGAACGTCTTCTCGGCAGGAGGAGCGCGGAGCAGGCATGATCGTCCTTTACGTCGAAAAGAAGCCCGGATTCCGCTTCGAGGCTTCCCGGGTTCATCGGGAGTTCCACGACATCCTCGGCATTACGGGCGTGACGGGAGTTCGCCTGCTGCAGCGCTACGACGTGGGTGAGCAGGCAGGCGACGTGATGACGGAGGCACGGCGCACCGTCCTCGCGGACCCGGTCACCGACGTCATCCACGATGAACTCATCCTCGAGGCGGGAGAGACTGCGTTTGCCTGGGCCTATCATCCCGGCCAATTCGACCAGCGCGCCGATTCCGCCGCTCAGGCACTGCGTCTCATGACGGGAGGCATGCAGGTCGAGGTCCACTGCGCCCAGGTTATCGTTCTCCGCGGCGACGTGCGCGAGCCGGAGGTAACACGCATCCGCGAGTATCTGGTGAATCCGGTCGATTCGGAGGTGGTACCCGTCGACCCCCGGCGCAACCGCCATGCTGAAGGAACGCCTGGGGGCCCCTCCTCTCCCGAGCCGTGGCCTGAGCCCGCTCCCGATCCGTGGCCGTCTGTGTCCCGCTCGGCGGAAGAAAGCGACGGCATGGTGGAAGCGCTGCGTGACCCTGAGGCGCGCGAGGAGATTGCTCGCCGCCTCGGTCTTGCTATGAGCCGGGCGGACCTCGATCTGCTCTGCGCCCACTTTTTCGATGCTGAGGGACGTCCGCCCTCCCATGTCGAGCTCGCTGTGATCGACACCTACTGGTCCGACCACTGCCGCCACACCACATTCCTCACTGAGCTTACCGGTGTCGTCATAGAGGCAGCGCCGGGTCTCGACGGGGTCCGCCGGGACTACGAGCGCTATCGAAACCTTCGCCGTGAGCTCGACCACACCGGTCCTGAGACCCTCATGGACATCGCCACCATCGGCGCCCACGCACTGCGCGCGCAGGGCACCCTCGACGACCTCGAGGTCTCCGAGGAGGTGAACGCCGCCTCACTTCGGGTAGCGGGCCCTCGCGGAGAACCGTGGTTGCTCATGTTCAAGAACGAAACACACAACCATCCGACTGAAATCGAGCCCTTCGGCGGGGCCTCTACCTGCCTCGGCGGGGCCATTCGCGACCCCCTTTCGGGACGTGCCTACGTCTATCAGGCGATGCGGGTAACCGGCAGCGGGGATCCCCGCACCCCGGCCTCGGAGACGCTCGCCGGCAAGCTCCCGCAGCGAACCATAACCACGGAGGCTGCCCGCGGGTTTTCCTCCTACGGGAACCAGATTGGCCTTGCCACGGGTTTCGTCGACGAGCTCTACCACCCCGGCTATGTGGCGAAACGGCTCGAGATCGGCGCCGTCTGCGGCGCCGCGCCGGAGGCGCAGGTCAGGCGCGATGCGCCCGCGGTGGGTGACCAGATCCTGCTCGTCGGCGGTCGCACGGGGAGGGACGGCTGCGGCGGCGCGACCGGCTCGAGCAAGGCTCATGACGAGTCATCCATCGAGCAGGCCGGTGCCGAGGTCCAGAAGGGCAATCCGCCGGTCGAGCGTGCCCTCCAGCGACTTTTTCGGCGAGAAGACGTCGCCCCCCTCATCAAACGATCGAACGACTTCGGTGCGGGCGGTGTCTCCGTTGCGGTCGGCGAGCTCGCCGACGGCGTGGATATTCTGCTCGACTCGGTGCCGGTGAAGTACCGAGGGCTTACCGCCACGGAGCTCGCGATCAGCGAAAGCCAGGAGCGTATGGCGGTAGTGGTCGACCCCTCCGACGCCCACCTCTTCATCCAGCGGGCCATCGAGGAGAATCTCGAGGCAACCCCCGTCGCGACCGTAACCGGCACCGGCCGGCTGCGCATGTACGCGGGAGGGTCCGCCGTGGCGGACATAGACCGATCCTTCCTCGACACCAACGGCGCGCCGAGGACGGCCCGTGCTTTCATTCGGGGCCCCGCCGAGAGCTTCAGCTCGGGCGGGGGGACGCCGGCGCCTCCGGCCCTGGAAGTACCGCCGTTGGAAGCGGGCGCGGTGTCCGAGACGATTTCCTCTATCAGCGCCGACCGCTGGCTCTCGCGACTCCGGGAGCTCGACGTTGCCGCACGGCGCGGCCTCGTTGAGACCTTCGATCCGACGATCGGCGCGGGCACCGTTCTCTTGCCCTACGGCGGTCGCTTTCAGGGAACTCCGGAAGAGGCGACGGTGTGCGAGCTTCCCGCCGCCGCGTTTTCGAGGGATCCCGCAGAATCCGCCGGGGCCGCGCCCGTGAGCGCCATGGCCTACGGGTTCGACCCCGCTGTCTCCGAACGATCGCCGTACCATGGCGCATACCTCGCGGTGGTGGAATCGGTCTGCCGGCTGCTCGCCGTCGGCGCCTCCCTCTCGGGCATTCGACTGAGCCTGCAGGAGTACTTTCCCCGTCCCGGCGACGATGCCGAGCGATGGGGACTGCCGGTGGCGGCCCTTCTCGGGTCCCTGGGCGCTCAGCTGGATCTCGGCGTTCCTGCTGTCGGCGGCAAGGACAGCATGTCCGGTACCTTCGAGCGTCTCGACGTACCTCCGACCCTGGTGTCTTTCGCCGTATCGAGCTTTCCCGCCGAGCAGGCCACCAGCGCAGCCTTCAGCGAGACCGGCTCCGCCATACTGCTGCTCGAGACGCCCTACGGCGCCGACGGCCTCCCCGACGTCGCGGCGCTCAACGCCCATGCGGCGTCTCTCTCGGCCCTGCGCGCACGCGGCGCCCTGCGGGCGGCCGGCACGGTTCGCGCCGGAGGCCTGGTGGCGGCCCTATCCCGCGCCTGCCTCGGAAACCGCATCGGTGCCGAACTCGACCTGAGCGCAATTGATGATCCCGCCTCGGCCCGCTACGGGAGCTTCTACGCCGAGGTTCCCGCCAATGAGGCCGATCGCCTGGCGGCCGGCGGCCGGGTGATCCGCATCGGGACGACCGGCGGCGAGAGCATTCGCACCGCGCAATGGAGGCTCTCGCTTTCCGCGGTCGCCGAGGCCCTCGAAACGCCGCTGGAGGGCGTGTTCCCGACACGGGCCACAGCGCCCACGGCCGGCACGGGCACCCCTGGGGCGGCGTCCGCCCCAGGCGAACACGCCCGCCCTTCCGAACGGGCCTCCCGTCGCACCACCGCCATCGCGCGGCCTCGTGTTCTCGTCCCCGTGTTTCCGGGGACGAACTGCGAGATCGACACCGCACGGGCCTTCGAGGCAGCCGGCGCCGAGGTCGAGGAGGTCGTCTTTCGAAATCTCGGGCCCGAGGTCACCGCCGAATCGGTGGAGCGTCTCGCGGCCGCGCTCGGCCGATCACATATCCTCGCGCTCGCCGGCGGCTTCAGCGCAGGCGACGAGCCGGATGGTTCGGGAAAGTACATCGCCGCGGCGTTCCGTGCCCCGCGGCTCGCGGAGGCGGTCACGGAGCTTCTCGAGAGCCGTGGCGGGCTGGTTCTGGGCATCTGCAACGGGTTTCAGGCGCTGGTGCGTCTCGGGCTCGTGCCCTTCGGTGAGATCCGGCCCCGCACTCCCGAGGACCCCGTCCTCGCGGCGAACGCGGTCGGACATCACGTCGCCACGATGGTCCGCACCCGGGTTACCTCGAGCAGGAGTCCGTGGCTGAGTAGCGCGGATCCGGAGCGGGTGTACGCAGTGCCGGTCTCCCACGGAGAGGGGCGCTTCGTGTGCGAAAAAGACCTCCTACACTCCCTGTGGGGGAATGGACAGATCGCTACGCAGTATGTAGACTGTGAGGGAAAGGTCGCCGACGAAATGCCGTGGAACCCCAACGGCTCCGTCGACGGTGTGGAGGCGGTGAGCTCACCCGATGGACGCGTCCTCGGGAAAATGGCTCACTCGGAGCGCATTCGTCCGGGCCTCTACAAAAACTTCCCGGAAACGGGAGACATGGGGATCTTTGAAAGCGGCGTGCGCTATTTTGCGTAGCTCGCGCCGAACGCGTGCATCCATATAATCCCGATAATACGGTTCGGGAGTATCTACAGGAGGGCCGAAAATCCTCCTACTATGGGTGGAATGACTCTCACCATGTGCCTCACCCTGGCAGAGTGTTTCGCCTATAGCCGCTTGCACGGTATGCGCAAGGAGGCTCGACATGAGCACGGTACTCTACGAGGGGAAGGCGAAAGAGGTCCTCGACTCCGGGGACCCGTCCCGCATCGTCATACGCTACAAGGACGATGCCACCGCCTTTAACGGACAGAAACACGACCAGATCAGAGACAAGGGAGTGCTCAACAACCGCATTTCCTCCCTGCTCCTGGCCTTTCTCGAGGAGCACGGGGTGCGGACGCACTTCATCGAGAAGCTCTCCGAGCGGGAGCAACTCTGCCGACGGGTGACCATCATCCCGCTCGAGGTGATCGTGCGAAACCGCGCGGCGGGAAGCATGGCCCGGCGTCTGAGGCTTGCCGAGGGCACTGCTCTGTCCACGACGGTTCTGGAGCTCAGCTACAAAAACGACGAGCTCGGTGACCCGCTCATCAACGACTATCATGCCGTCGGTATCGGCCTGACGACCTTCGAACAGCTCGAGGAGATCTACGCGATAACGCGAAAGGTCAACGAGCTTCTCGGCACACTGTTTCGGGAAGCGGGCATAGAGCTCATCGACTTCAAACTCGAGTTCGGCGTCGATGACTCCGGTGAGCTGCTGCTTGCCGACGAGGTGAGTCCCGACACCTGCCGGTTCTGGGACCTGGAGACCGGAGAAAAGATGGACAAGGATCGCTTCAGGCAGGATCTCGGTCGGGTGATCGAGGGGTACCGGGAAGTGCTCGCGCGACTCGAGAGGTAACGATATGCCCACGTATGATTCTGCGACAGATCATTTCGCCGAGGAGTGCGGGGTTTTCGGTGCCTATTTCGCCGACGCCGACGAAGAGCGCCGCGCGCAGCTCTCGCGCATCGTCTACTACGGGCTGTACTCACAGCAACATCGCGGACAGGAGAGCGCCGGCATGGTGCTCGACGACGGAGATGAGTACCAGGTACACAAGCAGCTCGGCCTCGTCGCCGAGGTCTTCTCCGACGAGGTGCTCGACGGGCTCCGCGGCCACGCCGCTGTCGGGCACGTGCGCTACTCAACGCGCGGCGGCAATTCTCTTGTCAACGCCCAGCCCCTGGTCGGACAGTCGCGCCTCGGCCCCCTCGCGATTGCGCATAACGGCAATCTCGTGAACGCCCCCGTCATCCGCGAACTGCTCGAGGACTCCGGTGTCATGTTCCAGACCTCGAGCGACTCGGAGGTCATTCTGAATCTGCTCGCCCGCGGATCCCGGTACGGGCTTCGCCGTGCGCTGTCGGACACGATGCGAACGGTACAGGGCGCCTTTTCGCTGGTGATCCTCACCCAGGAGGGCCTGGTCGGCGTGCGCGATCCCAACGGCATCCGCCCCCTGTGCATAGGATCGCTCGACAACGGGTATGTCATGGCCTCGGAGAGCTGCTCCCTCGACGCGGTCGGCGCGGACCTCGTACGGGATGTCGAGCCCGGCGAAATCGTCATCATAGACGATGAGGGCATACAGTCGGTGAAGAACTCCGAGCGCACGTCGCTTCGGACCTGCTCGTTCGAGTTCATTTACTTTGCCCGCCCCGACTCGACGATCGACGGGGCCGACGTATATGAGACCCGGCGCCGTGCCGGCGCACAGCTTTTCACCGAGGCGCCCGTGGAGGCCGACCTCGTGGCAGGGGTCCCCGATTCGGGCGTGGTCGCCGCTCTCGGCTACGCCGAAGCCTCGGGCATCCCCTTCGGCATGGCGCTTATCAAGAACAAGTACGTGGGCCGTTCCTTCATCGCCCCTTCGCAGAAGCTGAGAGAGCGGGCGGTGAGCGTGAAGCTGAACGTGCTTGCCGGAAATGTCCGCGGAAAACGGGTGATCCTCATCGACGACTCCATCGTCCGGGGCACGACATCGAGACGCCTGGTCGCGATGCTCAAGGACGCGGGGGCTACGGAGGTGCACTTTCGGGTCGCCTCGCCGCCCGTCTATTTCCCCTGCTATTTCGGTATCGACACCCCGTCGCGACGGGAGCTTGCCGCAAACCAGGGCGTGGAGGATATCCGCGACATGGTGGGGGCCGACAGCCTGTCCTTCCTGTCGGTGGAAGGACTGCTGGAGTCCCTTGGAACGCAGCGCACATTCTGCACGGGGTGCTTTACGGGCGTGTATCCCGTCGCCGCCCCTCTGGAAGAGGAGAAGCTGGCGATGGAGCGACGATAGCCATGGCGACGTATCGTGAGTCGGGGGTCGACATCGACGAGGCCGCGCGGCTTGTTGCGCTCATTCGCGAGAAAGCCCGAGCGGCCGCTGGTCGGGGTGCCGGCGTTCGGGGGCGTGGCGGCGGCGCCGCCGAGATTGGCGCCTTCGGTGCGTTTTTCGAGCTCCCGCCGATGCAGCGGCCGGTCCTCGTGTCCTCAACCGACGGTGTCGGAACCAAGCTCGAGCCCGCGCTTGCCGCCGGACGGTATCGTGACATCGGCCGAGACTGCGTTGCCATGTGCGCCAACGACATTCTCTGCCACGGTGCTAGGCCCCTGTATTTTCTCGATTACCTCGCCTGCGGATCTCTCGACGCCGATGTCGCCGCGGAAATCGTTTCCGGCATGATAGACGCATGTAACGAGATAGGCTGCAGCCTCTCCGGAGGCGAGACGGCCGAAATGCCCGGGATGTACGCCGAGGGGAGCTACGACGTGGCCGGCTTCATCGTCGGCATCGCGGAGGCGGATCAGCTCATCGACGGGTCGTCCGTGGGGTCCGGTGACACACTTATCGGAATCGACTCCAACGGTGTACACAGCAACGGGTTCTCGCTCATACGGGCACTCGATCTGGACTGGGACGAGGACATCGGCGGCCGTCGCCTCGGCGACGCCCTTCTCGAGCCGACTCTCCTCTATGTCGGGCCGGTGCTTTCGCTTATCGGGACGCTATCCGTGCACGGCATCGCGCATATCACCGGCGGCGGTCTCTACGAGAACGTGCCCCGGATGGCGCGGCGCAGTTTCCGCTACGACATCGACAGAGCGGCGCTACCACGTCAAACGGTCTTCGATGCCATCGCAGCAGGCGGCGTCGCCGAGGAGGAGATGTTTCGGACCTTCAACATGGGTACCGGCATGGTACTCGCCGTCGATCCCGAAAAGGCCGTAGCGGCCACCGAGCATCTCGCCGCCGCAGGTCTCAGCGCCCGTGTCATCGGCCGGGTCGACGACGGAGAGGGCGTGTGTATAGCGTAGCCGTCCTCGTATCCGGATCGGGCACGAATCTACAGGCGCTCATAGACGCCGCAGCGCACGGCACCGTCAACTGTCGCATCGTCAAGGTGATAAGTGATCGGTCGGAGGCATACGCCCTGGAGCGGGCTCGGGCAGCGGGGATTCCCGCGGAGGTCGTCTCACGCTCCCGATACGGCACATCGCTCTCCGATCATATTCTTGCCGCACTCCCGCCGGATGTGGATATCATCGTGCTCGCAGGTTTTCTGTCTATCCTCCGGGGAGACATTCTCGAGCGATTTCGGGGACGAATCATCAATATCCATCCCGCCCTTCTGCCGGATTTCGGTGGTCACGGCATGTACGGCATGCACGTCCACCAGGCGGTGCTCGAGTCGGGCCGAGAGGAAACAGGCTGCTCGGTGCATATCGTCGATGAGGGAACCGATACCGGCCCCGTCCTCGTTCAGACCCGCGTTCCGGTGGAGGACGGTGACACCCCGGAATCGCTCGCCGATCGCGTGCGGTCTGTCGAGCATGAAACCCTCATCGACGGACTGAAAACGCTTGCTGCGAGGCTCGGGCTTACCGGGAGCACGGATCCCGGGAAACAGCAGGAACAGGGGAGGCGCGCGTGAACATACTCGTTGTCGGCTCGGGCGGTCGTGAGCACGCCGTGGCGTGGAAGCTGGCCCGCAGCCGGCACAATCCGCGCGTGTTTTGCGCGCCCGGGAACGCGGGGACCGCCACGGTTCCTCGATGTACGAATATCGATGCACGCACCAACGAAGAGATCGTTTCGGCCGCCCTCGAACGTGAGGTCGACCTCGTCTTCGTCGGTCCTGAAGAGCCGCTGGTAAACGGCCTTGCCGATGCCCTGCGCGCGGAGGCGATTCCCTGCCTCGGACCCACCCGCGCCGCAGCCGCCCTCGAAGGGAGCAAGGCAGCCGCAAAGGAGTTCATGAGCCGACATGCTATTCCCACGGCGGCCTACGAGGTGGCCCATACGCCACAGGAGGCTATGGATGCCGTGGACCGACTGAAACCGCCGGTCGTGCTCAAGGCGGACGGACTGGCCGCGGGAAAGGGTGTTGTCGTCTGCCGGGATCGCGCCACTGCCCGCGAGACGGTGCACGCCTTCATGGTGGACCGCACCCTCGGACATGCCGGCCGCAGCATGGTGATCGAGAACTGTCTCGAAGGCTACGAAGTAACTATTCTCGCATTTACCGACGGAGGCACTGTCTACGAGCTTCCGTCGTCGCAGGATCACAAACCCGTGGGTGAGGGCAACACCGGCCCCAATACCGGCGGCATGGGCGTGATTTGTCCGCACCCGCAATTCGATGCGCAGCTGCACGAGCACTTTCGGAAGAGAATTCTCGAGCCCACGTGCACGGGTATCCGCGAGGACGGCCTCGACTACCGCGGCGTGCTGTACTTCGGCCTCATGGTTACAACCGAGGGACCGTTCGTTCTCGAGTACAACGTCCGCCTCGGCGACCCCGAAGCCCAGGCCGTCCTCCCCCTCATCGACACCGACCTCGCCGAGCTTGCACTCGCCACCGCCACGGGTCGGCTCGCCGAGATCCCGCCTCCCGGCGTAAACGGTGCCGGCTGCGTCGTGGTTGCGACCTCCGGTGGCTACCCGGGTGCGTACGAGGTCGGGTACGAGATTCGAGGCATCGAGGACTGCGAGAGCCCGGTGTTCATGGCCGGAGTGCGCGCCGAGGGAGAGAAGCTTGTAACCACCGGCGGGCGGGTGCTTTCGGTCTGCGGCATGGGAAAGACGGCGCAGGAAGCCCGTGATGCAGCATACCGTGACATGGAGCGACTGTCGTTCACCGGTATGTACTACCGCTCCGACATCGGCGCCGCGCCCTCGCGGTAGGCGGCGAAGAGACCGCGCGCTCCCCGCCCCTGCCGCATTGTCCCCTCGAGGTACTCCGCCTCCCGCACGATGTTCCGCAGCAGGTAGGCCCGTCCTTCGGCAGCGAAGGAGTCCTTCCATTCATCCCACAGGTCGAGACTCTTGAGCCACAGGGACCGCTCCTCGTCGGTGAAATCCTCCGTTTCCACACGCAGGTCGCCCCGTTCCTCTGCGACGACTTCGAGGGCTGCACCGATTTCCAGGTCTTGCGGAGAAAGCGTCCTGCCCTTGCCGCGCCCCTCCTCGAACTCACTCAGGATGCACATAAAACAACCGCCGGGACTCAGAATCTCGAAGACGTCTCCGAGAAAGGACATGAGATCCTCGACCCAGTAGAGGGCGTCGATAGACAGCACCACGTCGGCGCTGCCCCGGGGCGCAACGGAAGCGTAGGCCTCCATGTCGGCATGAATGAAGGCGGTATCGGCGGTGCCTCTGTCCCCTGCAAGCGAAATCGCTGAGCGTGCACGGTCGACACCGACAAGGCGCGCGCCCGCGCGACCGGCGACAAACTCACCGAGCTCTCCCATACCGCATCCGAGATCGAGAATCCGCCCGGGGCCGATCGCACGCAGACGGTTCATAGTGGCATCGAGCTGGCCGGCGGTCAGTGAGCCGTGCTGCACGATGTCGAGACCCTGCCGCGCCCGACAGAGGTCGCGAAATGCGGGACTCGCTGCGCTCTCCACGAGGCCCCGTTCGAGGTAGTATTCCTCGACCGCAGTCTCGAGGTAGCGGCGGCCGCGCCGGGTCGGAAGGAGACAGCCGCGGGGCCCCCGGCGTAGAAGACGGGCGCGCCGGCATGCATCGGCCAGTTTCGTCGCATCCTCCACATGAGTGCCGAAATACGATGTCATCGCTGAAGCGACACCACCGGCTGCGGCGGACCGTCGCCGACTCGAGAGGTCCTCGGCGGTGAGAAAGAAATCGCGCGCCGGTGGAGAGAGCTCTGCAGGAGAAAGCCGTGCTGCCATGTCGTACCGCCCTTTTCCGCTGCCGCCGTGTCCGGCGCAGTATACGCTTCCTGCCTCAACTCGTCACCTCGACGCGTCACCGTGACGCATCATCTATTGACTGGGACGGATAAAGATGTTACTGTGCATATGCACACAAAGGAGCCGCAGTTGTCACGATGTCCGAAACGCCGCAAATGTCGCCGACTCGACGGGAACCGGGTATTCAAGCCGGCGGCCATCCCCCTGTCCGAGCTCGAGACAGTCCGTCTGGGACTCGACGAGCTCGAAGCCATGCGCCTCTGTGACGTCGAGGGACTCGATCAGAGCGAGGCCGGGGTGCATATGGCGGTCTCCCGCGGAACGGTACAGCGGCTTCTCGCGCGCGGCAGACGGAAGCTTGTCGAGGCGCTCATCGCAAACCAGGCCGTGGTCGTCGAGCCTCGCGCCGCAGCGGCGCTCGGCTCCTGTGCGGACCCTGCCGAGGCTTTCGGTTCCCGCAGCCTCGGCGCCGGGAGCCTCGGCGACCGCAATCCCCAAACACAGAAGGAGTAAAGATGAACATTTGCATTCCGACAGCGGGCCCCTCGGGCCTCAACGACACCGTATACGGGCACTTCGGCAGTGCACCCTACCTCACGATCATCGACACAGACACTGAGGCGATCACGGTGGTCGACAATTCGAACAAGGAACACGGCCACGGCAACTGCGCGCCGGCCGCCGATCTCGTGGAACGCGGAGTACACGCGGTGGCCTGCGGGGGAATGGGCCGTCGTGCGCTTGCCCGTCTCAACGAAGCAGGCATCCGTGTCTTTCTCAGCGGAGCCGCTACACCGGCACAAGCCTTGCAGGAAATCGTCACCGGCGGCGCACAGGAGTGCGGCGTCGAGCAGGCCTGCGCCGGTCACCACGGTGCCGGTGGTCACGACCATGATTACGACCACGACCACCAGTGCCACTGAACCCGTTGAACCGTTGACACACCGACTCCGGCCCGGCCACCGTTTCAGACATCGTTTTGGGCTTGGCTTTCTCTGCTTCCGGGGCTAACATGGAGGTTATGTCGTCAAGGGCGCTCCACGCGCTGCGCTTGTTTCTCGTCCCGGGAGCACCCATAGCCGCGGCTGCGATGCTCATCGGGGCTTATGCCGGCACGAGTGAGGCTCTCGGGTTCGCTGCGACGCTGGTACTGCTCGCTGCGGTCGGCGCCGGCCTGATTCTTGCGTGGCGCTTCAATCAGAGCCGGACGGCCTTTGCCCTTCTCCTCATCGTGTGCGCAGACCGCTTCTGGGTCCATGCGTTCAGCGGAGGCGGCTTCTGGACGCAGGCAGCCGCGATCGCTGCGGTCTCGACCCTTCCGCCGCTCAACTTCCTTGCCATGTCCGTGAGCCGCGAGCGAGGTGTGCTCACACGGTTCGGCCTCATTCGCCTGGGCGCGCTCGCCGTGCAGGCCGCCGCTGTAGCGCTGGTACTGTGGCAAATGCCACGATTGCTCTATCAGTACGTTGCGGTGGATATCGTGCCGACCCGGTTTTTCGAGTGGACCAGGATGCCACAGCCTGCCTTGCTCGTATTCCTTCTGGCGACGGCGGCGTTTCTCATCGCGTACCTGAGACATACGAGAGCCGAGGACGCGGGTTTCTTCTGGGCGACCGTCACCCTCACCATGCCCATGCTACTGCCCGCCGCGCCGAGAGTCTTCACGGTCTATGCTGCCGGCGCCGCGCTCATTCTGCTCTCCTACGTTCTCGAGAGCTCGCATAGCATGGCTTTTCGCGACAACCTGACGGGGCTCCCCGGTCGTCGCGCCTTCGAGAACGAGCTTGCGAAACTCGGCAGCCGCTACGCGATTGCGATTGCGGACATCGACTACTTCAAGACATTCAACGACACCTACGGACACAACGTGGGTGATCAGGTGCTTCGCATGGTCGCCGGCCACCTCGCACGAGTGGGCGGTGGTGGACACGCCTTTCGCTACGGCGGAGAAGAGTTCACCATTCTCTTTCCCCGGCGCTCAACGGCCGAGGTGGAGGAGGTGCTCGAGGAGCTGAGAAGGCGCATCGATGCCGCCCGATTCACCCTCCGCAGTCGCGACCGGCCGGAGACGCCTCCTCCGAAAGAGGCGCGGGCCGGAGCGAAGCGAAAGCACACGCCGCTGTCGGTTACCGTGAGCCTCGGTCTTGCCGGCCGAAACGGCGCGAAACGCACCCCGGAGGAGGTTCTCAAGGCCGCGGACGAGGCCCTCTACAGCGCCAAACGAAACGGACGAAACCGCATCGCAAGCGCATGACGGGCCGCCGGACCGGCAGGGCAGCTCAGGCCGGTGGTCCGAGTGTCGCAGAGGCTCAGGCCGACGGTCCGAGCACCGCCGCGCTGAGTCCCGGAAGGCTCAGCGACCCGTCCTGTTTCAACTCGACGTCGGAGCTCGACCCGGCCAGAAACTTGGCGCCCTCAACTCCCGAAAAAGTCCGTGAGGACCGCGAAAAATTGCAATAAAGGCTCAGGCGGCCCCTGCGGACCGAGAGCGTCGCCGCATCCTCGTCAAACTCCACCACCATGTCATCCCTACGGCCTGCCGCAAGCTCGGGTCGGGCGCGTCGCAGCGTTATCAGGGAGCGGTACCAGGCGAGCATCTCGGCATGCGGTGCGCTTTCGCGCTCGCTCCATCGCAGCACCGAGGCGGCGGCAGTCTCGGGCGACTGCGGATCCGGCACTTCTGACGACTGAAAACTGAACTCGCGCTGACGCCCTTCGCGAACCGCCTGACCGAGGTCAGGTTCCTGATGATCGGTAAAGTAGAGAAACGGGGTCGAGGCAGCCCACTCTTCGCCCTGGAAGAGCATTGGCACGAAGGGGGAGAACAGGTAGACGGCGGCGGCGACCTTCTGCGCCTCTACGCCGGCGATATGCGACAGGCGCTCCCCCCGGGCCCTGTTCCCTACCTGGTCATGATTCTGAATGTAGCCGAGAAACCGGTCTGCCGGCAGGTCCGCGGCAGGGCGTCCGTGGCGGCACCCGCGGGAGCTCTGATAGACGCCGTCGAAGACGTAGTTCCGCTCGAGCGCGTACGCCACCATGCTAAGCGGGCCGAAGCCTCTGTAGTAGCCCCATCGCTCTCCGGTAACCAGGGCGTGTACCGCATGGTGAAAGTCGTCACTCCACTGCGCGCGCAGGCCGTAGCCGCCCGCCTCGGTGCTGC
>CAZVXU010000010.1:0-37571 GCA_964631585.1 uncultured Spirochaetaceae bacterium | reverse complement strand
CGATATGAGCTACATGACGGCCATCAAACCAATACGAAGTGATAGCGACTACGAGCGAGCGCTCGAACAACTCGATGCGCTCTTCGACGCGGAAGAGGGAACCGAGGAGGCAGACCTCAGAGACGTTCTTGTGGTTCTGTTAGAGGACTACGAGGACGAACACTACGCGGTAGATCTTCCCGATCCGGTGGAAGCACTGAAGTTCCGCATGGAGCAGCAGGGGCTTACGCAGAAAGACCTCATTCCCTTGATCGGAAGCAGATCGAAGGTGTCGGAGGTGCTGTCTCGAAAACGGAGGTTCTCTCTTTCCATGATCCGCGCTCTGCATCGCGAACTCGGGATTCCCGCCGAGGTACTCCTGCAGAAGAGCCGCGCTTCGTCGGTCGAGTCTCAATCGTAACGGTTCATTCGTGAAAGGATGTAGCAGTACCTGCGTGCGCGGGAGCGGCACTAAAAGCCGACCGTCAGGAGGCCGAAAACGTAGTCGAAATGGCTGTCGCGGGTGAGAACGGCGGCATCTGCACAGAGCTTCGGATCGATACGCGAATTATCCTCCTGGGTTTGCTCAAATTCCCGGGCTTCCGTAGCGTTCCAGCTGCCCGCCAACTCACGCAGATTGCGTTTGCGACCGCTGCTGTCATCCAGGCCGGTTGCCTGCTCCAACAAATGCTGCACAGCCTCGTTCAGGCTGATGTGCTGTTCCATCGCGGTCCGTCGAATGACATGCTCCAGTTCAGGAGAGAGGTTGCGGATCGTTATTTGACTCATAGAACCACCTCATGAGTCAGTTTTATGCCAAGTAGACGCATCGGTCAAGCGGCGAGGGCCGGCGACGGAGGCGGCACCTCGGACGACCTGTGGCACATTGAGGATTACTGGCCGCGGGATATGATTCTAACGAATAGTGGGACAAACGCGCCCGGCACGAAGCGGCCCGTTCGCCCGTTGTCCTCTACCGTTTCCTTTCATATACTATGGAGTCGTCGGGCCTCGAAACCGTGCGGAGAGGGGGAAAGTGATGCCGGACAGTGATAAGAAATTGCTGATCTACGAGGCGCTTGAGTTACGGTCTGAGTATGATGCGCAGATAGAGACGCTGCGCAAGTGCCTGCCGGAATCGCGCAACTCCTCGCGAACATCGTTCCTGGAGCGGGGCGACGGTGGCACCTACCGGCCGGCCGGCGGGGTTGATCCCACCGAGTTGCGGCGGGAGATTCGCACCCGCGAGCACAAGCGCCACAAACTGAACGCCGCCATCCAGGCCGCCAACTTCACCAACACCGTGCATCTCGGCGGTGAGGAGGTCACACTGGCCGAGGCGCTCGAACTGCGCAAGGCGGCGAACACGCGAGTCGGCGAGCTGAGCAGTCAGCTGGTCCGCAGCGCCGGTGTTCGGGTTCTGCACAAGGAAGACCGCGACATCGAGGAGGCGCCGGATGTGACCTTCGGCGATGCCCGCCGGCAGTTGCAGGAGGCGCGGGAAGAGTTCCGTCGACTGAACCGCGCTCTGCGGGAGGCGAGCTACCGGGTTGCCGTCGACTTTACCGACGAACCCGATCGGCACGGCGAGGCCGGTTCACACATAACGTAATCACGGGAGACAGGGGGGCAAGCGCGAACGACCCGGCGACGGGACGTAGCCCGGTTTTTCGGGACCGCAACACCCGACCATACGGGATTGACACCCTCCAAAGGTGCCGCCTGAGCCCCACACGACAGAGCGGCACAGCATCACAGCAGATAGATCCCTACACCACAGAGCACTATGGCCCCGCGTCTCCCCTTTTTCTCATCGGCGAGTGATCCTCTGCAAATCTCCGCAAAACCTCCGTTCCGCTCACCGTAACCGACGTTCCACCCGCGCGGCCCGCGGCGGGCGCTCCCCCCGGGCGCGGCCCTGGTATGGCACGTTCCCACCCGCCTTCATCGGCCTGGCACAACACTTGCAACCTCGTCTACATGATGATGTCACTGCGCGAACGAGAATGCCGAGCGGACTCACCGCCACGCACAGCCTGCCGCCGTGGGTGGCGGCCGGCCGGCGCCGCCTTTGTGCTGCCGCTCTGCCTCTTGCTCGCTCTGGTCACCGCGCCTGCCGCCCACGCCTTCGACCCCTTCGAATGGGAGCACGTGGATAGCGTCGAGTTCGTGTCCATCCTTCAGAACGCCCGCACCGGCGAATACATGACAACCGTCGCTGCCGGCGGTCCGTTCGAGACCCTGGGGGAGGCCAGGGCCGCCGCCCGCGGGGCAATCGCTGAGTACCGGCGGACGATGGCCGAGGCGATGGCCGAGCTCGAGCGCTGGCGGCGGGCCTGGGACGAGTACGTGGCAAGCGGCGACTATGCCCGCGACCTTGCAGAGGCCCGCGCGGCGTGGAGGGAGGCCATGGCGGTCTACCGCGTGCCCGGGACTCCGGAATACAACCGCGATACCGTCTCCGACCGAAACGGCCGCGGGTGGCGCACCGACCCGCGGCTCCGCCGCTACTTCGACGGCTTCGACGCCAACCGCGACGGTGTCAACGACTGGGGCGAGATAGAAACCTTCCAGCAGACCGTTTTTGAGACCTACCGCTACCAGCACAACGATCGCGTCCTCGGCCCCGCGGAGTTCATGTACTACGGCGGCGGCGACTGTGACGACTTTGCCACCTTCAGCGCCGCCTTCCTGGAGTACCACGGCTACGGGTTTCACGTGCAGTAGCACGATCGGAGCTGACACCGTTGGCAACAGGCGACAGAACCGGCCTGTTGTGGTACATATGCTTGTAATATGTACTACAAAAGCGTATAATGGTACATGTATGACTGCGTATGCACCGGCCTTCCAGCCAACTGTCCCATACGATGCGTTGCCGCCGCTGCCGCCGCCCTCGCACGTTGCGGAAACAGTGCCCGTTCTGCGCAGAGAGGCGGATGCCCGCCAGGCGCTGGCCGAGCTCAAGGGCGTTGCGAACATCATACCCAATCAGTCAATTCTCATTAACGCCATCGCCCTGAGGGAGGCGAAGGACAGCTCCGAGATAGAAAACATCATCACCACGCATGACAGGCTGTATCGCGCGGTCGCGGCCGACTCATCCGCTGCTGCAGATCCCGCAACGAAGGAAGTGATGCGGTACCGGTCCGCACTACGCGCAGGGGAGTCTCTGATCCGCGAGCACAGCTTCCTATCCGTCAATCACATCGCAGAGATTCAGGCCGAAATCGTCGGCAATGACGCCGGCCTTCGCGCAATGCCCGGCACAGCCCTTGTGAATGACCGCAGCGGTGAGGTCGTCTATACGCCCCCGCAAGACCCGGATGTCATCCGCAGACTGCTGTCGAATCTTGCCGAGTTCTACAACGGGCAGGCGAACACGCTCGCCGATATGACTGTCCTCCACTATCAGTTCGAGAGTATTCATCCCTTCCTCGACGGGAACGGGCGTACCGGACGGATATTGAACGTGCTCTACCTCATATTGAAAGGCTACCTCGACATCCCCATCCTCTACCCGAGCTCCTACATCATTGAGCACAGGGACGAGTACTACCGCTTCCTCAGAGGCGTAACAGCTGCAGGCGAGTGGGAGCAGTGGGTCCTGTTCATGCTCGATGCAATTCGGGCCGCATCGCTGGATGCTATCGGCAGGGTACACGAGATACGCCTGGAGCTCGACCGAACGGTAGAGGAAGTGAGAGCTTCCCTGCCACGCATCTACTCCAGGGAGCTGGTAGAGACGCTCTTTGTGCATCCCTATTCGAAGATCGAGTTCGTGGTGAGTGCTCTGGGTGTGGAACGAAAAGCGGCATCTCGCTACCTGCAATCCCTCGAGGAGATCGGTCTGCTTGAAAGCCGGAAGATCGGAAGGGAGAAGATCTATGTCAATGTCGGGCTGATGAAGGTTCTGGCCCGTGACACCCGGGGCTGACAGGGCCGGTGATCAGATACCCGTTGGCGTGTCCCTCACGTATACGGCAACGGGCATGCGAAAGTTGACGTACAGTAGATCCAAAAGTTGCCAAGCATAATCGACAAAACTAGTGACAACTCAAGATGTGTCGGTTATACTCGACAAAATGGTCCGCCGGAGCGTATACGACGACCGCATGAATCGCTATCTCGGAAAGCCGGTAGTAAAAATCGTCACCGGTATGCGCCGGGTGGGAAAGAGCACTTTTCTCGCTCAGATCAGGGAAGACCTCATAGCGTACGGGGTTCCGGAGGCGAACATCGTCTCGATAAACAAGGATCTGTTGCAGTGGGACCACATTCGGACCTATCGCGAACTGGACGAGGAGGTGCGGCCTCGGCTGACCGGGGTTGATGGGCCCCGTTGGCTCTTCATCGACGAAGTGCAGGAGATCGAGGAGTGGGAGAGGGCCGTGAACTCCTACTTTGCCGAGGGGCTCGCCGACATCGTGATCAGCGGGTCTAACTCGCAGCTCCTCGCGGGCGAGCTTGCGACGCTACTCTCCGGTCGGTTCGTCGAGATTCCGATGTACCCCCTCAGTTTCGGGGAGTTCCTCTCGTTTCGACAGGCGTTCGGCGACAGCCCGGGCGCGAACACAGAGGAGGAGTTCCGGCGCTATCTGCGCTACGGGGGCATGCCCGGAATCCATGGCCTCGAGCTCACCGACGAGCACATCTTCCCGTACCTCGAGGCCATTCTCAGCACGGTCGTTCTCAAAGACGTAGTACGCCGACATGCCATCCGTGAGGTCCGCCACCTCGAGCGAATTCTCGCCTTCGTCTACGACAACGTCGGCAGACTCGTTTCGTCACGACGGATCGAGGGGGCGTTTCGTGCCCAGGGTATCGGGGTTACCGTGGACACTGTTGTCAAGTACCTCGAGCACCTCACGGACGCGTTACTCGTTCATCGGGTCGGGCGATATCGCCTGAAAGGCAAGCGACATCTCGAGTATGTCGATAAGTACTATCCGACCGACATCGGTCTTCGGCACGGGTTGTTCGGGTATCGGGACTCGGATATCGGCGGACTCCTCGAGGCCGTGGTGTATCTCGAGTTGCGCCGCCGCGGCTACACGGTGTCCGTAGGGGTGTTAGGTGATGCGGAGATCGACTTCGTTGCCGAGCGCACCGCCGGCCCGCATTCCTCACGGCTCTACGTGCAGGTTGCCTATCTCCTCAAAGATGAGCAGACCACCGAGCGCGAGTTCGGAAACCTGGAGGCGATACCGGACAGTTATCCGAAACTGGTTCTCTCCCTCGATCGATACTTCCCGTCCGAGCGAAACGGCATACGGCACATGATCGTGTGGGAGTGGCTGCTCTCCGAATGACAGCCCCGCCACGCAGATAGTCGATGAGCTCGCGGCACAGCTTCGCTCAGCCAATCATCTCCACGAACCGCGCGCGCGTAACCGTTGAGCTCCCCGCGGTCTCTTCTACTCCTCCGCCCCCCGAAACTGCCGCCGAAGCGCCTCCCACTCCTCACGGCTCAGACGGCTTACATGCTCACCGACCGTGCGGCTCACCGCCCCGCGGCGCTTCTGTGCTTTGCCCAGCTTGATGTCCCGGGCGAGCTCGTGGCCGCGTTTGCCGCGGCCAAGAAGTGGGTGCTCAAGCGATCGTGGGTGCGCGGCATGGCGCGGCTCAGGTGGACTGGGGCGCGCTGGTAATCGCCGAGGCGCATGAGGTAGAGCCCGTAGAGGATGAAGGTCACCACCGCGCTCACGACATCGGCCTTGAAGAAGGCTGCAATCACGAGCCAGGCTCTCCGGTCAGGACAATCGCTTCTTCTCCCACAGCTCCTTGTTCGCGGAGCGGATCATGGGCGTGTAATCTTCTCCGGGGATCTTTCCACGTTTGTTTTCTAATTTTTTTCATCTTTTAATATGATCCTAATTGTCGCGTTTCACTGTATTGCAACGGGTAAGCTGTGGAAGGTGTTGCGAGATGTCGATGAAACAAAGCAAACGCCGGCGCATAAAGCGCGACGAGCTAGTCCGATTCTTGTTCGCTGTCTTTTCCCAACGGTATGAACGGACTTCCGTCGATTCCATTCATGATATACGGATTCCCGTTTCCGAGCTCCGCCAGAAGCTGAGCGAGACGTATGAGACGACGTATCAAAATGACTGGTGGATTGTCACGCAGATCCACCGGTACGAGCGTGAGACGGGCACGCATTTGTTTGAAAGAGTTGACAATGGTGAAGATCCCGACTCGATCGTCCTGGCTATCTATCGCGAGGTAGACAGTTTCCACCAGGCGCACCACCTGCTGGCAAATCAGAAGATCAGGATAGCTTCCGGGGTGCTCGATCTGATCCGTAACATCGAGATAGACGCTTCGGCGCCCGTTTCGCTGTACCTCGGCTCGGGCAGTCTGCCGGCAACCGTGGCGGAGGCCCTGGTACACAAAGCTACCGCTGAGGCCGGTATGTACCACGTCTATTCGCATAACCTGGCGGTTCAGGAAAAGATCCGGTCCGCGTTGCCAACTGTCGGTAGTGTCGAGTTCTATGCGGTGGGCGGACGCGTTGACTGGATGAGATACATCGCATTAACCGAAAACACGGAAGCGCTTGCGGATTTGCCGGTAGATTATGTGATCCAGTCGACCAACACAGTCACCGATGGTGGGTTGTACGTTTCCAACTCCAAGGAAGCCGCCATAAAGGAAGCGATCCTTTACGATGTGCCGGGAACGAAAGTTCTTGCACTCATAAAAGACGAGTTTACGCGGAGTTCCGTGGGAAAGCACCGGTACGGCCGGCTCTGCGATTACGACTACGTCGTCACGATCCCGTCAAAGAACGGCACGACTCGCCTCGCCGATCGGTTTTTTGCGGATCGCGGGGACCAGTTTCGTCAGCTTGTGTCGCATTGGAGTTACACGGTATATCGGGTCACAGGGGCGCCGAAACAGGACGTGCATCCGTCCATACGCACAACGAGGAAGCCTGCAGGATCGTTCGCCGGCATCTCTTGATGCCGGCCGCAACGGTAGGCTGCGTCAAGGAGATGTCTCTATCCGATACAGTGTTGTTTGCTCATCATCTTCCGGCAAGAAAAAGAAAGAGCCGTTGTAGATAGTCATCCCCTCGCGACCGAGGTTTGTTCGCGGGGCGATCCGCGGGAGCACAACGCTGCGTTCCAACACAATGGTGCGCGAGGCATCGTCGTAGGCGAATACGTCTACCCTCCCGAGCGACCGATCGCGTTTCTCAACCCCGGAGCAGTACAACCGCTCTCGGTACCACTCCATATCCTGATAGGCGATCGTCGTTGGATTGGGAATGACCGCCCTCTCCCGTCCTGCGACGTCCCAGACGAACAGCCGCCGGGTGTCGAAGTCTGCGCCGAAGATCGTGTTGGCTCCATCGAAGGCAACGGCACCGATGTGGGTTGCAACGGTAAAGAGATGCTCCTTCGACAAAGTAGCGGGATCCAGCGCGAGGATGAAGGTATCTCCTTGATTACGCGTGGGTGCCAGCGGCACGAGTAGGCGATCCTCCTGAAGGAATATTCCTCCCGGATGTATCCGGTTACCTTCGGCAAGCGGAACAGCATGTAGCAACCGCGCCTGGCCGGAACCTATCTCCGCTTTGAGCAGGTAGCCCGAGCGTGACCGCCGCTCGGTAGTGGATACAAACACGGTATCATCGCGGCGAGCAACGCCTTGTACATGGTACGTATCTATCCCGGCGAAGGTTGCAACCGTATGTACGCCTGTCATTATTCATCCCGCCCCGAGAGTCTTCGACCGGCCCCGTCAAACAGATGGGCCTTTTCTGCTTCAAAGCTGACGCCGATCGAATCGCCGACGCGGACATTGCGCTCCGGTTCCGTGAGAAGCCCTATCTCCATATCGCCCACTGAGCAGTAGACTAGGTCGTCCCGACCCATGGGTTGCGTCAGGTTGACCGTCGCTGGGATACCGTCCGGGACGATTTTTACGTGTTCCGGCCGTATTCCGAAGGTCGCTACCTCACTCTCAGTCACCGGTATTCGGTTGCCCGCGATAGGTATGGAGGTGCCGTCGGGGAATATAGCCGCCGCTGTACCGCTTTCCAAGCGCAGTTCGATAGCTACAAAATTCATCGGCGGGTTCCCGATGAACTCGGCAATGAAGCGCGTCGGTGGGTGATCATGCAGCTCCGCCGGCGTGCCGAATGCCTCGAGCACTCCGTTGTTCATGACCGCGATTCTGTCCGCCATCGTAATCGCTTCGATCTGATCGTGGGTAACATACAAGCTGGTAATCCCGAGCTCGTGCTGCAGCCGTTTGATCTCTGCCCGCATCTGGATACGCAACCGGGCGTCGAGGTTGGATAGCGGCTCATCGAAAAGAAGCAACCCCGGTTCCTTGATGAGCGCGCGGCCGAGCGCAACGCGCTGTTGCTGCCCGCCTGAGAGCTCTGCCGGTTTGCGCTCAAGCAACTCCCCGATGCCGAGCATATCCGCGATCTCCTGCGCCTTTTTCTGCATCTCGCCCTTCGGGCGCCTTTGCAGCACCTGGGAGAAGATGATGTTTTGGTACGCCGTCATGTGCGGATAGAGGGCGTAGCTCTGAAACACCATGCCGATATCGCGTTGCCGCGGAGGGAGGTGGTTGACCCGGCGCCCGTCAAAGAGGATCTCTCCTTCGGTCGGGTCGTATATCCCAGCGTTCATCAGAAGCGTGGTGGTCTTCCCGCATCCCGATGGTCCGAGAAGGGCAACGAACTCGCCGTCTCGCATCTGCAAATCTACCGTATCGACGGCAGTTACCGTCCCGAACTTCTTCGTAATACCGTTGAGTTCAACTGTCATCACCGCTCCCTTGTTACGTGGTACCTTTCGTACCGGCGCTGTAGATGTTGAGCAGGTATCGTTGGGTGAAGGCAAAAAAGACCAATACCGGGATCATCTGAAAGAGGCCCACCGCCGCCACCTGGCCGTAGTTGACCGGCGAGGTGTCGCCGATCAATTCGTTGAGATAGACCGAGATAACCGATGCCTCCTGATCGGGGATGAACGTGTAGGGCAACAAGAATGAGTTCCACCCCGAGATAAACGTGAACGTCGATAGCGCCGCAATCCCCGGCCGAATCTGTGGGAGCATGATTTGCCACCACGTCCGGAACCGCGAACACCCGTCAATCAGGGCCGATCGCTCGATATCCCACGAGACGTTATCGAAAAACCCTTTCATCAACCAGAGCCCGAGAGGCAAATCGAGGGTCAAGCTCACCAGGAGTACGCCGCCGATGGTGTTGTACCCAAACCCGCCGATAAGCGGCAGTCCGGCCCCGATCACCGGGACACCGGCGATCCAGCGCAACACGAAGAAAAGTGCAATTAGCAGCGTGATGCCCGGAAACGCGTGCAGTATCAACGTCAGCGAAAGCACCCCACGCCGTCCCGGAAAGCGGATCCGCGAGAGCGCGTAGCCTCCCATCGCAGAGACAGTGACGACCCCAATGGTCAATCCGCCGGCGATGAGCAAAGTATTGCCGACCAGTCCCCAGATGTGCGGGTCCTCAAACATGAACATCCAATTCGAAAGCGTTAATCCGCCGACCGTTCCGTCGCTTCCCACCGGGACGAGGCCAAACGTGCGCTCGGCAAAACTCGAAATCGTTATCCATACGTACCCGACGATCACCGGAGAGGATATGACCAGCATGAGAAGGAAGAACGCAATTTTTGAATAGCGTCGCTGTACCATCGCGGTATCCTTGTTCTAGTCGATTCGCGGCTCTCGGACGAGTTCCTGAAACCGAAACACTCGGAAATAGACTATCGACAGCACGAGACCGATAATCACCAGAATCGTGGACAAGGCCGCGCCGAAGGCGTACTGAAGATTGCCCCAGTAGTTGCTCAAGGCGCTGTGATAGGCCCAGAGCGACCATACCTCCGTGCCGAAGTTACCGTCGGTCAACAGGAGGATCTGCTCGTACGAGGTGAGAAGCGACAACGTTTGATACGCCGTAACGAAAAGCAGTGGCCATACCAACTGGGGAAGGATGACGTAGCGAATGCGCTGCAGGAGCGTCGCCCCGTCCACGAGGGAGGCAACCATGATATCCCTGGGGATCGACTCGATTGCCGAGGTGAAGATGATCATGCTGAATGATGCCCCGATAAAGCCGTTGACCAACACTATGAAGAGAAACGCCGCTTCCGGTATCCAGTTGGTCGTCTCAAACCCGAGGGGCGCGATGATCAACTGGTTGAGAATCCCGTAGGGGGCGTCCGCGGCGATAATGCGCCACATCATGATGTATACCACCGAGGGTGTGAGCCGCGGCAGCAGCCAAATCGCGCGAAACGCGATGCCGGACCGCTTTGGAAGGTGGGTGGTGATCAGCGCAATGATCAATCCTAGCCCCACGTTGAAAAAGACGAGTGTCGTGACTACGTACTTGATCGTGGTGAGGATATGCTGCGGTGTTTGCGGGTTCCGCACGATCTTCGCGTAGTTTACAAACCCGGCCCACTCCCACCGTGAAAGCCCCGTCATCGAGGACATGTTGGTAAAGGTGAGCGTCACGGTTATGATGACCGGGGTCAGAAAAAACGCGATAATGAGAAATGCCGCAGGGGCGAGAAATCCGACCCAGGCCTTCGACGTCCGCCTTTTTTGTATGCCACCGGAGATTACCGTCTCGTTGCTCATTCTAACCCCATAGACGTGAGACCCCGTCGGCAGAACCGACGGAGTCCCGACGGATTACCTGTTCAGCGTACGATTAGATCGTCGCCGAGTTCGAACCGGAGCTGTTCCACAACTTCTTCCGCCGCCGTCGCGGCGTCTTTCTCCCCCTGCTCCGAGGCGACCATGCCATTCCAGACGATGTCAAACCACATACCGTACATCGGGTGGTTTGGTTGGTAATAGTTATAATCGAGCATATACGTCACGTCGGAGAGGAACTCGTCGTCGACGTAGTCCGGGTAGTCCAATTGCGAGCGGACGATACCGAGGTGGGTACTCTCCACAGCGTGCTTGGTATTGAGTTCGGCGGTGGTCATGTGCGCCAGGAGCCGTACAGCGAGATCGGTGTTCTCGTTTCCGCTCGCCCGGTCGCTCGAGACCAGATAAACCAGGGGGTGGGAGAGTGTCCCCGCTTCACCGCCGTCTCCGGCGGGTTGCAGCGCGTATCCGACATTCTCAGCGAGATAGTCACGACCTCCGAGGTCCTCTACGTACTCGGAGGCCCACTCCGCCCAGTGCCAAATGCCGCCATTCCAGAACAACGCGTTTCCGTGACTAACCGTATCGTGCCATACGCTCCAATCGGTCCCGATAAAGTTGTCCGGTGTAACGCCGCGCTCGACGACTTTTCGTTGAAACCCGTACCAGCGCTCGAGCGCGCCTTGATCGATGATGAGTTTGTTCGCGTCGGGATCGTAGATCTTGCCGCCGTGGGAAAAGTAGTATTGGATAAAGTCACCCCCTTTTGAAGGACGATGCCAATAACCGCGCTCGGCTTCGATCACGCCGGCGTCTTGGGCGTCTTCCGCGGTGGCGATCATGTCGCTAAGGGTGAACTCACCGGTCCTAATCCGATCAGGCAGAGACTCGATCTCCGCCTCGGACCACCCCAACTCGGCAAGCTTGGTTTTGTTGAAGAACATTGGACGTGCCTCCGTATCTTGCGGGATGCCCCAGATCTCACCACCGACGGAGGCGCTATTCCACAGACTGTCAAACACGTCGGCGAAGCTGGGGTGCATACCCTGAACGTCGGAGACTGAATCGGCGATCTTGGAGATGTATCCGGCGGAGGCCCAGGCGGGAATATCCTCGTGTCCGGTCACGACGATGTCCGGTGCCGTTCCGTTTTCGGCCGCCAAGGTGTAGCGCCGTTTGTAGTCGCTCCAACCGGGCGACGTGTACTCGGACTCAACCACTACGCGCACGTCGGCGCCCTCCGCCTCCAGCTCGGCGTTGAGGTCCTCAACCGCCTCGTCCGCGGCTAGAGCACGCCACTTCTCGGTCTCGTTTGCCATGGCCAGTACGCTAATCGTTACTTGCCGCTTGCCGTCCGAGGTGACCGGTGTGTCCGCCTCGTCCTGTCCGGATGCAAAGAGCGGCATGGCACCCGCCGCCAGAAAAACCAGCAAAGCTAACCAGCCTCGTCCTTCAACCATCGTAGAACCTCCTATCGATTTTTGTGTATTACCACTCGGTGCGGACAGTATTAGGATGTGGTCGCGCCGTCAAAAAACGTCGCTAGAATGCAAAACACGTAGATTTTGCGTCTTAGGTAAAATGCGGCGCTTGTGCCCCATGAGGCACTCTACGTGCCATACTGTGCAGATGACCGATTGGAGCATGGGCCGCCCGCTGATCTGGGCACATCGGGGAGCCTCAGGGTATGAAACGGACAACACGATCGAAGCCTTCGACCTTGCCGTCAAGCACGGTGCCGACGGCATCGAAAGCGACGTGCGTGTAAGCGTCGATGGCACGCCGTTCCTTTTTCACGACGACAGGGTCCTCTATCGCGGCAGACCAATCCGCCCCGAACAGTTGACCGTTGCCGAGCTCGAGAGTATCGACCTCGGCGACGGACGGCGTATTCCGACTTTGGAGGAGGTGCTCCGTCGGTACTCGGACGTCGACGGAGGGAGGAACGAGCCGTTACGTTTCAGCCTGGACGTAATCCCTTCCCGCGTCGGGACGATAGCGGCTCAGATGGCCGAGCGTTTTGGAATGGGCGAACGAACCGTGATAACTCCCTGTGACGCCGACCCCGCATTCTACACCGCCCTGCGCGCGATCCGAGAGGTAAACCCCACGATTCCAATCGTGCGCACCACCGGTCTTTCCGTCGTTGAGCGCGGGCTGAGACTCCTTCCGGACCGACCGACAGGGTTCGACTGGAAAATGATGGATCGGTATCGCATTTGCGGGCTTAACCTCCGTGCCCGTCACGCATCTGCGGCAACGATCGCCCAGGCAAAGAAACGAGGCCTCGACGTATACGTGTGGGACTGCCACGATGAGGAGACGATGCGCCGATTCGCGACGCGAGGCGTAGACGGTCTTTACACCAACTATCCCGATGTGCTCCGGCGGATCATGGGCGAAGAAGTGCCGACCCAGGATCTTTCGCCTGAGAGGCGCTAACCGGCAGCGAACTCTGCAACGAGCCGGTTGAACTTCTCGGCTTCGTGGTAAAACGGCATATGACCGCTCTCAGCAAAGCGCTCGGCGCGGGCGGCGGGAATGTGTTCCGCGGGGTACGCGGCACCACCAGGACCCCAGATGAGGCTCTTTTCGCCAATCATCACCATCGCAGGAATGGTGATTCGGGGCATAAGATCGCGCCAGTCGAGGTTGGTGTGGTCGGTCATGATATCGGCTCTGACCCACCACGGGCTCTTCTCAATTTCATCCGCAAAGAACGCTACCTCCTCTGCCGACGGAGAGCGTCCTTGCGGAAAGCAGGCGCCGACGATGCCCTCGGCGGAAGCCCGGGAGTCCATCGCAAGCGTAGTTCGAACGGCGGCAAGAGACTCGGCATCGTAGCAGCCGACCTGTATGCCTTGCCACTGCTGTCCACCGGCAACGGCGTACTGCCGCGGCGACTGGTCGACGAGGACCATTCGGGAGATGTACGCATCACCGAAGAGCTCAAAGTGGCTCCAGATAACCGACGCTCCCATCGACCATCCGACGACGGTCACGCCCTCGAGCCCGAGGTGTATGATAAGGTCGCGGAGGTCCGCCGCGTATCGGGATATGCGATGTCCCCACTCGACATTGTCGGAATCTCCGTGACCGCGAAATGCCAGGGCAATGACGCGTGCCCCTTTGGACAGCGGCTCGATGTTGCGGCTGAAAAACGCCGGGCTACATCCCCAGCCGGGCAGGAGTACGATCGGTGTACCCGAACCCTCATCTTCGTAATGAAGCGTTGCTCCGTCTGATGTCGTAAAGGTCGCCATTTTAGTCGTCTCCTTTTGTGTCTGTCTTTGTCTCAGTCAATTCTTCACTCTGAAGTCGTCGTGTATCCGTCGGCGGTGGTGATGATTGCGTGGCGACGCCAAAATTCGATCGCGGCCGGAAGTTCTGAGAGCGGAATCTCCGGGTCATGGATTTCCCGCGGCGCCGCCTTACCGGGATAAATGGTGTGAATGAAGAAGGCGTCTGGTTCCCACCAGCCCCACAGACACACCGATCGTGTCGGCTTCGGGTGTCCCAGGTACAAATGCGACGGGATGTGTCGACCCTTTCGGTAAGCCCAGAACGACTCCGAACCGTCGGCGCGGACTCTGCGAAGTCCGCTCGTTCCGGCCACCATGGAAAGGTCCCAATCTGCGTGTACCCACCGAGTATCGTCGAGATTCGCTGCATCGTCTCGCCCGGTCTCGGGAGCTTTGAATGCGTCTGCGCGTGGGCGTGTTGGAGCAACCAGCGGTCGCAATTCCTCCAGGATATCCTCCACCGGTCTGGAGAAATCCTCGCGGTGAGCGTCTATATGAGATGGATCGCGCCATTTCCATGCGAAACGAGTTGATGCTTCGAATGTTCGGTCTGATGAATCATCCACCGTCTGCTCCTATTTCAACCCGGAGTTCATGAAGCCTTCAATGAAGCGCTTTTGAAACACGACGAACAGGGCGAGAAGCGGGAAGCCCACGATCAGGGTTGCGGCCGACATCAGACCCCACTGCGCGCCGATCTCGCCCAGTTGCGTGAAGCGTGCCAACCCCGCGGTGAGGGGCCGGACAGAGTCGCTCTGACTGATGATGAGGGGCCACAGAAGATTATTCCAATGCCAATTCACGGAAGAAATGGAAAACGCGATCACCGAGGGAACGGCCATCGGAAGATACACATGCCATAGTGTTCGAGCCCAATTGCATCCGTCTACCATAGCTGCGTCCCCGTAATCACGGGGGATCCCCAGAAACGCCTGTCGGAGAAGAAAGGTGCCAAAAGCGCTGCCCCAAAACGGCATGGCCATAGCCAGAATGGTGTCATACAGCCCCAGCACACGAATAGTCTCGAAGTTCGGTACGAGGAGCGCGACAGTTGGGATCATCATTTGTGTGAGAATGATGGTAAAGAGGATGCGCTGTCCCCTGAAGCGATAGAAGGCAAAGGCAAACCCTGCGAGGCTGCTCGTGATGAGCTGCACCGATAGAATGAGCGTTACCAGGAGTATGGTATTCCGAAAATACATCGCGAACGGTGCCAGATCGAAGGCACGGATGTAGTTGGCGATGCTCAGGCCACTTCCGAACCAGACCTGACCCCGGGCAAACGGCTCGCCTGGTGGGCGAAGACTCGCGATGATCGACCAGATTAGCGGCATTGACCACAGCAACGCCAGCACCACGCCAAGAACCGCCGCTCCCACTTTCAGAGGCCGCAGTGCGCGGAGGGATTGATTACGCATCGCTACTCCTCCGCTCGCTCACCAGAAAGTTGGTTACCGTAAACACGAGGAGCATTATGACTAAAATGACCGTGATCGCGGATGCCTGGCCGACGTTTAAGCTGTCGAATCGGACTCGCCACAGATGGTAGAGCAACAGGCTGCTGCGGCCACTGGGGCCGCCCTGGGTCATGATGAATACATGATCTACGATGCGGAATGCTCCGATCACCGCTACTGTGCTTACGAAGAGCGTAGTCCGTCGCAAGAGCGGGAGGGTGAACCGGAAAAACGTCACCAACGGCCCGGCCCCTTCGAGCTTGAGCGCTTCGTATACGTCGTTGGGAAGGTTCTGTACCCCGGCGAGATAGAAGATCATGTAAAAGCCGGCATCTTTCCAGAATGCGACGAAGACCAAAGCCCATAGGGAAAGATCCGGGTTGCTCACCCAGTTCTCCGGTCCCGAGTAACCGAAAAAGCGCAGGAACTCGTTTAGCAGCCCGTAATCCGGTGTAAGGAAGAACATCCACACGGTAGCCGCCGATACCATCGGGAGCATCGTGGGATGAAACATCGCCACGCGCAACCGGGCAAAGCGCGGACGGCTCAACCATAGCGCCAGAAACAGCGCGGTTACTATCCACAGTGGTACTACGGTAACCGCATATCGCAGCGTGTTGCTCAGAACCATGCGGAACTCTTCGCTCGCGAGGAGATCAACGTAGTTTCCGAGTCCGTAGAAGACCGGATCCCGGAAGCGGGGAATATTCAGGCGGTGTTCAAACAGGCTGCCGACTACACTGGAGGCCGTGGGATATACGGTGAATACCAGGACAAAGATCAGCGTCGGCAAGATGAGCATGTAGGGCAGAAGTGGGTTACCTCGTCGGGTCATCGTTCCTCCCTATCGACGTGAGCGTCACAAGCGGAGTGCCGACGACGCGTATCGTGCGGCACTCCGGCATTTTCATCGACTCGTGAGCTACTTTTCGAGATTATCGAAAGTCGGCGAGCGCTTCATCCGCGGCGCGCTGGGCCTCGGCCATCGCCTCGCCAGGCTCCTCATCGTCATTAAACGCCGCTTGCAGATGGCTGTGAAAGATGTTTCGTACCTCACCCAGGTTCTGCACCGCCAGCTCTTTGCCGGCGGTCGCAAGGATGTCTCGCATTTTACCAGCCTGCGGGTTCTCCGAGATGTAGGCTTGCAGAGCGTCGTCGGCAAAGGCGCTTTCTCGGGTGGCAATATAGCCGGTCTGAATCGAGAAGTCGGCAGCCCGCGACGGCTCGGTTAGAAAGACCGCAAAATCCAAGGCTGCTTTCTTCTGCGCGTCACTGAGACCTGTCATCATGTAGATATTCCCGCCGCCGGGAACACTATAGGTTCCCCCGTCGGGCCCCGGGATGCCCGAGACACCCACCTCGAAATCAGCTTGCGACAATGCATTCGACAGACTGCCCGAGCTGTGAACGATCATCGCGGTATTCTCAGAGACAAAGTTCGGGACCACATTTCCCCATGACGCCTGGACGCCTTCGGGCATCGCTCGATACTCCTCCGAGAGGGAATTGTAGTATTCAATTGCGTCGACCACGCCCGGATGATCGAAATACACTTCGGTATCGGACTCGCCGACGATGTTGCGGCCTGCTCCGATTGCCAGGGGTTGGAACAGCCAATACGGCCAGCCCGATGGCCACTCGAGTCCCCAGCGGGTTACCGACTCGCCATCTCGCTGAGTGAGATCGGCAGCCGTCCGACCAAGCGTGTCCCAATTGGTGGGGACGCCTTGGCCGCGCTCGGCCAGTAAGTCGGCGTTGTAATACATAACGACTGCGCTTCGCTGAAACGGCAGACTCCAGAGTTCATCCATGTAGTACGAGTTGGAGAGGAACGCGGGGAGAAAATCGTCGAGATACTCTTCGCCGTTTTCCATACCGTCGACGTAGGGAGTAAGTGGCTCAATGTACTGGGCGTTGGCCAGGTCGAACAGATCCGTGGCGAGCATTACTCCCAGTGCCGGCGCATCACCCCCGCCGTCAATGGCGGTTTGGATCGCGGTTCTCACGTCTCCATATCCACCGGCGTAAACCGTCTCCACCTGTACTCCCGGGTTTTCCTCCATGAACTCCCGAGCGTACCCATCGAGGATCGCCGTCACCGGTGCGTCTACCGCAACGGGGTAGGCGATACGGATCGTTACCGGCTGGTCGTCGCCGGCCTCCGTCTGTCCGCCCGCAAAGGCGCCCAGCGTTACCAACGCGATCAGCGTTGCAATCATCATCAATCGTGGCATTGTGTCCTCCTTGCCGCTATGATTCTTTCACCCGCCGGATCTGACCAGATTCGGCGGGTTGATTCCAATTGAGTGAGCTGCGCATCCACGTCGTCTCGAAACAGCAGCTCATAAGTCAACAACAGAAGATTGGCGAAGTGCATCGGCACCGCCATACTGTTCTTGAACTGCATTTCTCCCCGGGGTACGTGAACGAAGACATCCGAGGCTTCTACGTAGACGGGATGGATTACCGCCGACACAAGAGCTGTCCAGCTATTGCGCTCGCGGGCCTGACTGAGGATGCGGTACAGCCAGCCATCGTCATCGCCATAATGGAAGAGAACAAGAGCGTCGCGTTCCGCCATGGGGTGGAGCATGTCCGGCACGTGCCGTGGGTCTTGTTGAATGAGAACCGAAGGTATTCCGTACCGGAGGAGGCGTTGGGCGAGGTAATGCGCGGGATAGTGCCCGGTGGAGGGGCCCATGACGAATACGGAGCGCGCCCCATGCAGGCGGCGCGCGATCTGCTCCAGAAGACTCGCCGGAAGTGCTTCACTCAGACGCTCGAGTGCACGCGAGTCTACGGTTGCTGCTTCGCGTATGAGCGTCTCCAGTGTGTTCACGCGCTCGTGGACACTCCGTGAGGCTATAAGTGAATCGATCTGAGTTGCGAAGAACCGCTCGACGGAGGCTTGAAAGTCACGGAATGAAGCGAACTGCAGTTTTCGGAAGCAGCTTATGATGGTCGGTTTGCTCACGCCCGAGTGGTCGGCGAGCTCGCGCTGAGTTGATCGTACGGCGAGCTCCGGATGCTGATTGACATAGTCGACCAGGACAGTCTCGGCTCGGGTCAGCGAATCTCGGTATTGTCGAAGGCGGTTCGCCCAATCGGTACTCATATCTGCATTCAAGTCAATTACCGCCCCTTTTTATTACCATAAGAGGTTACATCGGACATCATTAGGAGCTTTAAAGTAAGAATGTTAGAAAGTGATTAACTTCACGCGAATTCTTCGTAATCTTTTCGGGTTTGCGAGTGCACATCGTTTTCGTGCCCGCAGGACCGCTTCCGCACCTGCCACACCTGCTCGCTCGGCCAGCGCTTCGCCCAGGCGGCAGGGATCGAATAGCGGTCGTCATTGCAACTGTCCGGTGCCCGGATCTCCTGGAAGTCCACGACGTCGAAGCCTGTTTCGTGGAAGAGCCGGAACCACGTTGACGGCGCAAGATTGAACTCGACTCCGCCCGGGTCGACCTCGACGGTCCGCCAGTCCTGGATGTGGAGATCGAACCAGCTGCGGTGGGCGCGCGCGCGGCGACAGGCGGTTCGCAACTGTTCCTCCGAATTGTCGATGCCCACGACGGTGGCTCCACGACGAGCCAGGCAGGCGCTCACGTACCCGGTCCCGCAGCCGAGCTCGACCGCGCTCATGCCCCTCATGCTCGCCGGTAGCAGATGCAGCTCGTGCTCCGGAATGCCCCAGATCGGCTGCTCCTGTTCCCTGCCGCGCTCGCCCAATTCCGCCCACTCATGCGCCATCTCGTCCCGGAAACGTCGATTCTCTCGGACGTGGTCGGGGAGGTTTGCCGGGCCACGATTGGCCGAGTCGGATGACGTGGATTCGTGTCCCATGGATGGACTGTAGTGCGAGTGCGTGCCTTTCGACCAGCCCCGCTTCGGGCGGGACCCGGAAGCCGAATGAATCCCCTGGAAATCCCCCGGCGAGTATGCCGATATTGAGTACGATGAGTAGAGTACACGCCCTGGCATCGGCCGCGCGTCTCGTTTCTATCCTCCTTCTTGTGAGTGTGCCCGGTGAGCTTTCGGCCGATTCGACTGCTCCGAGTGGTGCAACCGAGGCCGGGCCCGGCGCTCGTGACGCTCTTGAAGCGTTTGCCGATCCGGCGGCGATCTGGGGTGCGGGTGTCGAAGCAGAAATTGAGCGCGCCTATCGTGAGTCCTTCAAGACCTACGTGATTGACGGCGAGATCCTGACGCTTCGTATGCCGTTCGCGCAGAACTTCGAGCGACAGGAGCTCGCCGGCAGCGAGCTGGTCATACATGGAGACGGAAAGGCGGATCCTCAGTTCCTCTGGAACAGAATCGATGCAATTCTCGAATCCGCGGACTTCCACAGGTATCTCGAGGCCTTACGTGACGGCAGGGAGAAAGTGATAGTCTTTGACCTGCCCACGCAAACCTGGCGGACCTCCCGCGAGTTTTTCGATCTCGCCGGCATGAAAGCCGGGGCCTACCGCGGGCTGCCGCATAGGCCCTATGTCTACGTCACAGGTGAAGGCGTTGAGCCGGCCGATGTCTACAATTACCTCTTCAGCGTGGGACGTGTCGGAATGGACTGTTCCGGCTTCGTCTGGCACATCCTCTCCACGGTGGCCTCAAGCCGTGGCGTCGATCTTGGCCGAGTCCTGGCGCGAACCCTCGGAGTTCGGGGAGATCGGGACCCGTCGTTCTACGTGGGCACCAAGTTCTTCGATTCCGACAGTCCTCAGCTCATACAGGTGGTTGATGAGATTCGCAATCTGCGACCCGGTGATATCATGTTGTTTCGAAGTCGCGACGGCCGCGCGGGCCACTCGGCGGTCATTCAGTCCATCGATTTCGATCGCGGCGTAATCCGTTACCTGCAGAGCACCGACGAGGCTCCGCAGCCGGCGCGTGGTGTTCATGAATCCTTCATCTACTTCAATCCCGACCAACCCGCGGCTCGCCTGAGCGATCCTTCACTCGACTGGAGCCAGGACCGGCTTGCCCCGTTTCCGGGTGAGTATGCCTCGGCGTTTTCAAACGACGGCGAGCGCTACCGGGCCGATTTCGGAGAGGGCGGAGGAAAGGTGGTTCGCCTCAAAGCGATGGCGGATCTATTTTTGTGAGGCTGTAAAATGCATACGGTTTGCGGCCGGTGGGCGCAGCGAGCTTCCCCTTTTCCTGAAAGCCCCGTGGTTCCCCTCCGCCGCGGCAGGCGCCGACAACACTGTCTCCAAACATCGCCCGGAGTCCATGCTTCCGTGCAAGGCCACAGAGCCGCCGCGCATAGGTAATCGGGCGTCCGGTCGCCCGGTAACCGCCGATGGGCGAGAGGTAGAACACGAGTTCTCCAACCTCTACTCCGCAGCGTACCGTGATTCCCCCCGGCAAGGTTGCCGAAACCATCTCTTTGGCGGCAGCACAGGCGCGTTGGGCCAATCGGGCGTCGTCGGCATCGAAGGCGGCAAACACGGTCGAGCCCTCTTCGCCGACCACTACGCCACCGAGGTGTCTCACTTTCCGGGAGATTGCCCGGTGAAAGGATGTCGCCTGGTCCACCTCGAAGCTGTCAGTCGGCGCCATGACTACTACCGCTGTCCGCCGCCGACCCGTCTCGGTTCTCGGTAGATCGCCACGGCGGATCGCTCGCCCCAAGAGTCGCGGCGGCAGGCGGTTCGTTGCTCGGCCGACCACAGTGCGCTCGACACTCCACTGCGAGAGGCCCGCGGCGATCGTCGAGGCGAGGATGGCTGCGAGAAGGACTGCCACCACTGCAACCGGATCGACCCAGATATTCCCCGCCAAGAACAGCGCCGGGAACAGCGCCGCGACGAGTAGCAGGGCCGGCGGCGAGAGAGCTGCCGCCACAGGGAGTCGAAAGGGAGTAAGGATGATTCCGACGATGAGGCCGGCCGCCGTTAACAGGAGGGCCCGTTTCCATCCCGTCGGTTCGACGATGTGTTCTCCTACAAGCGCAGCGTTTGCAACGACCGCGCGTCGTTCGCCCTGTGTCAGCTCTCTGTGGGCCGGCACGGCTACGTCTTCGGCCGAAGCCCGAGTATCCTCGTCTGCGGCGGCATCATCGAGAATCACAAAGGATTCGCCGACTGCCTCGGAGAGTTCATTCCGCAACGTGACGACCGCGGCGTATTCCTCGCGTACGGCGGCGAACCTGCTCGAGGGCGCCTGCGTATCGGTGTCGATCAGTCCAGCCATTGTCTCGAAGTAATCATCCACCGCGTTTCTCCACACCGCAGCGCGGGCTTCGGTGGGATGCTCGTAAAGCTCCCGTCGAAGGGACCGGATATGATCCCGCATGACACTCGGGCGTTCCCGCGGATCGGTTTCGTCGAAGAAGCCCCGTTCCTCCAGCTCCGACAATCGCATGTCCAACCGGTTCGTAAGGGATATGTAGCGGCTTATTGACGAGTACGAGAGGCGGCGGAAGTCCAATGCTCCGTCGTCTCCCCGTGGCGGAAGAGCCACGGCCAGTGCCGAGGGGTAGCTCGGCAGTGATACTCCAAGGTCCGAGAGTTTCCGTCCTGCACGATCGCTCCCGAACGCTCCAATCAAGTCTTCGACGGAAACGTCGGAGGCACCGGCCTTTTGACGCAGGTCGTCCCGGATACGCGCCTTGCTATCAGCAACAAGCCTTCGAAGCTGCTCGATGAATCGATCGGCGTCCTTCGGATCGATGGAACCGATGCGGATGGCCTCAAAGAACGTTGCGATGTTCTCATCGATAAGCGCGTACTCTTCGTCGAGACGGGAGGCAAGCTCCGGGGCGGTATGCGATGAGTCGGCGCCCGTGGTGTCTGCAGCGGGCCAGGAGGGAGGAAGTAGAACCCGTTCGGCCCCCAACTCCGCAAGGGCCCAGATGAGCTCAACCGGCCTCGGTTCTTGGTGGCCGTCGGGTTGGGGCGCCCCGTTAGCCGTTGCAAGGAGAAGCTCACGGGCTACCGGTACCGGCTCTCTTACCCGCAGCAGTGCTTCAAGATACGCATCGTCCCATGAGTTAGTGCCAGTGCCAACGAAAACGGCGAGAGCGAAAGACACAACCGTTGCCGCAGCTATCCGAATCGCCAAGCTCAAGGAGATCACGGGAGTGAGAATACAACAAGATGTCCGGGTTCGGTAAGTCGTCGGTAAAGAGTCGGAGTTAACTTGTCGGGACAGAGGAACATGTCGATATTTCCCATAGGGGTTATAGCCTCACTTACGCTGAATCAGGAGAAAACCATGAAACGATACAAAGCCGCTCGTCTGTTGCGCATTGCACTCATTCCCATCGTGATCGTTCTGGTTGCGGCGTGCGGCCAGGCGCCCGAAGAAGAGATGGCCGCTGCAAGGCAAGCGGTTGAAGAAGCGGCTGCCAACCCCGACGTAGGGCGATACGCCCCACAGTCGCTCGAGGAAGCACGGCAGCTACTATCCGAGATGGAGGCTGCTGCAGAGAACGGGGAGCACGATTCGGCCCGGTCTCTTGCGCGAGAGGCGAGCGATGCCGCTGAACGGGCCGTTCAAGAGGCCGAGGCCGCAAAGGCGAGAGCCCGAAATGACGCCGAAGCCGCCGTTTCCGCCGCCTCCACCGCCCTGGAGGAAGCGCGGAATGCGTTGGACGATGCGCGATCGGTGCCGGGTATAAGGCTCGACTTCCAGGCAGCGCGCAGCGATCTCGAGTCCGGCGCGAGCGAAGTTGCAGCGGCGGAAGCGGACCTCCGGGACGAACTGTTCTCGGAGTCGGAAACCAAAGCCGAAAACGCTCGGGCGTCGATTTCCAATGTCGTGCGCCGGATCTCCGACGCGGTCCAGGCGGCCTCCCGCAAGTAGCGGGCGGCCATGCCGCTCGGAGCGAGCGGGTCCTGGCCAGGAGTCGCAGCTCCTCGGTGGCGACCGCGGTTCGCAGGCTGATAATGGGGTATCGTGAACGGTGAACGAGATATGTTTCCCTTTTTTCTCGTCCTGTGCTGAATCAGATCCATGCAACCGCCACCGCGCCAATCCCGGCGTGGATGCCGACAATCGGTGATATCTCCATGATATATTCCGGAGGATATCCCAGCATCGATTCTGCCTCCCGTGCGAAGTTTTGAGCCGCGTCGGGTACTGCAGCATGAACAACAGCATATCGGTGTACCTTTTTTTTGGTCTGTACAAGATTGGCCATTATTTTCTTCATACTCCCCTTCTGGCTGAAAGAAGCTCCGTAGGCGACGCCCTTACCGTCAGCATCGAGTGTGACTATGGGTTTCAGATGAGCCAACGTCGCAATTGCACCTTTAAGGGCGCTTACCCTCCCGCCTCGGATCATATACTTGAAGGTGGCGACACTCACGAGAATGCGCGCGTTTTGTATGCGCTCTTCGGTTCGTTGGATTATGCTGTCATAAGATAGTCCGTTTGCGGCGTCTTCGGCAGCGGAAAGAACCACGAGCCCCTGTGCCGCGGAGTTCAGACGGCTGTCAATAACGGTAATTGTATGTCCCCTTTTACGTAAGGGTTCAGCGGCGTTATTCATAACCTGCCAGGTGCCGCTTAAAGCCTTGCCGACCGGTATGGCTATGATCGATTGATAATAAGGTGCAAGCCACGAAAAGAGCTGCGATGCGCTTATAGGAGAGGGAACCGAACTTCCCGGGTACTCTTTGCGGCTGTCCAGGTAGGGGTAGAATGCCGCAGTATCCAGTGTAAGCCTGTCCAGATACTCGTTTTCGCCCCAGATTATTCTAAGTGGAATAACATGGATCTGATACCTATCGATAAGCTCCGCCGGAATGTCTGCGATAGAGTCGGTGACAACCGCTATAGGTGAAACGGGATGGTGAATTGCGTTGGATTGGCGGATCATGTCGTCCACCTTTTGTTCGGAGATGCGGCCATGCTCTTTCAGTTCAAAAAAGACTTCGGACGGGTAGTTGGTGTGGATGTGAATTTTTGTCTTGTTTCGCCCATGGCTGACTATAAGGGAATCACCCATCGTCGACAGTCTTAGCCGCAGATCCTCTTCGGGTGTCCGCCTGGTCAGAAGCAGGGCTTCGGCACAGTAGCGGTAGGGTATCTGATCTGATGATTCGGGCAGGTCATGTGAAAACTCTTCCGCATCTTCGAGGCTTATAGTTTTTGAAGGGTGTTCCCATGAAACTCTTCCTGTTACCAGCGCGCGCGCGATGCCTTCAAGAAAAACGACAAATCCGGATGCTCCGGCATCCACGACCTTCGCTCTTTTCAGAACTTCCAGCTGGTTGGTTGTCTCTTTCAGGGCGGCCTGCGCCGCCGCAAGGCTGGCGACAAAATGTTCCCGTAGAGATCCGCCCATTTTTAGCAAACGATCTATCTCGACGGTCCACACCTTCAAAACGGTAAGAAGCGTTCCTTCCCGCGGGTCTTCCAGAGCCTTTTCGGTACCGGCTGCCGCCCGTGCAAGAGCTCCACCGAACTCTTCGCAGGTAACACTCTCCCGGGGAGGGCATTCCCGGGCCAGATCGTTAACAAACTGTGCCAGAATTATTCCGGAGTTTCCCCGGGCCGCCGAGAGAGCTCTGTCACCAAGCGCGAAGAGGGTCTCAGAGAGCGATTGAGATACCGGCGAGATCTGAAGTGTCATACTAATGGTTGCCACCATGTTGTTGCCTGTATCACCATCGGCAACGGGGAAAACGTTGATATCGTTAAGATGCTGTTTTTGGGTAAGTAGATTCTCGTAACCCGATATGAAACTGTTATAGATGTGATAGCCATTGATCTTCTTTATCTCGGTCATACTGTCGGACTCCTTTTTGTTAAAACAGGCGGGGTTCCGTGCCCCTGAGGAGGTTTTTTATGTTTTTACGATGAGTGATAACAACGGCAAGCGGAATCAGAACAACGATAACAGATAATACCGGATTCGGATTAACACCTTGCGCTACGTGTATCAGGAAAAAAGAGGGCGCTACACAGATCGCACTCATTATCGACGCGGCGGAGACCCGCCGCCCAACTTTCAGTACAACCAGAAATACCGCAAGACAGATTGGAAACAGGAGAGGGAAGAGGGCGGTAAAGACACCGGCGCCGGTTGCAACACCCTTGCCGCCGCGAAAGCCGAGCCAGGGGCAAAAAACATGGCCGAGAAGAGACGCGATCCCCGAAGCTATTGCCACATAGAGTGGGGAAAAAGGCTGTGTTGGAAGGTACCGAAGAATCAGGAATACCGGGAGAAAGCCCTTTAAAAAATCGAAGAGGAGAACGGGCAGCCCCATACGAAAACCAAGAACGCGAACGGCATTGGTCGCGCCCACGTTACCGCTTCCCAGTTGCCGTATATCGCTCTTTTTTACAATGCGTACCGCTATCCATGCTGTCGGCACTGAACCGGCCAGGGCGGAAATCAGTACCGCAGTAATTGGAAACAATAGCGGCGAAGAGAACATCATCCTCTTTCCGTTTTCGGCGGACGCGGAATAAGAATGGATGTCGCGTCACGGTAAGCGCGATACTCCGGATCCTTACCCCATTTTTCTTCGGCAGATTTTTCCAGAAGTGGAATGCCACTTACAAACAGCAGCAAAAGTGTAATAAACAGAGGTCCGACGAGATAGAGCCATTCGAGTCCGACAAAAAGCGGGGCCCCCATCAGGCCAATCGACCACCAGATAAGGATCTCCCCGAAGTAGTTGGGGTGTCGCGAGTATTTCCAGATCCCCGTTCGCATGAAGGCGCCCTTGTTCTCCGGCTTCATTTTAAAACGGTATTTTTGAAAATCAGCGACCGATTCGATAACCAGTCCGATACAGTAAAGGATGATGAGCGGGACGTGAATCAAAGGGGTCAGTCCCGCCGCTCTGTGAGCCGTGGTAACAATGCCATATAGTGGCAACATCACGATAGCAACGGTTACAGCCTGCAGAAACCAGAAAGAGCCGAATGAGATGAGGTTTTCCCGCCTTCCGTCAAACCGGTGATCGACCTTTATGTGCAATATGCGCCAGAACAGATATCCCCCAAGGCGCAGTGCCCAGACAATTACCAGAACAAGAGCTGTCAGGGGAAGAGCCTGCACGGGGTGCTCTGAGACCAGAAGCAGTACGGCAAGCAGAATGAAACTGAGGCTGTAGGTTATGTCTGTAAAAAGATCACTTTTAAGAACGGCTGCAAATATGAAGAAGATTCCGTTCAATGCAATTGATGCGCCGAAGAGGTGAAGAATAGTCATGGTAGCCTCCCGTAATTCCTGCCTGACCTCATAAGTGAACCAGAAATGGCTCACCGTAACAATCCCGTTTCTTCTCCCATACATGCCGTACGCGGTGAAGCGTCATCTTCTTGTGAACCCCGATATGGCGTGTCGATGAAGGTCGCGCTGTGCCTTTCGACCAGTCCGCGCCGCCTCGGTGCTGATCGTTCATGCGCCTCCCGTGCGGAGCCCGAACCCGAGGTAAAACTCGACAGCGTGCAGATAGAACTCGTCGAAGTCTGCGTCGAACTCCTCGCGGGAATCGGTCTCGTCGAAGAACTTGGTCAGTGTTCTGTTGTAGCGCGTCTCGAATGCCAGATACATGCTGCGAAACAGAAGCTCGTAACCGGCTCCTCCCGTTACACCGAAGACCAGCAGGTTGTCGGGGTCTTCGCCGACGCCGTCTACCTCTTCGCCGTCAACAGTCGGGTATATGACGACCGCACCGCTCGCGTTCTCTGGATCGGAATTATTGCCGGACGACTGGTCGTCGTCCATCTGTCGCGTCGATACGCCGCACAAACGCTTCTCGCCTGGGGAAGTCTTACCGCGGGAGTTGTGCTGGGGCTCGGATTTCTTGTGGCGACACCGCAGAGTATCGCGGCGGCGTGCCTGCTCGCCGGCTTTTTCACCGGGGCGGTGGTGCCTCTTCTGGTGGCAGTGGCGTGCGCGTGGAGGCCTCGGAGTTCGGGCAGCGCCTCGGCGCTGGTGTTCCTCAACGCCTCGCTGTCCCGAATGCTCTTTCCATGGCTTATCGGGCTCATCGCTCAGACCGCGGGCTTCCAAGCGGCGATGTCACTGACCTGGGCGCCGCTGATCGTAGCCGGTGCGCTGGCGCTGTTCATGCCGAAAGACGCCGGTGCAGCGCGGGCCCGGTAAACTCTACCGACAACCTGGGCGCATGTCTCAACTCCTTCTTGATCATCCGATCGGCCCATCCACCGGACACACCATCCCCCGCAGCAGCGGAAGCGCCAGGAGTGAGGCGAGGCCGACCGCGATGAAGATGGCGTTGTAGCCGAGGGCTGCGAGGAGCGCGCCGCTTGCCACGGGAAAGACGGCTCGGGTCAGATTGAGGGTGCCGAAGATGCCGCTGTAGAGCGCGCGATTTTCATCGGTGGTTATTTCGATGAGAACCGCGTCGCGTGCGATGTGGTCGGCGCTGTGGGCCGAACCCGAGAGCAAAAAAATCAACGGGAAGGCAACGGCGAACGCTTCGGTGGCGAGGGCGAGTGCCACGAAGGGACCGGCGGCGGCGATGAGAATAAGCCACCGTACGACCCCCTTGAATCCCCACCGTGCGGCCACCTTCGACCACAAAACGTTCGATGCAACCATCGCGACGATCTGCACGAGGAGCAGGGTTCCGACATCCTCTGTGGTAAGACCTGCTCTGTTTCGCCCCAGGGCGACGTAGAAGGGCACCAGGGTCACGCCGAGCCCCAGAAGATTCGACGCAAGTATGTAGTTACGCAACGTCTGATCGCTCCGCAGGATTGCGGGAATGCTGCGCATAATGTCCCAGTAGTGCGGCCTTTCGTTGCCGCTGCCGACACCGCCTCCGCCGCGGGTGCCGTCTGTCTCCCCCATGGTCTCGCCCCCGCGGGTCGGCTCCTTGAGGATCCAGAAACCGGCGGTTGCCATCAGCAGCGCCGCCGCGGCCGAGAGAAACATCATCCGATAGTCCGCGGGATAGGAAAGTCTGGCGAGAATCACCCGCCCGAGGAGGGCAGCGGCGAGGACGCCGAGGGCAGCGAGTGTCTGCTTCAGCACGAAGAACTGCCGTCGGCGAGGGGAGGGAACCGCGCGGCCGACGATATCCGTGTAAGAGATGCCGGCAAAAGCGCCGCTCATCGAAAAAAGGAGCATCCACAGGTAGATCAGCCCGATCACCATGGCTGTTCCTGCCTGCTGGGAGGCCGTGATAGTGACGGCGGCGCCCGCGAGAGCCGCTACACGGACATGAATACCCATCATCAGGAATGGCTTCTTCCGCGGCCGCCCATGGAGGTATCCGGCGAATCCGAGCTGGGCGATTAGCGGCACCCCGATCATGATTGCGGTGAGCATACCGATGTGGATCTCCGCGCCGCCTGAGTCGAGGATGAGTGACGGAAGCACGGTGTTGAACTCGGTGAAGGTTAAAGAGGCGGCGAGCCAGAACCCGTGCCACCACAGGCCCGCGGTGTTCCAGCTCGCATAAGACATCAGTTTCATGTCGCCATTATGCAGTTTTTCTGAGCTTCACACACACTTCGTATTCGTTGGATCGAGCCTTGACGCGCGGTGCCTGCTCCTTTTCTCTCGTCAATCTGTAGTGCGTGATGATATATTCGCGCCCGTGCAAAGTACATCCCACGGTCACCGGAGTTTTATGTTCGCCTCCGCCTTCGGACTCGCCGTTTTAATCCTTACAGCTTCATTTCTTCTGTTCGATGGTGCCTATCTCGTACGTCAGGGGCTAGGATACCTCGCCACGCAGGCTCGCGCGCGTGATATCGAGAACCTGCGCCGTGAGGGTCGCGTGGATGTTGAAACCCTCGCATTTTTCGACAGGCTTACAGACATTCGTACTTTTGCCGCTCAGGGGCTCGGACTCACCGTCGGCAACAGTTTCTCCCGCTACGTGGCGACCGATCGCACGCACCTCGTCGACGTGGTTTCGGCGGTGAGAGACGACAGTTTCGAGCGGTACATGTGGCAGTATCCGGTGCTGGGTCGGCTCTTTTATCGTGGTTTCTATGACCCGGCAGCCGCGGATCGCGAGGCCTTGCGGTTGCGGAAGGCGGGGTTCGACGTGCTCGTACGGCCCGTGAGGGCGTTCAGCTCACTCGGTTTCTTCTCCGATCCCGCCTACAGTTTCATGCGTGGATACAGTGATTACGAGCTTGCAAACTTGATTCTCCACGAGCAAATGCACGCCACTGTCTGGGCGGACGGTCAGAACGAGTTCAACGAGGAGATCGCAACCTTCGTCGGAGAGGTCGGGGCAGAGATATACATCGCGCAGAAGTACGGCACCGACAGCGAGGAATACCGCTCCATCCACCGCCTCCGGGCGGACCGCGAGGCGTTTCGAGAGGTGATTCGCTCGGTGCACGCGGACCTGCAGTCGGCTTACGATTCGCTTGCCTCCCGGGATGCGCGGCTTGCCGCGAAACGGGACATATTCCGGGACGCGCAGGCGCGGTTTGCCGAGAGGTATGATGAGCTCTTCTTGACCGACCGGTATCGGGGCTTTGCCGAGGCACCCCCAAACAACGCCTATATCGACTCCTACATGAAGTACACCGGTGATATCGATCTCTATCATCGTCTTCTCGACCACCAGGGGGGAGACGTGCGCACGGTTATCGAGCTGCTGCGCGTGGCAGCATCCGCGCCGGGCGACGCGCAGGAGTACGTGGCCTCGCTACTTCATCTCGAGCCGAGCCCGGATCACGTGCCGTGACGCCGACCCGGTGTCGGGCGGGGAAAGACGATTCATCGGCTTGACGCCTGGGTGTAAGACGGTAACAATACCGCAGACGTCATGAGCATTACTGTCAGCACCGTGGACATCTCGCGCCGCAGTCACAGGCGCCGCTTCATCGAGCTCGACCGATCGATCTATCACTGCGATCCGTCGTGGGTGCCTCCTCTGCGCGTGGATATGCACACCCTGCTCAACCCGAAGAAGCACCCCTTTCACGAGCATGCGGACGTCGCGGCCTTCATTGCGGAGCGCGACGGCGTAGCGGTGGGGCGTCTGACCGCCCACGTCAATCATCGCCACAGCGAGCGATGGGACGACGGCGCGGGATTCTTCGGATTCTTCGAGTGCGTGAACGACCCGGACGTCGCGGAGGCTCTGTTCGAGCAGGTGGCCGCCTATCTGCGGGGAAAGGGGTGTCGCACGGTCCGGGGGCCCTTCAGCTGGTCCCCGAATGAAGAGGTAGGGCTGCTCATAGATGGATTCGATTCCCCGCCGGTCATCATGATGCCCTACAACAAGCCGTACTACGCCGAGCTTCTCGAGCACGCGGGCTTCACCAAGCGCAAGGATCTCCTGGCCTACGAGATTCGCGACGCCTCCGACATCCCCGACCGCCTTGAGCGTGGTGTCGAGCTCATCAAGAAGCGGCATGGGGTGACGGTGCGGCCGATCGACATGAAGCGCTTCGACAAAGAGGTCGATCTGGCGAAATGGGTGTACAACGAGGCATGGGAGGAGAACTGGGGAGCGGTTCCCATGACCGACAAGGAGTTCGATCATCTGGCCAAAGACCTCAAGATGATCGTCGAGCCCTCACTGGTCCTCTTTGCTTACGTCGGCGATGAGCTCGCGGGCTTCTCACTCGCGGTTCCGGATGCGAACCAGGCCATAAAACGGGCGAACGGACGCCTGTTACCGTTCGGCATCATCAGGATGATGCGGCATATGCATAAGGTAGATTACGTGCGTGTGCTCGCCCTCGGTGTTCTCGAGCCCTTCCGCAATCGGGGTATCGACATCGCCATGTACTATCAGACCTTCAAAAACGGGTTCGATCACGGCTATCACAGCGGCGAGTTCTCGTGGATCCTCGAGGACAACTACCCCATGCGCAATGCGCTCGAAAAGTTCGGGGCGCGCCCGTCCAAGACCTATCGCATTTACGAACGTGATCTATGAGAGTGCTTCTCACCGGTGGAACCGGGTTTGTCGGCTACAACCTCGTACCGGCGCTCAAACAGCAGGGCCACGAGATAGTATGCCTCATCCGCACGACCAGTAACACCGCGCTTCTCGAAGAGCTCGGAGGGGTGGAGTACACGCTGGGCGAGCTGAACGACCCGGCATCTCTGCGTACCGCCCTCGACGGCGTGGATGCCGTGGTGCACCTCGCGGGGGCGGTGAAGGCGGTACGTCGAGAGGGCTACTTCGCCGTGAACACCGAAGGCACGCGCAACCTGGTGGAGGCCGTCCGCGAGGTGCGCCCGGGCCTGAAGCGGTTGGTGTACGTGAGCTCCCTTGCCGCCGGCGGACCCTCACGTCCGGGAGAGCCGCGAAACGAGCAGGATGAAGATCGCCCGGTGACACACTACGGACACAGCAAGAAGGCCGCCGAGGACATCATTCTCGGGTACAGGGAGGAGATCCCCTCCGTCATACTGCGGCCGGCCACCGTCTACGGCCCGGCGGATGTGGCCCTTCTGGGGTTTTTCCGGAGCGTATCCCGTGGACTGCGTGCGCGTTTTCTGTGGCGGGACCTTTCTCTCAGCATGGTGTACGCAGAAGACCTCGCAGGTGCCGTGGTCCGCGCGCTGGTTTCTCAACTTCCGAGCGGCGACCTGTTCTACGTGAGCGACGGGCGGGAGTACCGGCTCGACGAGGTTCAGGAAGAGATCGGCACGGCGCTCGGATTTTCCACGCGCAGCGTTCCGCTGCCGCGCAGCCTGCTGTTCCCGGTTGCCGCGGTCTCGGAGATCGGCATACGACTCACCGGCAGGGCGAGGTTCCTGAACTGGCAGAAGATCATCGAGGTCGTACAGCCGGCGTGGACCTGCAGCCCGCAGAAACTCGAGACGCGAACCGGCTTCAGACCCCGTTACGAACTTGCCGACGGTGCGCGGGTGACCGCGGAATGGTATAGAACTCGCGGATGGTTGCCGCGCTGAGCTTGACAGGGAGGAATCGTGAGCATTGGAGGCATTATCGCATATGTCATGGTCGCCCTCGGGGCGGGAATCGTACTCGTACACCTGGTGGTGGCGGTGGGTACCGTCGTCACCCGGATCAAGGAAGGGAATCTGCTCCTTGGGGCCGGTGACGCCCCCGCCGAGGCTCCCTCGGTTTCAGTCATCGTCCCCGCGCGCAATGAGCAGTTCGCGCTTCCGCGACTTCTGGCCTCCTTCGATGCACAGGAGGGCGGGAAGTTCGAAGTGGTCCTCGTAAACGATCGCTCCTCGGACCGCACGGGCGACGTGATGGAAGAGTACCGGTCCCGCCACCCCGAGAGCGTGCAGGTGGTGACGGTGACTGAGGCGCCGGAGGGAGGCAACCCCAAGCAGAACGCGCTCGCCCACGGTTCCCGTGTCGCCGGCGGCGAGATAATTCTGCTCACCGACGCCGATTGTGTCGTGCCGCCGCAGTGGGTGAAGCGAATGTCACGCTATCTCGCGGACCCGCGGGTCGGGCTGGTATTCGGCCCGGTCTTTCCCGACGATCTCAGCAGGTGGCTGTCGCAGTATCAGTCCTTCGATCACGTGTTTCGCTACCACTACACCGCCGGGAGTGCAGGCCTGGGAAGCCCCGCCGGGGGGTTCGGTAACAATCTCGCAGTCAGGCGCGAGGCGCTTGATGCGGTCGGCGGATTCGGGGGGCTCAGGCACTCGGTAACCGAGGATGCGGAGCTCATAAGCGAGGTGCGGGACCAGCACCGCTGGCTCATTCGCGCGCATACCTCCCCGCGGGCGACGGTGCATCCCGAGCCGCAGATCAGCCTGCGGGCCCTCCTCAAACAGGGGGTTCGCTGGAACACCGGTGCGCTGTTCGCCCCCGACCCGGCGACGCGGGTGTCCTCGGGGCTCGTCATGTTCTTCATGTTCGTGAGTGTCGTGCTTGCCCCCGTGGCAATCGTCTATCTGCCGATTCTCTTTCTGGCCGCCGGGTCATTTGTAAGCATGATGCTCATGGGCGCGTTGGCGGGGTTCTATGCGCGACGTCCGGCCCGCTACTGGACGATGCTCATGCCGAATGTTCTTTTCTCCATGCTCTTCTATTCCCTGATCATGCTCCTGACGCTTCTGCGCGCAGAGATCAGCTGGAAGGGCACCACGGTACGGCGATAGCGTCGGCTCGTGCGGCCTGAGCCGGCAAAGCCGGCGACTGCAACGCCACCGTCGGCGTCGCAGCCGGGCCCCTCAATGAAAGTCGCGACTCTGCACCGCCGTGGGCCGGCGGCTGAGCTCCGGCTTCCAGATACTCTGCACGACGAGATGCACGAGCCCCTCCTTTGACTGAAGCTTGCCGGTGACGCCGAGAACGGCCTGCGTGAGCAGCCTCGTGCGGTAGCGCTCGTAGGTGTCCATCCACACCACGAGGTTCACGAACCCTGTTTCATCCTCGAGGGTCATGAAGAGCGTCCCCGACGCGGTTTCCGGTCGCTGGCGGCAGATGACGAGTCCCACGTAGGAGGCGATGCGGCCGTCGGGGACGCGGCTGAGCTCATCGGCGGTCGGAAGGCCGCGTGAGGCGAGCTCCGCGCGATGCGGCTCCATTGGATGGCCGGTCGTGCTGTGGTAGCTGAACCCGTAGTCCCAGGCGATGGTTTCGTAGTCGCTGAGCGCCGGGAAGCTCGGCGACTGTACGGCGTCGTCGAGAAGTCGTTCCCAGTCGTCGGCGCCTGCGGCACCTGCGCCCCCGGCGGCACCCACGTCCCCGGCGCCCCCGGCGCCCCCGGCGCGGCTCGCGGGCATTCGCCGGGCCCCGACGTTGCGCCCGCGGGTGGAGGCCTGCCACAGGGCGTCCCGCCGCTCTACACCGAAGCAGGAGAAGGCACCGGACTGGGCGAGGTGCTGCTTTACGTCTTCGGAAAGCCCTGCGGCACGCAGGAACTCGGCCGGCGTCTCGGGGCGGCTCCCCCGAGCGGCGGCAATGCGTTTCCAGTCGACGGCGCCGAGCCCCTTCACGTAGCGAAGCCCCATCCTGATGGCCCAGCGACCGTCGCGTCGGCCACCCCCGTCGCGTCGGCCGTTCTGCCCGCCACCGGGCTGCCGGCCACTGGCCTGCCGGCGGCCGGCACCGCCGCCCGCCGGAACAAGCGTGCACTCCCAGCTCGACTCGAGGACGCTGACCGGCAACACCTCTACGCCGTGGCGACGGGCGTCCTCCACGATGGTGGAGGGGGCGTAGAAGCCCATGGGCCACGCATTGAGCAGGGCGCAGGCAAAGGCGGCGGGGTAGTAATGCTTGACCCAGGCGGTGCACCAGGCAATGAAGGCAAAGCTCGCGGCGTGGCTCTCGGGAAATCCGTACTCACCGAAGCCCCGGATCTGCTCGAAGACCCGCTCGGCGAACTCCTCACGGATGCCCTTATCGGTCATGCGGGAGATGAGTTTTTCGCGGTGCTGCTCGATGCGGCCGCTCTTTCGCCAGGCCGCCATGTCGCGGCGCAGCTGGTCGGCCTCTCCCGGCGTGTAGTCGGCCGCGATGACCGCAAGGCGCATGACCTGTTCCTGAAACAGCGGCACGCCGAGGGTCTTCTTGAGCACGGGCTCCAGTTTCGGGTGGGGATACTCTACCGTTTCCTCCCCGGCGCGGCGTCCGAGGTAGGGGTGCACCATCCCGCCGGTGATCGGGCCGGGGCGGACGATGCTCACCTCGATGACGAGATCGTAGAACTCGCGTGGGCGCAGCCGCGGGAGCATCGCCATCTGGGCGCGACTCTCGAGCTGAAAGACGCCGACGGTGTCCGCCCGGGATATCATCTCGAAAACCGCACGATCGCGCCCCGGGATGCTTGCCATGGAGAAGGCGCCGCCGGTGTGGGTGCGAATGAGGCGGAAGGCATAATCGAGGTGTGTGAGCGCGCCGAGGCCGAGGAGATCGACCTTGAAGAGGCTCATTGCCTCCACGTCGCGCTTGTCCCACTGGATGACGGTGCGATCCTCCATGGTGGCGTTCTCCACCGGGACGATGTCGTGGACGGGCTCGCTTCCGAGTAGAAATCCGCCCGGATGAATGGAGAGGTGGCGCGGGAAGTCGAGGATCTCGTTCACCAGGCGTCGGAACACGTGGGACAGACGGCTCTCCTCGTCGATCCCGGCCTGTTCGACGGCCGCCTCGAGGTTACTCTCCCGATGTGAGGCGAGCTTTGCCAGGCGATCGAGGGAGACCTCCGATATCCCGAGCGCCTTTCCCACGTCCCGCACCGCGGATTTCAACCGGTACCGGATGACGTTTGCCACCATGGCGGCGTGGGAGCGACCGTACTGGTCGTAGACGTGCTGGATGACCTCCTCACGGCGGCGGTGCTCGATGTCGAGGTCGATGTCGGGAGGCTCTGCACGCTCGCGGGAGATGAAGCGCTCGAAGAGCAGATTCATGCGAACGGGATCGATCGCGGTGATGCCGAGGCAGTAGCACACCGCCGAGTTTGCCGCAGAGCCTCGTCCCTGGCAGAGAATGCCGTTTCGGCGGCAATAGTCGACAATCTCCCACATTGTGAGAAAGTAACCGCAGTAATCGAGGTCGTCGATGACCGAGAGCTCTCGCTCGAGTTGCCGGCGCACATTGGTGGGGATCTCCCCCTCGTAGCGGTGCTCGGCGCCGCTGTAGGTGAGCTCCCGCAGTCGCCCGGAGGTGGTGTAGCCGCTCGGCAGGGACTCCGAGGGGTAGCGATACTCGATTTCCGAGAGCGAGAAGGTACAGGACTCCGCGATCTCGAGGCTGCGCGCGAGAAGCTCCGGCGCATCACGGTAGAGGGCCGATGTGGCGGGGGCGCTCTTGAGGGCAAACTCGGCGTTCGGCCGCAGGCGCGTTCCCGCCTCCTCGAGGGTGATGCCGTAGCGGATGCTCGTGAGTGCATCCTGCAACATGCGCCTGGAAGGGTGGTGATAGAGCACCTCTCCGGCTGCAACGAGGGAGAGCCCGTAGTGCCCGGCAACCTCCCGGGCGCGTGCCTCCCGCTCGACATCCTCCGGGCGATAGTGGCGCGAGACGCCGATGAAGGCCGTCTCCTCGAAGGCATCGGCGAGGACCGACGCCGCGTGCGGGTGCCGGGTATATCCGCTGACCCAGACGGCGGTGTTCCCCGCCGCGTGCGCGGCCACCTCGCTCCAGGAAACCTCGCTCAGGCCCTTGGGGCTCCGCATGCGGCCGGTCGTGATGAGGCGGCTCTGATTCCGATACCCCTCCCGTGTGCGGGCAAGAAGCACGACACGCGAGCCGTCGTCGACGGTGATTTCGGAGCCGATGATGAGATGAATGCCGAGCCGCCGTGCCTCGAGAAAGGCCGCGACGACCCCGTAGAGACCGTCTCTGTCGGTAAGCGCGATATGCGAGAGACCGAGGGCATAGGCCGCGCCGACGAGCTCTTCGGGGCTGCTTGCTCCCTCGAGGAATGAGAAGTTGCTCTTGCACCACAACGGGGCGTAAACCTCTGTGCTCATATCACGTCCTGTGCTTCATCTCGTGTGTTCCCGGCTCAATCAACGCTTCCCTGCTGCATCCAGGTGCCGCGGCTCCCGTCGAAATAGACCCAGAGCGTGCGACCGTCGGGGAGGTGCAGATAGTAGTAACTGCGATTCGTTTCGTCGCTTTGCCACCACTGCCCGGAGATGGCGAAGGGACCGTCTGCCGCTCTCTCCTCATGCGGCGCCGGTATCGGCAGGGGCGGGCGTCTGATGCGCCGCACCATGCGCGGACCGGCGGGCGGGACCGCGCCTTTCGCCCGCGCGGGGGCCTGCCCACCGCGTGGGGCCGGCAGATGCAGCGCTGTGCACGCCTCGAAGGAGAACTGCTCCTCCGGGCGGTACTCTTTGAAGAGGCGTGCGCCGGCCACCGCCTCGTCTCCGAGCTCCGCGCGCACGGCTGCGAGGGCTTTTTCACCGTCGGTGAGATCACGCCCACCGTCTGCAACGAAGAGCTCTTCCTGCTTGAAGCTTACCTCCACCCGATCCGCCTCGAGCAGAATGCGGATGACCGCAGCGGAAAGGGTGAGGTTCTCGAGCCGCAGGTGAATGAGACGCTGCAGCGTCTGTGCGCGACGGCTCGGGTGTGCCGGGGTGACGCGCTCGGTGTGTTGCGTGCCACCTTCGAACTCGAGGGTGATGATGAGCTCTCGCACGCTCTCTCCGCGTTGTGTTACATGGGTGAGCAGATCTGCGAGAAGGCGCAAGACGGCATGCTCGAGCATGTCCGTGCTGCGAATCGGGGCAAGGGGAGAGAGCGACGCCATCGGTTGCTCGTCGATCGGCTCGGCCTGCAGGGGAAGATTCTCGCTGTCGGTTGCA
>CAZVXU010000009.1:0-38382 GCA_964631585.1 uncultured Spirochaetaceae bacterium | reverse complement strand
TGCGTTCGGTATGCTCGCTCACCAGCGCTCGGATGGTCGCTTCGTCCTCGGCGTCTAGGTCCTCGAGCTCCACGAGCTCGGGGTTGTACAGCGACTCGAGCCGGCGCTCCGGATCCCACACGTAGCCGATGCCGCCACTCATACCCGCGGCGAAGTTTCTCCCGGTGGGACCGAGGATTACCGCGCGGCCCCCGGTCATGTACTCGAGGCCGTGATCACCCACTCCTTCGACAACGACGTGGGCGCCGGAGTTCCGCACGCAGAAGCGCTCGGCCGCCTGGCCGCGGAAGAAGGCCTTTCCGCCTATCGCCCCGTAGAGGGCGACATTGCCGATGATGATGTTCTCCTCCGGCGTGAATCCAGCGTCCCGTGGCGGATACACCGCGAGCGTGCCCCCCGAGAGCCCCTTCCCGACGTAGTCATTCGCATCGCCCTCGAGCTCCAGGGTCACCCCCTGCGCCAACCAGGCGCCGAAGCTCTGTCCGGCGGAGCCGGTGAGCTTGAAGCGCATGAGGTCCCCCGGCAGCGTGGCAAACCCGCGGCGCCTGGTGATCTCGTGGCTGAGCATTGTGCCGGTAGTCCGATCCGTATTGCGGATCGGCAGCTCGGCGGCTACGGGCAGGTCCTCTGCAATGGCCGGCTCCGCGAGCTCGATGAGTCTGCGGTCGAGCACCGTATCGATGCCGTGCTCCTGAGGGATGCAGCAGATGATACCGGTATTGCCCTTCCCACGCACGGCCGGGGCGAGCACGCGACCGAGGTCCACCGACTTCGATTTCCAGTGCAGCACCGACTCGTCGGGCTCGAGCATGTCCACCCGTCCGACCATCTCGGACCAGCTCCGGAATCCGAGCTCGGCCATGATCTCGCGAAGCTCCTCCGCCACGAAGCGGAGGTAGTTGATGACATGCTCGGGCTTCCCGGCGAACTTGCTTCTGAGCTTCCCGTCCTGTGTGGCGACGCCGACCGGGCAGGTGTTCTTGTGGCACACCCTCATCATGATGCACCCCATGCTGATGAGCGGGCCCGTCGCGAGGCCGGTCTCCTCGGCTCCGAGCATCGCCGCGATGGCGACGTCGCGACCGGTCTTTATCTGGCCGTCGGTCTGCAGCACCACGCGGCTTCTGAGGTTGTTCATCACAAGGGTCTGGTGAGTCTCGGAGAGACCGAGTTCCCACGGGACACCGGCATACTTGATACCGGTGAGAGGTGAGGCGCCGGTGCCGCCGTCCTGACCGGAAATGAGGATGTGGTCGGCGTGGCCCTTGGCAACGCCCGCGGCAATAGTGCCGACCCCGACCTCCGACACGAGCTTGACGCTGACCCGAGCACCGGGGTTCGCGTTTTTCAGGTCGAAGATCAGCTGTGCGAGGTCCTCGATGGAGTATATGTCGTGATGAGGCGGCGGACTGATGAGCCCGACGCCCGGGGTCGAGTAGCGGGTATTGGCGATCACGTCGAAGACCTTGTGCCCGGGAAGCTCACCGCCCTCACCCGGCTTCGCGCCCTGCGCCATCTTTATCTGAAGCTCGTTCGACTCGGCGAGATACTCGATGGTCACGCCGAAGCGTCCCGAGGCCACCTGCTTGATGGAGGAGCGCTTCGAGTCCCCGTTCGACAGCGGCTTGTAGCGCTCGCGCCGCTCGCCGCCCTCTCCCGTGTTGGACTGACCACCGATGCGGTTCATGGCGATCGCGAGGGTTTCATGGGCCTCCTGGGAAATCGAGCCGAAACTCATCGCGCCGGTGGCGAAGCGCTTCATGATTTCCTCGGCCGGCTCGACCTGCTCGATGGGGATGGGACAACCGTCTCTGAACTTCAGGAGCCCGCGGATCGTGGCCTGGTTCTGATCCCGACGGTTTTCGTGTTCGGCGAACTTGCGGTACATTGCCTTGTCATTCTGCCGGACCGCCCGTTGCAGCGTCGCGATGGCCTCCGGATCCCACATGTGCCGCTCACCACCGGTGCGCCACTGGTAATCACCGGGGTTGTAGGATTCATAGCCGATAGGAAGAGGACGGCCCGGATAGGCCATTCGGTGGCGCCGCACCGCCTCCTCGCCGAGAACCTCGAAGCCCGCGCCCTCGATCCGGGAAGCCGTACCAGCGAAACAGCGCTCCACAACGTCCCACGACAGACCGACGATCTCGAAGATCTGCGCACCCTTGTAGCTGTCGAGGGTGGAGATGCCCATCTTTCCGAAAACCTTCCGCATTCCCTTTGCAAGGGCTGTGCGGTAGTTCTCGACTATGTGCTCGTCGTCGAGCTCCGACGAGATGGCCCCCTCATCTCGCAGGTGCCACATCGCCTCGAAGGCGAGATAGGGATTGATGGCGTCGGCGCCGTACCCCACGAGCGTACAGAAGTGATGGACTTCCCGCGGCTCGGCGCTCTCGAGCACGATGCCGACCTGTGTCCGTTTTGCCCGCTGCACGAGGTAGTGATGCACCGCCCCCACGGCAAGGAGGGCGCTGATCGGTACCCGCTCGGGACCGGCATTGCGGTCGGAGAGGATGACGAGGGAGTAGCCCTCGGAGATTGCCCTCTCGGTCTCCCTGCTGATGCGGATGAGCGCAGAGCGCAGGTCCTCGGTCTGGTAGGTTGCATCTATGACGGCGCTCCTCCATCCACGATGGTCGAGCTCTCTCACTCGCGCGAGCTCCTCATTGGTGAGGATGGGATGATCGAGCTTGAGACGCCGACAGTGTTCGGGGCTCGTATCGAGAAGGTTCTTCTCGGGGCCGACATATGCGGAGAGGCTCATTATCATCTCTTCGCGGATGGAGTCTATGGGCGGATTCGTGACCTGCGCAAAGAGCTGCTTGAAGTACTCGTAGGTCAGCCGCGGGCGCTGGGAGAGGATAGCGAGCGGCGCGTCGTTGCCCATCGAGCCGAGCGGCTCCTTGGCATTCTCGGCCATGGGTTTGAGCAGAAGGTTCAGGTGTTCCTCGGTATACCCGAACATGCGAAGCCGCTCCTGAATGGTCTCCTCGTCGCGCGGGGCGACATCGACGGCAGCGGGTAGATCCTCGAGGAGGATCCTCTCGCTCTCGAGCCATTCACCGTAGGGATGCTTGCGCGCTATGGAGTCCTTGAGCTCGGCGTCGTCGACGATCCGGCCCTGCTCGAAGTCCACGAGAAACATGCGTCCCGGCTGAAGGCGCCCCTTTATCCTGATCTTTTCAGGCGGGATGTCGAGTACCCCCACCTCACTTCCCATGATGACCATATCGTCGTCGGTGACGTAGTACCGGCTCGGGCGTAGCCCGTTGCGGTCGAGCAGCGCGCCCATGACCTTGCCGTCGGTGAACGAAATCGATGCCGGCCCGTCCCAGGGCTCCATCGAGCAGCTCATGTACTCATAGACGTCGCGGCGGGCTCCCGTCATCTGTCTGTGGTTCTGCCACGCCTCCGGAACCATCATCATGACCGCTTCGGGTAGTTCCCGACCGGAGAGCAGCAGGAGCTCGAGCGCGTTGTCGAAGTTTCCGCTGTCGGAGCTGTCCGGCTCCATAATCGGAAAGGCGCGCCGCAGGTCATCGCCGAAGACATCGCTCTCGAGAGTGCCCTCGCGGGCATACATCTTGTTCATGTTACCGCGCAGAGTGTTGATCTCGCCGTTGTGACTCATGAAGCGCAGCGGTTGCGCGCGGTCCCAGCTGGGGAAGGTGTTGGTGGAAAACCGCGAGTGCACCATCGCCACGTGGGTTTCGTAGTCCGCGTCGCTGAGATCGGGATAGTAGACAAAGAGCTGCTCGGGCATGAGCATCCCCTTGTAGACGAGTACGCGCGTGGAGAGACTGCAGACGTAGAACATGCCCTTCGAGTCGTGGGCTTCGCCGCGCAACCGTTTCGATGCCTGTTTTCGAATAACGAACAGCTTCCGATCAAAATCCGCAGGTTCGGAGACTGTCGCGGCGATGAAGGCCTGCTCCATTGCCGGCTGCGCAGCCTTCGCCGTCGGGCCGATCATGCTCTCGTCGCGGGGCACGGGTCGCCACCCGAGGAACTCCTGCCCTTCCTCGGCAACCACCTGCTCGAAGACCCGCTTACACGCCGACCTCTCGCGGAAGTCGCGGGGCAGGAATACCATCCCGGCGGCATAGCGCCCGCGTGCCGGCAGATCTACCCCGAAGTCCCGCTTCATGATCTTTTCGAGAAACCGGTGCGGGAGAGCGGTAAGGATGCCGGCACCGTCACCGGTATTCTTCTCGCTACCCACCGCGCCGCGGTGAGTCATATTGATGAGAACCGTTTTCGCCTGCTCGACGATTTCATGGCCTGCCCGACCCTTTATGTGTCCGACAAAACCGACACCGCACGCGTCATGTTCGAAAGCGGGATCGTAGAGTCCCTGTTTGCCCGGCCTCTGCTGCATATTCATGCGAAATCTCCTTCGAAGGAGCCGTTCCACCCCGTGGAAGCGACGGTGCTTCACCGCGCAGATGACCTACCCGATCAGGTTGTCACGTAGAGGCATCGGTCCTGATCCGGTGCCCTGAAAAGGCGGTATATGTATCTTCCGGCTGACGCCGGAGGGTCGTTTCATGGTCCTATTCCCTACATAGACTCCAGGAAGGGAATGTTAATAAGACGAAAGCCGTTTTTCAATACCTGTGCAGTCAAAATTGCAAGAAGAAGTCTCGCGTCGCGTGCGGCCGGCGTCGGCGCAGCCAGGATGGAGTACTCGTGATAGTACTTGGAGAAGGTCTTCGCGAGCTCGAATAAATATGCGGTGATGTGGGACGGATTGTACTCCCTGGACGCTTCCTCCGCTCGCGAGGGAAACTCACCGAGCAACTTGACGAGCTCCCACTCATCCTGGGAGGCGAGGGCCGATGTATCGACATCGGCCGCACCGGGGATCGCCGTCTCCGCCTTGCGCACAATACTGCGAATGCGCGCGCCGGTATACTGCAGGTACGGCCCGGTGTTCCCGTTGAACGAGAGTGACTTTGCCGGATCGAAGACGATATCCTTCATCGGATTCACGGCGAGCAGGTAGTAGTGGAGCGCGCCGAGTGCGATGGCCTCCGCCGTTCCGTCGATGTCCTCGACTTCGCTCTCGCGACCCTTCTCGCGGATCTCCACCTTCGCGAGCTCGGCGAGCTGATCGATAAGGTCGTCTGCGTCGACTACAGTGCCCTCACGAGACTTCATTTTGCCCTCGGGAAGGTTCACCATCCCGTATGCAAGGTGGAAAAGATTCTTCGCCCACTCGAAGCCCAGTCGCTCGAGGACGTTGAAGAGCACGGCGAAGTGATAGCGCTGCTCCGAGGCCACCACGTAGACCAGCCGGTCAAAGGGCCAGTCCGCGTGACGGCGTATCGCCGTCCCGATGTCCTGCGTGAGGTAGAGGCTCGTTCCATCGCCCCGCAGAAGAACCTTTTTGTCGAGGTCGATGTCCTCGAGGTCAACCCAGACCGTGCCGTTCTCATCGGTGTAGAACACGCCGCGCTCGAGCCCCTTGAGAACCTCCTCGCGGCCGGCACCGTACGTCTGACTTTCGTAGTAGATGTCGTCGAAGGAGATACCGGTTCGACGATAGGTCTGCTGTATGCCTCGCACCGCCCAGTCGTTCATCGTTTTCCACAGCTCGAGGGTATCGGGCTCGCCCTTCTCCCACTGCTGCAGCATTTCGCGGGCCCGCTCCTCCGCGGAGGGCTCGGTCTGCGCCCAATCGTTGAACTTGACGTAGAAATCTCCCACGAACCTGTCCGGCTTCTCACCCATGGACTCCGGTGTTTCGCCGTTGCCGAACTCCCGGTATGCAAGCATCGATTTGCAGATATGAACCCCGCGGTCGTTCACGAGGTTCACCTTTCGCACCTCCGCTCCGGAAGCCTCGACGATGCGGGCAACGCTTTCGCCGATGGCGTCGTTTCGCAGATGTCCGAGATGCAGCGGCTTGTTGGTGTTGGGCGCCGAAAACTCGACCATCACCCGCTGTCCGCCGCGTGAGGTGCCGAGGCCGTAATCATCGCCTTCGGCTTCGACCGCTGCGAACACGCTGCGAGCATATGAGTCCCGGTCGATGGAGACATTGACGTAGGGGCCTGCGGTCTCGATTTGATCGTCGCCCGCTGCACCGGTTTCCTGCAACCTCGCGGCCACCGCCTCCGCAATCGACTGGGGAGCGGAGCGAAACACACGGGCAAATGGAAACAGGGGGAACCCCAGGTCTCCGAGCTCCGGCTTCGGCGGTCGCTCAACGATCACGTCCGCCTCGTCGATCTGGGACTCGTCGATCTCCCGCTCGCGGGCGAGCTCTCTGAGTGTATCGGCTATCCGGCGTTTCCACACCGTCCTGTATGCCTGCATTCGCTCTATTCTCCTTGTATGACGGCCATCATTCGTGTGAAATGCTCCGCACCCTGGCGCCTGAAAGAGCCGAGCGCGCAAGTGCAGGCCGTACACTCCGCCGCTACCGATATGCGGCTCACACCGTGCGACTCGAGAAGGTCGAGATTCGGCTGCAACAGGTCGAGGTAGGGACCATCTTCGCGCCGTATCACCGCACGCTCGCCCCACAAATCGCTGAAGAGGGCGGCCCGCCCCTCATCGACCCGGTAGCAACACGAGCGGATCGACGGACCGAGCAGGGCCTCGAGGTTCTCCGGAGCAACCGCGTAGCGCCTCTGCATGAGGCGCACCGCATCCGAGACGATACCGGTGCCTCGCCACCCCGAGTGCAGCGCTGCAAATGCTCCCGTCCTCGGGTCGTGAAGGAAGATCGGCATGCAATCGGCGACGGTGATTCCAAGGGCCACACGCCGATCGCTGGTCATGAGGCCGTCTGCCTCGGTCTCCGGGTGCGGCCGGCCGGCGGTACCGACGGCAGCCACCTCGCGGGAGTGCACCTGCTTCACGGTGACATAACCGGCCGGATCGATGCCTACGCCACGAAGAACCTCGTCCCGCCGCGGCTGCGTGATTGCTCCGCTCGGTCCCATATCGCCCGCCTCGCGGAGCGTGAGGTAGACGGGCAAACTGAAGGGCATCCGAACCACGCTGCCGGAGTTGAGATCAAGCTCGAAGGTGCCGGTCATCGCGTGATCATACCGACCCGCATCGGCGGGAGTCAAGGTTCGTGTCGACGAAGGGCGGCCCGGCGACGGGCACTCGTGCGCTCCACATCGTACATACTGCTGAGCAGGAAGGCAGCTGATTTCAGGAAGCTGAGCACGTCATCGAGCCGGGCCCTGAACGCTTTGTTGTCCCGGCCGGCCACTTCGTCGAGGTTACTGAGGGTATCGTAGCGCCCGCCGACCTCGCCGTAGAGCACGCCACGAAGCACCTCCGAGAGACCGTGCAGCGTTTCCACGCCGCGGTGCACCAGCCTGTCAGCTGCTTCGTCCACACGGTCGAGCGCCGTCTCGAGGTCTCCATCCTCCCGCCGGGCTTCCTTGACGCTCGCCTGCAGGTCTCCGCCGTCACCGATTCGCACGGAAAACGTACCGACGGCGTTCAGAAGGTCCTCGAGCTCACCGTAGTATTCGTTGAACTCCGCCCGGTTCTCTTCCTTGTAGAAGGCCCCCTGCACGAAGAGCGTCTTGAGCGTTGCTCTGTACCCGCCGTCGCGAACCTGGTGCAGGAGAGCCTGCAGCAGGGCGATGCTCGTCGCATGAGTGCCGTTCCTGCGTCCCGGGCGTGCCGGGTAATGAGCCGGAGACCTCACCTCGCTGTCGTCGATGAGCTCGCGCGCCTGTGCCAGCAGGTCTTCCTTCTTTCGCTCGAATGAGTAGAGCTGGAAGAAAGACTCCATGCGCCGCGACCAGAACCGCTCCACCTTGCTTTTCCACCCCTGCCCCGTCGCCGGAGTCGGTAATCGGTAGGAGAGATCGCCCGCCGCGTAGCGGACGATGTCGAAGAAGGGTACCCGCCGCGCAAAACCGCGAACGACGTCGAGACGCCGTTGCACACCGGCGGTTCGTTCGTTCAGGACCGACTCCAGGTCCTGGTCCGCTCGACCGAGGTCACCGTCGAACAGTACCAGCGCTTCGAGGAATGCGGCGCTCGGCGGCGGCGCGAGGCCTTTAAGAATGCGGCCGAGGTTCTGCAACGGCGCTCTCAGGTGGTCCACCTCGCAGCGCTCCTCCTCGTCCTCTCCTCCGACAGCTTCAAAGCAGGAGAGCATCTCATCGAAATCGAACTCGGCAAGCGCGTTCAGCGATTCGAAGAAGGCTGCATTCGTCTGCATGCTGTTTCGAACCCATGAGGGGATGGATCCCATGAGCTCGGCGAACCGGCCCTCCGCCTCACGGCGGAGTATGTGCTCATCGGCATCCTGCATGCGGGTCGAAAGAATAAAGGGGTCGGTGTACACCAGCAACTCGTCGCGGATGTCGGGACTCTCGAGGCCGAGCACGAAGCTGTAGAAAGAGTCCGGCCCGGCGCTCCGGATGCGGCCGACCGGTCCCTGAAAGAAGCCCGCCGCGCTTTTGAGCTTCGCGATCTCGGCCTTGAAATCAGGCAGGAACTGCCCGCTCGTTACGTCAACGAAGTTGGCGGCCTCGCTGCGGATGCGCCGGGCGAGCCCGCGCATGAGGTGCTCCTCAACCGCCTCCTCCTTCGAGAGGGCGCCGAACACCATCCGCAGAAGAACGAGGAGCTTCCGCCACACGCCCATGGTGAGATAGGCAAACTCCACATCCGACTCGGCGGGCTCGACTTCACGCTCGACCGGCTCCTCGTCGAATACGATGCCTGCCCGAATACGCTCGAGCATCTCGCGTCGTTCGGAGGAAGCCAGCGTGAAAACAAGACTGTCGAAGGTCGAACTGGTTGCCATAGCGTGTAGTAAGCGCTCAGTCTACCACGCGGTGACGGTGCGCTCAACTGGGCGCAGGCAGAGGCTCGGCCGATACTTCCCCGCGCTTGAGGTACTTGATACCTTCGACCGCGGCCTCGGCTGCCGACGTCGTGGTCGTGTAGGGTACGCGGTGGCGCAGGGCCTGGATGCGTATGTAGTCGTCATCACGTTGGGTGAAGCGGCCGAGGGGCGTGTTGATAACCAGATCGATTCGTCCGGCCTCGAGGTGATCGACGACGTTGGGGTGTCCCTCGTGGACCTTCAGCATGACCTCAGTGAAAATCCCATTTCGGAACAGGAAGTCGGCCGTGCCGCGCGTTGCGGTGATCTCAAAGCCCAGTTCGGCAAGCTCGCGGACGATGGGAAGCAGGGTCTCTTTGTCCGAGTCGTGAATCGAGACGAACACCCGCCCCCCGGTGGGAAGCTCGCTACCCGCCGAGCTCGTCGCCTTGGCAAAAGCCTCACCGAAACTCCCGCCGATTCCGATCGCCTCGCCGGTTGATCGCATCTCGGGACCCAGAAGCGGATCGATGTTCGGGAAGCGGTCAAAGGAGAACACCGCCTCCTTCACCGCCCATCCGACCGCGCAATGCCCTTCCGCGACACCCGGGAGTACCTCCGTCTCGGGTGTAACCAGGCCCAGCACGTTGAGGTCGAAGCCCTGCCAGATCTTCACCGCAACCTCGACGAGGTTCACGCCGGAGGACTTCGAGAGATAGGGAACGGTGCGGGAGGCACGAGGGTTCACCTCGAGGACGTAGACCGTGCCGCCCTGCACGGCAAACTGTATGTTGAGAAATCCCACGACGCCGAGCTCCCGCGCAATAGCGGCGGCGGCCTCCTTCATCTTGGTGAGGGCCACCCGATCGACTTTGTAGGGCGGGAACACGCACGCCGAGTCGCCGGAGTGGATGCCGGCGGCCTCGATGTGCTGCATGATCCCGCCCACATACACGTTTTTCCCGTCGGATAGCGCATCGAGGTCGTACTCGAAGGCATCCTCGAGGAACTGATCGACGAGCACCGGCCGCGCCTCGCTGGCCTCGATGCCGCGCTCAAGAAACTCCCGAAGCTCCTCGGGGGTATAGGCAATGCCCATGCTGCGACCGCCCAGAACGTAGGATGGCCGCAGCAGCACCGGATAACCTATCTCGCCGGCAAGCCGCTCCACCTCCGCACGGGAGGGCGCCATCGCGCTCTGGGGCTGATCGAGGCCGATCCGAAGCATCACGTTGTAGAAGAGTCCCCGATCCTCGGCGTCGTGAATACGCTTCACGGGCGTTCCCACGATCCGCGCCCCGGCGCTCTCGAGCTCCTCGGCCATATTGAGAGCGGTCTGGCCACCGAGCTGCACTACGACGTCCCGCACGCCCTCCTTTCGCATGATCTCCTTCACGTCTTCGGCGGAAAGAGGCTCGAGGTAGAGGCGATCGGAGACGTTGAAGTCGGTGGAGACCGTCTCGGGGTTCGAGTTTACCATGACCGTGGCGCGATCGAGCTCCCTGTAGGCCATAGAGGAGAGGGTGCAGCAGGTGTCGAACTCGAGACCCTGCCCGATGCGGTTGGGACCGCTTCCGAGGATGATGACGCCCCGTTCTCCGAGCGGAGCCCCCTCGTCGACCTCACCGTAGGCAGAGTAAAAGTACGGCGTTTTCGCCGCGAACTCGCCGGAACATGTGTCGACAAAGTGATAGCAGGCGTGCATCCGCTGCTCGATCCGCATTTCTTCGATATCGCGGGGATCCGCGCCTGTGAGCCTTGCGATGCGACGGTCGGAGATGCCCTGTCGCTTTGCACGAAAGAGCAGGTCGAGCGGCAAACGAGCGCGTTCGCCTCCCGTGGAAGCCGCGGCCCCACCGGCCGCCTCGATCTCGTGCTCGAGGTCGGCAAGCTCGGCAAGCTCGTGCAGGCCCCAACGGTCATAGCCGGTCAGTCGCGAGATGCGGTCGATGTTCTGCCGCCCGAGACGCTTCAGCAGGGAGTAGGTGGCAAAGATGCGCCGCGGATGGAGCTTCGCGGCCATCGACCACAGCTCCTCCTCATCGAGATCCAGATCCTCGATGCCCTCAAAGCCGATCTCCGCGGCACGGATCGCCTTGTTGAGAGCCGAGAGATAGGTTCGCCCGATCGCAAGCGACTCCCCCACCGACTTCATGGCCGTTCCGAGGCTCGCGTAGCCCTGGGGAAACTTCTCCAGCTCAAACCGCGGAATCTTTACCGCGGCATAGTCGAGGGAGGGCTCGAAGCAGGAGACGGTCTGGCCGGTGATGTCGTTTAAGACCTCGTCGAGGGTGAAGTCCACCGCGAGGCGAGCCGCGCAGCGGGCGATGGGAAACCCGGTGGCCTTACTGGCGAGTGCCGATGAGCGCGAAACGCGCGGATTCATCTCTATGACAACCATTCGCCCCGTCTCGGGGTCCACCGCAAACTGCACGTTCGAGCCCCCGCAGTCGACGCCGACCGCGCGCAGTATCTCGATGGCCGCGGTGCGCATCTCCTGGTACTCGCGGTCGGAGAGAGTCTGGATGGGGGCAACGGTGATGCTGTCGCCGGTGTGAATGCCCATACCGTCAATGTTCTCGATGGAGCAGACCACGACCGCGTTGTCGAAGGTGTCCCGCATGACCTCGAGCTCGAACTCCTTCCAGCCGAGAAGGGACTCCTCCACGAGGGCGGTGTGCACGGGACTCTCGGCGAGAGCCCACTTGAGCAGTTCCTCGAACTCGTCGCGGGTCTCGGCAATGCTTCCGCCCTTTCCGCCGAGGGTATAGCTCGGCCGGATGATGACGGGGAGGCCCACCTCCGATACGAAGGCATGCCCCTCGGACACCTTGCTGATGAAGGCCGAGTGTGGACTCTCGAGTCCGATCCCGGCGATGACTTCCTTGAACTTACCGCGGTCCTCGGCAATGCGGATCGACTCGATGGGGGCGCCGAGCACCTTCACCCCGTGTTTGTCGATTACGCCCGCCTCGGCGAGATCGATCGTGAGATTCAGCGCCGTCTGACCGCCCATCGTGGGAAGCAGGGCATCGGGCTTCTCCCGCTCGAGAATGCGGTCGAGATAGGGAACGGTAAGCGGGTCCATGTAGATGGCATCCGCAAGGCCTGGAGTCGTCATGACCGTTGCCGGATTCGGATTCACGAGGATCACCCGATAGCCTTCCTCGCGAAGCGCACGCACCGCCTGATTTCCCGAGTAGTCGAACTCGCAGGCCTGCCCGATGACAATCGGCCCGGAACCGATTATGAGGATACTCTCTATATCACGCCGTGCCGGCATCAATCTCTCCTTGCCCCGGTTGCGGACGTCGATGCGGAGCGGACGAGCTCCATGAACTCGTCGAAGATCCATCTCGCGTCACGTGGCCCCGGAGCGGCCTCGGGATGGAACTGGGCGCTCATCACGGGCCGGTCCGAGAGCTTGATGCCTTCGATGCTCCCGTCGTTGGCATTCTTCAACCACACGGCCACGTTCTGCGGGAGACTCTCCTCCTCCACCGCGAAACCGTGGTTCTGGGAGGTCACGAAGACATGACCGCTCTGCTCGTCCCGCACCGGGTGGTTCACCCCGTGATGCCCGAACTTCATCTTGTAGGTTTTTGCCCCCACCGCTTCGGAGATCAGCTGGTGTCCGAGGCAGATCCCGAGAGTAGGCTTCTCGCTCATGAGGCGCTGCACGCTCTCGATTTGATAGCCGAGAACCGCGGGGTCGCCGGGCCCATTGGAGACGACCACGGCATCGGGGACCTCTTCGAGGATGTTCTTCGGGTCGGCCGAGCTCGGCCACACCGAGACTCTGGCGCCCCGGGCGACGAGCTCCCGCACGATGTTTCCCTTCACCCCGCAGTCGAGCAGCGCAATATGCGGACTGCCCTCGGGGTTGATCACTTCCTCGGCGGTCGTTCCTACTTCGGTCACGAGGTTCCGCCCCTCCATCTCCGGGAAGGCGGCAAGGAACTCCATAACGCGGGACCGAAACTCCCCCGGCATGGTCTCCTGAGGTCGCCAGCGCTCGAAGCCCTCCGGGGCCTCCACGATAACACCGGAGACGCTGCCCTCGTCACGCAGATGGAGGGTAAGACCGCGGGTGTCGACGTCGGTGATGCCGGGGGTTCCCTGGGCGGCGAGAAACTCAGGCAGGGGTCGGCGCCCGGGACCCACTGGCCCGTCGTAAAGACTGCGCAGGACGAAACCCGCGACCTTCACGCCCGGACGGTCGGTGCCGGGCTCGGGACCGGTTTCGCTCCACTCGTCGGTGGTACCGTAGTTTCCGATATGGGGATATGTCATTGTGACTATCTGTCCGGTGTAAGAGGGATCGGTGAGTACTTCGTGGTAGCCGGACATCGCGGTGTTGAACACCACCTCGCCCGCCCCTTTCGCTTGTTCCTCACCGGGAACCAGGTCCTCGAGTCGAAACGGCGGGGCCCCGAATGAGATGCCGGGGAACACGCTGCCGTCGGCAAGAAAGAGACACGCGCTTTGCATGATGGTCGCTCCGTAGCCGAGGGAAACCCGCGTCAGTGGCCACACACACAGAAGCCCGACCACCCGAGGGTGGTCGGGCTTCGCTTCGGGATAGCCCCTAGGGGAATCGAACCCCTCTTTGAAGACTGAGAATCTCCCGTCCTAGCCGATAGACGAAGGGGCCACGCAACGCTTCCCGGGGAGGACTTGAACCCCCACAAGCAGAACCAGAATCTGCTGTGCTACCATTACACCACCGGGAATCGGCTTTCAATTGTTATGGCGAACATTACTCAAACCACCTGCCTGTGTCAACCCTCACTCACCGTGGTAGTCGATGAGCGTGTGCACCGTATAGCCGTTGAGCTGGTCCATATACTTGAGAAACGGCAGGCCGATAATCGCGAAGATCCCCTCTACCGTCGCCCCCGCCTCGACGAGGATATCCGCGGTTGCACGTAGCGTTCCGCCGGTCGCAATCAGGTCGTCCACGATGATCACCCGTTGTCCGGCCTGCACGTCGCTCTTGTGGACCTCCACCTCGTCTTCACCGTACTCAAGGGCGAACTTCTTCCGGTAGGTCTCCCCGGGGAGCTTTCCGTTCTTTCGCACGAGAATCAGCGGTAGCCCCTTCGCGTAGGCAAGGGGCGCGGCGAACACGAAGCCCCGCGCATCGATCGCGGCAATAGCGTCCAGTTGCTGTCCGTCAAAAATCTCCCCCGCGCGGTCAATGCAGTACTCGAACGCCTTCGGGTTCATGAGAATCCCGGTGACGTCGTAGAAAAGAACCCCTTCCTTCGGAAAGTCGGGTACCTTGCGAATGACCGCATCGAGATCAAAACTGTTTTCCATAACACACCCTTCCCGGTGGATTTCGAACCGCCGATCACCGTAGCCGAGTTCCTACCGACTGTCAATCTTGATACCACCTGCACGTTACAGTATGATGTTTCCAATGACCACCATCATCCCGGTCGCCAGCGGGAAGGGCGGCGTCGGCAAGACGGTGTTTACGGCGAACATCGGCGTGTCGCTCGCCCGTGCGGGAAAGACCGTGATTCTCGCCGACCTCGACCTCGGAGGCTCGAACCTCCATACGGCACTCGGCGAGAAGAACGATAAATCCGGCATTGGCAATTATATCTACAAGCAGGAACGCAGTCTCGAGTCGCTTCTCGTGGAGACTCGTGAGCCCAGGCTTTACTTCATCCCCGGCGACTCACTCCTGCCCGGCACGGCAAATCTTCCCTATTTCAGAAAGGTGAAGATCCTCAAGGAGCTATGTGGCCTCGTCGCCGACTACGTCATCCTGGACCTCGGCTCGGGAAGCTCGCACAACACTGTGGACTTCTTCCTCACCTCGGCGTCGGGCATCCTTGTGGTGACACCGGAGACGACATCCATCCTGAACGCCTACTCGTTCGTGAAGGCTGCATTGTTCCGCATGATATACCGGAGCTTTCCGGCCCGCAGTGACGAACGAGCCCTTATTCAGCGCTTCACAACCGAGAGGCTCGAAGGCACCGAGCGCTCGACCGCTGCGCTTATCGAGGCACTCGGCGGCCTCTCCGCGGAAGCCGCCGAGACGGCTCGCGAGAGCGTCCGCACGTTCCTGCCCCGCGTCGTCTTAAACATGGGCCGCTCGCAGCGCGACGTGCCCCTCGGCGCCAAGCTCCGACAGGTTGCGCGAAAGAACCTCGACCTCGAGGTCCAGTACATCGGCTTCCTCCCCCATGACGAGGAGGTCGGCACCTCCATCCTGCAGCGCCGCCCGCTTTTCAGTCTGAATCCCGACTCAGCCTTCGCAAGGAACCTCTCACACGTTACGAATCGCCTGATCCACGAGCCGATGCCGAGATCTCCGAAGCTCTTCGAGGCAGATGAGGACCTCGCCGAGCTGGCGGGGGAAGCGAGCTTCTAGCGGGCGACGGCCCCGCGCGGCGGTCGCCCGCCGCGCGGGTGGCGATAGCCGGAGACGCGCGCGGCGACCCCGAGCGAGAGATCGTCACCGCCGCCGGTGCGCAGCAGGTGATAGCCTATTCCCGCAATCATCGCACCGTTGTCGGTACACAGATCCATGGACGGGAATACCGCGCGCAGGTCGTGCCTTGTACCGAGGCGCTCCCGAAGGTAGGAGTTTGCCGCGACCCCGCCGCCCACCACAACGGTCGTGATGCCGGTGTCCGCGACGGCCCGCTCGAGTTGCACGAGGACGGTCTCGATTGCAGCCTTCTGAAACGATGCGGCGATGTTCTCGTTGGTTGCCTCATATCCCGGGGTTCGGAACTTCTCCATCTGATTGGCGACCGCGGTCTTGAGGCCCGAGTAAGAGACATCGTAGCGATCGGCACCGGTGTTCACCGTGGAGAGAGGAAACGAAAAGGCTTCCGCGGAGCCCCCGCGCGCCAGGCGGTCGATGACAACACCGCCCGGGTAGCCGAGTTCGAGGAACTTCGCAACCTTGTCGAAGGCCTCGCCGCAGGCGTCGTCGACTGTGGTTCCGAGCACCTCGATATCTTCCACCCCGCGCACCAGCGTGATGAGGGTGTGCCCCCCGGAGACGAGAAGCCCGAGGTAGGGATAGTCGATCTCATACTCCAGGTGCGGGGCGTAGAGGTGGGCAAGGATGTGGTTCACGCCCACGATCGGGACGCCGAGCCCGAGCGCAAGCGCCTTGGCGAAGCTCAGCCCCACTACGAGGGACCCGGAGAGCCCCGGACGCGTGGTCACGGCGACGCCGTCGATGTCGGCGGGAGTCGCCGCGGCATCCCTCAGCGTCCGCTTGTAGACGTCGAGGATCCACTCGGTGTGTTTTCGCGAGGCGATTTCCGGCACGACACCGCTGTAGGGTGCATGAAACTCGATCTGGGATGCAATCTGCTGCGCGATGAGGCGCCGCCCGTCCTCGACGAGAGCGATCGAGCACTCATCGCATGAGGTCTCAACTCCGAGGATCGTCATCGAACTCAGGTGTGAGCACGAGCTCGGAGAGGTAGCGCAGGTCGAAGCCTTCGTCCTGTATGAAAGGATACATTTCGTTGAGAACCTCGACGAGCTCGTTGACCATCACGTGACCGATCATCACGGCATGGCCTTTGCGCTCGGCGATCTCCATGCCCTCTCGAACGGCATTTCGGATGTAATCTCTGTTGCTTTCGTTGTCTAGGAACACTGCACGCTCCAGGTAGGGCAAGTTGTGCTGCTCGGCCGTGAGGCGGCCGACCGTCTGGGCCGAGGTCCTGCTGTCGAGGAAGAACAGCCCTTCCTCTTTGAGCGTCTGCAGAACCACGTTCATGGTTACCGGGTCCGCGGTCGCTCGTGAGCCCATGTGGTTGTTGACGCCACGAATACCCGGCACCGTCTCGAGATTGGTCCGAATGGCCTCCTGAATGTCCGCAGGCGACATCCCCACGCGGATAGCTCCGGGACCAGGATCCATATCCGAGACCGGCTGCATGGGTAAATGTAATATCACCTCATGGCCTTCGGCAGCCGCCCGGGCCGCAGCCTCCCGGGAGAACTCACGCCGGGGAAGAACCGCGAAGGTAAGAGGGATATCGAGCTCCAAAAACGCCTCGAGGTCGGAGAGACTGTTCCCCACGTCATCTATGACCACCGCAAGGCTTCCCCTGATTTCCGGCTCCGGTCGGGGCCGTTCCGGCCGCGGCCGCTCGCGCCGGGGTTGCTCTGGGCGCCCGATGCCGCCGGGCTGCTCTTCTCCTGCGGGTCCCGCGGGTTTCTCCGTGTCCGGATAGCGCTCGCTCACCTGCGGCTCTTCGGGAGACTGCTGCTCATCGGCAGGATCTTCGGATGCCGTGACCTCCGGACTCTCGAGCTGCTCCCTCGTGCCGGGAAGCAGGAGCACAACCAGCAGCAGAAGCACAGCGGCAGCGCCGAGCCCGGCATACATCCGGAGAAGGCGCTGCTTCTGTGTCCTGCGCGGTTTCTTTCTGTTCGGTCTTTGGGCCGCCGGCATTACGTCTCGCGGCTGAAGTTACGTGGATTCGCCCTCGTGGTCAACCGTATACATATTCTCGGAGCTCGCCGGCCTGCTCCTTGAGCTTTCGCAGCGCACGTATCTCGATTTGCCGGACCGTCTCCGGCGAGATCCCCATCTCATCAGAGATGCGCTTGAGGGTGTACTTTTTGCCTCCGTAGAAGGCGAAGCGGTAGAGCAGTATCTGGCGCTCGCGATCCTTGAGGCGCTCGAGAAATCGGAGTGTTTCCTCGCGCATGGAACGCTTCATGAGCTCGGTGTCGGGCGCGTAAGAGTAGTCCTCGAAAATATCGTGAAAAGTCCCCGAATCCTCGTTGAGATCGGAGTCGAGAGACACGACGGCCGTCGAGATATTGAGAATCTCCGTCACCTCTTCAGGCTTCAGGCCCACTTCATCCGCCACCTCTTCCACGGTGGGCGTGCGCATGAGGCGCTGGCTCAGGACGTTGAAGGTGCGCTGAATGCGGCGAAGTGCGTCCTCTTTGCGATGCGGAAGGCGAATCTGGCGGCGCTTGTTACTGAGCGCCCGAGTAATCGACTGCTTGATCCACCACGATGCATACGTGCTGAAACGGACGTTGCGCCGGTAATCGAACTTCGATGCAGCCTTGATGAGCCCGAGATTACCCTCCTGTACGAGATCCAGAAAAAAGACGTCCGAGGTGACGTAGCTTTTAGCGATCTTCACAACCAGTCGTAGGTTTGATTCAATGAGCTTCGACCTTGCGGCCTCATCACCGTCCTGGATGCGTCGGCTGAGGTCGTGCTCCTGCTCGGGTGTGAGCAGCGGGGTCTTCTTTATCTGATCGAAGTATGCCTTCAGGGTGTCGTCGCGGTAGCCGGTGTTGCCTGCAGTCTTCTTCATAATTCGCCCTCCAGGAAAATAAAGCAAGCTACGTGCCAACTACCCGAGCGAGAGAAGAAACTTTATAAGTTGTCTGAGAGCAATGACTTAGTTGAAGCCGAGCCGACATGGCCAACGGAAAAGGCCCGGAGTTGTACACTTTCGTATACACTCGGGCCTTTCAGGCTATCACGAAAGGTTACGCTTTATGACTCGAAACTCTTCTGCACCATCTCGGCGATACCGAAATCCGTGCGCTTCGACATGACTTTTGCGTATTCGGTGTAGAGCATGTCCTGGAAATACTCTTCTCCCGTACCGCCATGGAGCATGCGATTATCAGTGTCCAATGTATCACGCATCGCCGAAAGCATCTGCTTGACGAACAGAGATTCGAACTCCTCGGCAACTTCCTTCATGCGCGAGTCGTTCGTTTCCGCGCCGCGGGCGTTGGGAGCTGCGGTGCGGGCCGCCTGGAATCGGGCCAGATTCGCGCCGACAGGGTCAATCATTGGTCAGCCTCCTATCGCTTCAGGTTGTTCGCGATGCCGAGCATCGTGTCGGTGGTCTGGATGGCCTTGCTGTTGAGCTCGTACGCCCGCTGGGCGACGATCATGTTCACCATCTCACTTACTATCTCCACGTTCGACGTCTCGAGGAACTTGTGCAGGGTCCGGCCCATCCCCTCGAGTCCCGGCGTGCCGGTGACCGCATCGCCTGAGGCGGCGCTTACCTTGAAGAGGTTCTCCCCGATCGCGCTCAAGCCCGCCGGGTTGACGAAGCGGTAGAGCTGCATCTGCCCGACTTCCACCGGGTCGTCACTTCCCGGCACCTTTACCGTGATCCGACCGTCCTTGGAGATGGTCAGGGAGTTTCGGATGAAGTTATCCGGGAGGATCACCTCGGGCATCACCCTGTAGCCCTGGGAGGTCACGAGCTGCCCGTTGGAATCGATCTTGAACGAGCCGTCGCGGGTATAGGCAAAGGAGCCGTCGTACATGAGCACGCGGAAGAAGCCTTCTCCCTCTATGGCGATGTCGGAGATGTTCCCCGTGTTCTGCAGGGAGCCCTGCGTGAAGATCTTCTGGGATGCGCCGGCTTTCACGCCGTGGCCGACCTGCACGCCGACCGGCGTAAGCGTCTGCTCCGTCGCCGGGGTTCCGGCGGTTCGAATCGTCTGGTAGAGCAAATCCTCGAAGTCCGGCCGGTTCTTCTTGAAGCCGGTGGTGTTCACGTTGGACAGGTTGTTCGAGATGGTATCGATGTTGAACTGCTGGCCGGTCATGCCGGATGCCGCAGTCCACAGGGAGCGCATCATGTCGGTTCTACCTCACTCGAGTCATATCGCGCGACTTACAGCCGCAGCACCTGATTCAACAGGCGGCCGGTGCTCTCATCATGCGCCTGCACTGCCCGCTGGTTTGCCTCGTAGGCGCGGTTCACCTCGATCATGCGGACCATCTCGGTGACCGGATTCACGTTGGCCTTCTCGAGAAAGCCCTGCTGCACCACCGGACGCTCGTCCCCGTTTACGACCTCCGCGGCGCCGGACTCCCACGTCGTGTTCCACATGCTTCCACCCTGCTTCCGCAGGTAGCGTGGCTCGCGTACGTTTACGAGCTTCAGGCGACCGACTTCCTCCACGTCCTCCCACTCGTTCTCGAACATCGAGATGAGCCTTCGGGGATCGTCCGGGAAGTTGTCGCTGGCGTATATCGTTCCGTCTTTGTCGATGATGAAGTTGTTTTTTCGGATCTGGATGGGCTCACCGTCTTCTGAGAGCACCGGATAGCCGTCCTTGGTGACGAGGAGACTCTCGGGCCCCAGCAGAAAGCTGCCGTTTCGCGTGTAACGCTCGCCGGCCGGCGTCTCAACCGCAAGGAACCCCTCCCCCTGCAGGGCCACGTCGAAAGGATTCTGCGTCTCGGAGAGCGAGCCCTGCTCGAAAATGGTATAGGCTTCGTTCTGCGCGACGCCGGTGCCGAGCTTGCCCACCATCGGGGCGTTGTCCACCGAGCCCAGGGACTGTCCGCGGTGCGGCACGCGCATGACGCCGTCGTCGTTCATGCGACGTAGGAGAAGCTCGGGAAACGCCTTCTGCAGAGAGATGTCTCGCTTGTAGCCCTCGGTGTCGACGTTTGCAAGGTTGTTGGAGATCTGGTCCAGCCTGTGCTGCTGGGCCACCATCCCGCTCGCGCCTGTGTACAGTCCTCGAATCAATGCAAGGTCCTCCGCGGCGGCAGAATTACACTGGCCGCCGTCTATAGTGATTATCGGAGGCGGCGGGGGGATCTTGATACGCGTGCGCCGGGGATTGTCTTTTTGACCGCGGCCTTGCTATAGTACGCGGGAACACACGCCAGAATAGCTCAGTGGCAGAGCAGCTCACTCGTAATGAGCAGGTCCTCGGTTCGAATCCGAGTTCTGGCTTTGGCTTTTCCGGCCCGGCAACCGATCAAACGTCGGAGTTCCCGCTCGTAATTCCCTACCAGCAGTGTAGTCGCCCCGGAGAATCGTTCGTACCTTGTCTTTAGGATGATGAAACGCACAACGCTGCTGGTCCTGGCAGGAGTACTCGTGATGGGAGGAATCGAGGCACAGGAGGCCGTCCTTCACGATCTCTCCGATGGTGGACGGACATCCGAGCTTGGTACCGAATGGGAGGGGTTCACCGACCAGGTTATGGGTGGGGTGTCCACCATGTCCTCGGGGATAGAGCCGATCGACGACGGCTACGCGCTCCACATGACCGGCTCCGTCTCTCTGGAGAATAACGGCGGCTTTGTGCAGGTGCGGTTGCGCCTGGGCGAGGAGGGAAACTTCGATGCCTCTGAGTATTCCGGCGTCGCCGTAGAGGCCCGAGGGAGCGGAGAGGCCTACTACCTGCATCTCAGGACCCCTCGAACCTTCCTCCCCTGGTCACACTACGCGGCGCCGCTTCCGGTCACCGAGAAGTGGCAGCGAATAGAGGTGCCATTCGCCAGCTTTGACGCAGAGTACATGGTCGGCGGAGGCTCGCCCAATGCAGCCAGGCTGAAGTCCCTCGCCGTCGTCGCAGCCTTTGCGGAGTTCGAAGCCGACATCTGGGTTCGCAGAGTCAGCTTTTACCGTTGAAGACCCCCGCCATAGTATGCCCATGCCCCACCTCAACCTCTTTGTCCCCGACTGGCAGTCCGCGGGTGCGGACACCGCCCTCTACTACGGCACGCACGAGCTGCGCGGGCACCTTTCCGGACTCTGCGGGTTCCGCGAGGTGCCGGTGCGCCCCGACATCCCCGTGCGTCGGGAGAACGCGGTCATCGGCTATCGCGCCATCCTCGAGCAATTCGACGCGATGCGAGCGCTCGTCGATGGGACCGCACCCGCCGGACGGTAGCCTCGCCGGACACCATCGGTGGCGGTAGCCTCGCCGGACACCATTTACTATCTTGTGGGCATGGGGCTGGAGCTTCTCAGACGTCACCCTCGACTCACCCTTTTGGTGACGACGGTACTTGCGGTTGCTTTCGGGGTGATTCTCGTTCTCACGCTTGCCCCGTCGAGTCTCGACCGCATTCGCAACCGGGGCAGAATCACTGTCCTTACGCAGAACACTCAGCACGCCTACTATCTCAATCGCGGGGAGCCGGCCGGTTTCGAGTATGAGCTCGCTGCGGCGTTTGCCGAGTCTCTCGGTGTCGAGCTGGAGGTGAAGACGCGCCGGTGGTCGGAGCTGATTCCCGACCTCCTCGACGGCGAGGGGGACGTCATCGCCGCCTCAATGACGAGCACCGAGTCGCGTCGTCGTGACGTTTCGTTCGCGGAGCCCTACCTCATCGTCAGGCAGCAGCTCCTCGTTCACGCGTCCCGCCAGGGGATACGTGATCTCGCCGACGCCAACGGCATGACCCTTCACGTGCGAGCGGGCACTTCCTACGAGGATCGCGTGCGCGAGCTCATCGCGGGCGGGCTACAGGCTGAGCTTGTCACCCACACGGATCTGCCGACCGAGGAACTCATCCGCGCCGTCGCTGTCGAGGAGATCGAGGCAACGGTTGCGGACACGCACGTTGCCCGCCTCAACCGGCGCTACTATCCCGATGTGCGCATCGCACTGGCGCTCTCGGGGCCGCAGCCGCTTGCCTGGGCCGTACAACAGGGCGACCGGGAACTGCGCGCGGAGATCAACAGCTTCTTCGAGAGCATCAAAAACGACGGCACCTTCGACCGCATCTACGACCGCTATTACGAGGGGACGGAGGTCTTCGACTACGTCGACATCAAGGTGTTCCACAGACGCATCGAGACGCGCCTCCCCCGCTACGAGGAGATATTGAAGCGGGAAGCCGACCGCTACGGGTTCGACTGGCGGATGATCGCTGCGATGGCCTATCAGGAGTCGCATTACCACCCGCTTGCAACGAGCTACACCGGCGTGCGCGGGCTCATGCAGATCACCGCGGTCACAGCGGAGGAGCTCGGGGTCAGCAATCGACTCGATCCCGAGCAGAGCATCCGCGGGGGCGTGGCGTACCTGCACCGGCTCTACGAACGCTTCGACGGGGCCGCGGACGAGCGGGATCGGCTACTCTTCGCGATGGCATCCTACAACGTGGGCTATGGCCACGTCCGGGACGCGCAGGAGCTGGCCAGGCGCCGGGGGCTCGATCCCAACAGCTGGGAGGCGATGGAGAATACGCTCCCGCTGTTATCCGACCCCGAGTACTATCACGGCCTCCCGCACGGCTACGCCCGCGGCCGCGAGCCGGTTCGTTATGTGAACCGGATCCTCGAATACTACGACATTCTCAGGCGGCTCGAGCCGGCGACCGACGAGCCCGAGACCTTCGCACCGGGGGATCCCGAGCCCGCCACGCCGCCTACAGCCGACGCTCGAAGTTGAAGAGCGTGGTCCGCAGATAGACCACGGGGAGCCAGATATCGATCAGCGTGTCGAAGCTCAGGTGTTCCTCGATGCTCCAGTTCTCCCCGAGCAGGTACTGAAACAGCAACCTGTTCTGAAGCTCGAGAGAAACGGGATTCTCGAAACTGTTCCTGAAACGCTCCGAAACGGTGATCCGCCCGGCAATCCCTGAGACCTCGAGCACGCTGTTCGGATCCACCGCCCTCATGTTGTCGTAGAGGAGAAACACCTGGGGTACGAGATCTATCCCCTCGTCGACGAGCTCGTCCTCCGAGAGACTCCACTGGAAGGTATCCGTCACCCCCAACGCGGTGCCGACCCGGGTGTTCGGCAGAACACCCACCGAGACCCGCGGTTCAACGCCCCGACGTCGGGAGACGAACTCCTCGTCGGAGAACACATCGACGCTCGTAGGGCTGAACCTCGGGTCCACGTAGTCCTCGAAGTCCACGCGCTGGAAGAAGCGAAGCTCCGGCCGTACACGCCCGAGGTCGTAGGAGAAGACCATCTCGCCCTTTATCTCGTTTCCGTTGACCGCGTAACCGAGCGTGGTGTCGATGCCGAAGCGGCCGAAGGTCAGCGGGATCGACTGGGTGATGGCCCCGGTCGGCAGCACGACCTCGAAATCCGGGCGAACGTCCGCCCGGAAGGTACTGAGCTCTACACGCGGCTGCGTAGTCTCGCGAACGGCATCATCCGTCCCGTCGTTCGCGTTCCCCTCGCTTTGTCCCCACAGCGGGACCGCGAAGACGGCGGCGAGCGCGAAGAGCAGGACGAGCATCCGGTGCGTTCGAGTACGAGCATGCGGCATACACGGTCAGGCTACCACGCGCCGACCGCTCTACGAAAGCGGTCGGCGGACAAAGCTCACGGCGTCGCCTGCTTCAGCGCCTCCTCTGCGTGTGCCCGCGCGGTCTGCGCGCCCCGCTTGTACACAAGCAACCCGTACTCGATGCCGTCGGACACGGCCTGCCACGAAGCCTCGATGATGTTCGCCGATGCCCCGACGGTGCTCCAGCGCTCGCCGTCCAGGGTCATGTCGACGAGCACACGCGTCGTTGCGGCAGTACCGTTCACCCCGTCGAGGATGCGCACCTTGTAGTCGGCGAGCTTCACTTCGTCGAAGCCGTCGAGGACCGGCGAGAGGGCCTTGCTGAGCGCCCGGTAGAGAGCGTCCACGGGGCCGTTCCCTTCGCTCGCGGTGTGGTAGACATCTTCCCCCACCCTCACCTTGATGGTGGCCTCGGTGACCATGCCGCGGCCGTGTCGGTGCTCGACGATGGAGGTATAGTCGATGAGCTCGAAGGGCGCTGTGTAGCCGTCCTCCCGACGATGAAGCATCATGGCGACCGACGCCTCGGCGGCCTCGAAGGAAAATCCGCGGGCCTCGAGCTCCTTGATGCGGGCAAGCACATCGGCAACATCACCGCCGGCCTCCAGGCCTAGCTCTTCCGCCTTGCTTAAGAGGTTTCCGCGCCCGGAGAGCTCACTCACCACGATGCGCATCTCGTTTCCGACGAGCTCCGGAGAGATGTGCTGGTAGGAAAGCGGGTTGCGGCGCATCGCGGCCACATGGATACCGCCTTTGTGCGCAAAGGCGCTGCGGCCGACGTAGGCGGCATGATCATCGGGCGGCAGGTTCGCAACCTCTGCGACGAAGTGCGCGGTGTCGAACAGCTCCGACAGGCGCCCGTCCGGCAGACATTTCGCCCCCATCTTGAGCTCGATGTCCGGCATGATGGAGCAGAGGTTCGCGTTGCCGCAGCGCTCTCCGTACCCGTTCATGGTGCCTTGCACGTGTATAGCACCCTGTCGCACGGCGGCAATCGAGTTTGCCACTCCGAGCTCCCCGTCGTTGTGGGCGTGCATACCGAGCGGGACTCCCGGAAGCCGGGTGCGCACCAAGCGGAAGGCATCCTCGATATCCCAGGGCAACCTCCCACCGTTGGTGTCACAGAGAACCAGGACCTCCGCCCCGGCGCGTGCGGCCGCGGCCAGTGTCTCCAGGGCGTAATCCGGATCGGCTGCGAATCCGTCAAAGAAATGCTCGGCATCGTAGACGACGCGCCGGCCCTGTGATAGGAGGTACGCGACACTCTCCTCGATGAGCCGGAGGTTCTCGCGCTCGTCGGTGCGAAGCACATCGCGCACGTGAAGGGTCCAGCTCTTGCCGACGACGGTGCATACCGGCGTCTCGGCATCAAGGAGAGCGTGAATGTTCGCGTCCTCCTCCGGCCGCTTGCCCACGCGCGCGGTCGATCCGAAGGCCGCCACCGCAGCGGTGGTCCAGGTCATCTCGCGGGCCCGGTCGAAGAACCCCGCGTCTTTCGGGTTGCTTCCCGGCCACCCGCCCTCTATGAAAGCGACGCCGAGCTCGTCGAGGCGCTGCGCAATGCGCAGCTTGTCATCGAGAGACAGGGAGAGCCCCTCTCGTTGGGTACCGTCGCGAAGCGTCGTGTCGTAGATATCAACTCGTCGTGTCGTATCCGTCGTCGTGTCTGCCATCGTCTCCTCCGTGGTGTCGTGTTTACCGGCCCGCACCTGCGCCCGGGCACAAAAAAACCGGGTCGAGAGTGTACACTCTGCAAACCCGGCCCTGGGATGCTCACCGCTCAACGGCGGCGGCATCCCTATGGAATAATGATGCTCTCGTGTGTCGGATAGCTCGCCCGGCTCATACCTGCTGCTCCTCGGGGACCCGGGCGCTCACAAACTCGGGGCTCACCGGCGGCGCGTTCGGTCCGCGGGACATGGCAACGATACCGGTTCGCACCAGCTCTATGATGCCATAGGGTCGGACGGCTCCGATGAAGCTGTCGAGCTTGCCCTCATCCCCGGTTATCTCCACGATGACGGATTCCGGGTTGAAGTCCACGACCTGCGCCCGGTAGATCTCGACGATCTGCAGGAGCTCCGAGCGGGTGTCCGGGCTTGTTGCCACCTTGACCAGCGCCAGATCGCGCGCAACGGCGGGGTGCGGTGTGACATCCTCCACGCGAATCACGTTTACCAGCTTGTAGAGGTTGGCCTCGATCCGCGTGGCGGTCAGGTGATCCGCCTCGAGGCATATCGTCATCCGCGAAACGCCCTCCTGATGGGTGTGGCCCACGGTGAGGGAATCGATATTGAAGCCCCGTCGTCGAAAGAGCGACGCGACCCTGTTAAGCACGCCGGGCTTGTCCTCGACGTACACGGCAAACATTCTCATTACAGTGTCAGTCATGCCTTCCTCCTGAATCACGTCGCCCTAGATCGCATCGCCGGCGGTTTCCACCAGCGGATTCTCCGACTGCGGTCGGCGAATCATGTTCTGGAGGTCGTTTCCGCTGGGCACCATGGGATACACGGTGTCTTCCTGCTCGACGCGAAAATCGACGACGACGGTCCCCCTGGTGCTCTCCGCCTTACGTATCGCCGCCTCTACCTCAGCCCGGGTCTTGCACACCATACCGGTTAGCCCGTGGGCCTCGGCCAGCTTGACGAAGTCGGGGTTCTTCATCGGTGTGGCGGAGTAGCGCTTGTCGTAGAAGAACTCCTGCCACTGCCGCACCATTCCGAGAAAGTTGTTGTTGATGATGGCAATGTTGATGTCGAGCCCCTCCTGCGCACAGGTGGAGAGCTCGGCGGCGGTCATCTGGAAGCCACCGTCACCGGCGACCACCCAGACCTGCTTGTCCGGCTGCCCGAACTTCGCTCCGATACCTGCCGGCAGCGCGAAGCCCATCGTGCCCAGCCCGCCCGAGGTGATGTGGTGCATGGGCAGGTTGTGCGCGTAATACTGTGCCGCCCACATCTGGTGTTGGCCAACATCGGTGACAAGCACCGCCTTTCCACCGGTGAAATACGAGAGGTCGTTGATCACATGAGCCGCGTAGAGGTGGCCGTTGTCGGGCAGGCGCTGGATATCCCGCACGGAGGCCTCGCCCCTGAGATCGGATAGCCTCGAGAGCCAGTCCGCCCTCGGCTGTGCCTGTACCATCGGTATCAGCCTGTCGAGCATGGCACGCAAATCGCCGACGATGCCCACGTCCGCCCGTACGTTCTTGTTGATCTCGGTCGGATCGATGTCGATGTGAATTTTCCGCGCAGCCTGAGCGTATGTCTTGAGATTGCCTGTAACCCGGTCGTCAAAGCGCATGCCAAGGGCAATCAGAAGGTCCGCCTCCTGGATGGCCTGGTTGACCCAGGACTCGCCGTGCATGCCCATCATTCCCTGGTTGAGCGGATGGTCAATGGGAAATCCGCCGAGTCCCAGAAGGGTCATACCGACCGGCACATTCGCCTTTTCGACGAACTTTTGCAGCGCCTCTTCAGCGCCGGACATCATGATACCGTGTCCGGCGAGAATGACCGGACGCTCCGCCTCTTCTATCATGCGTGCCGCACGCTCGAACTCAGTCGCGGGAGCGCTGAGGTCCGGACGGTAGCCAGGCATCCGCACCGGTTCGAGGTTCGGTGACCACTCGATCTCCGACTGCTGCGCGTCTTTGGTGATGTCCACGAGCACGGGTCCGGGGCGCCCCGAACGCGCAATGTAGAAGGCCTCCCGAAGCGCGGACTCCACGTCCGCCGGGTCCGTTACGAGATAGTTATGCTTGGTAATCGGCAGGGTTACGCCGGTAACGTCCGTTTCCTGAAATGCATCTGAACCGATCGCCGCGCCGGGTACCTGCCCGGTGATGCAGACCATAGGGGATGAGTCCATCATTGCCGTTGCGATTCCGGTAACCAGATTCGTGGCCCCCGGACCCGATGTCGCCATTGCAACGCCGACCTTTCCGGTCGCGCGCGCGTACCCGTCCGCCATGTGGGCCGCCCCCTGCTCGTGGCGCACCAATACGTGCCGTATTGGATACTCCAGCATGGCGTCGTACGCGGGTAGAATGGCGCCACCTGGATAGCCGAATACGACTTCCACACCCTCGCGAACGAGTGTTTCCCAGATGATCTGAGAGCCTTTCCTCCGCATACGATCCTCCTCTCGTCGTGCCTATGGTGTCGCCACTAGGCGCACCATGAGGATAGTTTCGAGAACGCTAGGGATCTTTAACGGTTTAGTCAAGGAATATATGCAAAGAAACGGAAAAAAATCGGAAACTCATGCGATATTCTGGCCGCCGACGCAAATCGAGCGCAGAAATATTCATCTACTGCTGCTGTTTGCGCCGTGAGTGAACGAAGCGGGCAAAGTCGTTAATGTTCTTGACGAGGACGTGGTCCTGCAGGATTTCCACCCGTCGCTGCGAGGCGAAGTGGTTCAGCACCTCGCGGCTCTTCTCGGGCGATATCCCCGCCCAGTGGGCAACGTCGTCGGGCGTGGTATAGAACCGTCGCTCGTCACTTTCCTCTTCAGCCTCGCTCGTCCGCTGCTCGTCCTGTAGCTCATTGAGCATGAGGAAGACATCGGCAACCTTGGCCTGCTCGTCCTCGAGTGTGAGAATCATGAACCTGCGCCGTTGGTCGTATATGCGTTTGGTGAGCAGCTTCAACAGCTTGAGTGCGATCTGCGGATTACCGCGAAGCAAAATCTCGAAGTTCTCGCGGTTGAACTCCAGGGCTCGCACCGGATCGAGTGCCATCGCGTTCGCCGAGCGGGGGGCCTCCTCGAGGATGGCCATCTCGCCGAAGATTTCACCGGGCTGCAGTATGTCAACTGTCTTCTCGATTTCGCCGAGGATCTTCGAAATCTGAACGCGCCCCTCCTGTATCAGGTAGAAGGAGTCTCCCGGCTCGTATTCACAGAAGATGAGGTCTCCCTTTCTGAAGTTCACGGCGAAGCGTTGGAAGGCCTGCGAGTTCAGCTCCATGCTCAGACTTCCTCCAGCGCACGGATGGCCTTGTTTACTTTGCGCTTGAGCCCCGCGTCGATGTCCGGCAGCGAGATGATCTTCTTGTAGAAGGTGTCGGCGCGTTCCCCATCCCCGTTTTCCTGATAGCTCTGGCCTATGTAGAACAGGGCATCCGGCAATTCGGCGGCCTTGGGGTACTTCTGCAGGAACTGCGTGAAGTGCTTTATCGCCGCATCGTAGTGCTTCATATAGAACAGGCTTCGGCCAATCTCGAAGAGGGACTTCACGATGTATTCCTGCTCGTCGGCCGACTTCACGATCTCCTTGAAAGCCTCCAGAGCCTGCTGGTATTCCTGCCTGCCGAGCATGCTAACCGCCTCATAGTAGCGTCGGGCGGAGTCTGAGAGGCTCTTGCCGGTTTGCGGCTTGGAGACCTCGCTCCCTCCCACGCCTTCCGGCGCGGGTCCCTTTCCCTCGCCGTAGCGCTGGGCATACTCTTCGGCGGTTCGCGCGAGACGATTCGCCTCTTCGTGGAAGCGTCCCGAGGGATAGTACGTCAGATACTTGTTAAAGGCGTAGAGGGCATGATGGTACTGCTTCTTCTTCATGAAGTACTGTCCGTTTCGGAACAGGCCCTCTTCGGGTTCCATCTGTTCTTCGGCAAGGAGATTCGATACCTTGGCGTGGATGCGCCGCAGCTGGTTCGAAAACACCTTGAGCATCTTCATGATGATGCGGGTGTTCTGACTGACGAGCTGCTCGAACTCGGAAACCGAGAAGGTAACAACATCGGTGTCGGAGAGCACCACGGCATTCTCCTCTCGCGGATATTTGCCGAGGGCGGACTTCACGCCGAAGAACTCGCCGGTCTGGATGTAGTCATGCACTTCCTGACCGGTCTCGATGTCGTTGGACTTCAGGCTGACCCGTCCGGCCTTCAGAATGAATATGCGGTCCGCCGTATCACCCTTGAAGTAGATGACCGAGTTGGCCTTGTAGTGCATCGCCTTGGGCACGGCCATTCCTCCTCCAAGCTACTCTAAACAACACTGACGGGAAAATCAAGGTAAATGATCCCGCGCATGTTGACGGTAGCTTTCTTTCGGGCAATGATTTCTCTGCATGGTCGATCTTCAGACGCACTCTACAGCATCCGACGGACTCCTTACACCGACTGAGCTCGTGGAATACGCGGCGTCCGTGGGTGTCTCAGCCCTCGCTCTCACCGATCACGATACCGTTGCCGGCATCCCGGAGGCACGTGATGCCGGTCGCATGCACGATGTCACCGTCATAGCGGGTGTCGAGCTCGAGGCAGAGTTTCAGATTGGCGCGCTCCACATCCTCGGTCTCGGTCTCACGCATCTCGATGAGCGCCTCGAGGCCGGGCTCGACGTTCTTCGGGAGGAGCGCACCCGCAGGAACCTCGCGATGCTCTCCCGTCTCGCGGAGCTCGGTGTCGACGCCGGATACGAGGAGCTCGTCTCATATGGACACGGAGGCGTGGTCGGCCGACCTCACCTCGCCCAGCTCCTCGTCGACCGGGGTGTCGCCGAACACTATCAGGATGCCTTCGACCGCTTCCTCGCCGACGGCGGTCCCGCCCACGAGCCGCGATCCGCGCCAAGCATCGCCCACTGTATCGACCTCATCCACGATGCAGGGGGCCTGGCCGTGGTCGCGCATCCGCGCACCCTGAGGCTGTCCTCGTGGCGGAAGCTCACCGACGCCTTCAGCCGATGGAAAGCGCTCGGTCTCGACGGCGTGGAGGCGTATCATGCCGGCGCCTCCTGTGACGTTGCGCATCATTACGCCGAGATTGCGGGTCGACTCGGACTGCTGGTGACCGCCGGCAGCGACTATCACGGTCGCTGGGGCCGACCGGGAATCACGGGCGTCGGGATGGAGATAGACGATGCGTTCGCCGCCCCCTTCCTCCCCCAGGCCGCACGGCGGCAGGAGATGTCGAGGTGAGACGTGCGGCGGCCTTTGTCGAGCACATCGGGGCGCGTGCACTCGCCCGCCTCGGCGAGCTCGGGTATGCCCTCGGATTCTTCTACGAGGTGCTGAAGGAAACGCTCTTTTTCGTCCGCCGCAAGAGCGTGGGCATCCGGGGGCTCACCATGCAGATCCTCTTCACCGGCGTGGAGGCCCTCTCCGTAATTGCCGTCCTCTCGGTGGCCCTTGGCGCGGTTATCATCGTGCAGGGGCTCAGCCTCCTGCCGCAATTCGGTCAGGGGCAGCTCATCTACCAGATCCTTATCACGGTCATCACCCGCGAACTCGGGCCCATCCTCACCGCCTTCATCATCATGTCACGCTCGGGAACCGCGATAACCACGGAGCTCGGGACCATGGCCATCAACCACGAGATCGAGGCATACGTCGCGACGGGTATCGATCCGATCTCGTTTCTGGTGGTGCCCCGCTTTCTGGGCGTAACGATCTCCATCATCATCCTCAACGTATATTTCAACGCCTTCGGACTGCTCGGGTCCTACATGGTGACACAGTTCGTGCGCCCCATCGGGTTCACGGACTACTTCACCAGTCTGCTCGCAACCCTCGGGCTGGTCGACGTACTCGCGTCTTTCATAAAAAGCGTGGTCTTCGGGGCGATCATCTCGGTTGTCGCTACCTATTACGGTTTCAAGGTGGAGCGTTCCTCCACCGAGATACCCCAGATGGCAATCAAGTCGGTCGGTCAGGGCTTCGTGCTGCTGATCGTGGCGAACGCGATAATTACGGCGGTGTACTATCTATGACTGACCCCGGTAACGCTACGAGTGGTCTGGATAACGAGCTTACAAGGACGCCTGCGGCGACCGCCGTCATCAGCCTCCGCGGGGCGAGCCTGTTCTCGGGGGCCGAGGTGGTGTTCACCGACGTCACGATCTCCGTGCCGGCCCGCAGTACCACGCTGGTAATGGGGCCGAGCGGCTCCGGCAAGTCGGCGCTGCTGAAGGTTGCCGCCGGGCTCATACCGCCGGATACCGGCACGGTGACGCTGCTCGGCTCGCGGCTCGGCACTCTTGCAAAACCGGAGGAGCGTGAGCTCAGGCGCCGCAACGGCTTCGTCTTTCAGGATGCGGCATTGTGGCAGAATCTCACCGTCTATCAGAATCTTGCCCTCCCCCTGCAGTATCATGGGGTCACCGAGAGCGCCGCCGAGGTGGAACGCCGGGTTCGGGCTCTGGCCGGCGAGTTCGGCATGCAGCGTCGGATCGACCTCAGACCGGCACAGCTCTCAGCGGGAGAACGCAAAATGGTGTCGTTTCTGCGGGCCATCATCCTCGACCCGGAGGTGCTGTTTCTCGATGAGCCGACGAGCTTTGTCGACCACCACGGCGCGGAGCTCATTATAGGACGTCTGAGGGAGCTCAAGAAGCGGGGCACGACAATGGTGGCCAGCACGCACAGCGCCAAGATCAGTTCACAGCTTGCCGATTATCTGGTCGTCCTCGACTCCGGCGGCGGCGTCGTCGCGCAGGGCACATTCGGGGACGTGGTGCATGCCGCCGACCGGAGGGTAAAAGAGATCCTCTCCGACGTGCTGAGTGAAACGGCGAGCTACGATACCGACATTCTCGACCTGCTCAACCCCGAGGGCTGAGGGGTTGAGGGGTTGAGGCGAAACGGAGCATACGTTGACGAGAGTGATAAGCTGGACTAGAGTGAGTATCGCATGAGATTCCGAATTCGCTTCGCAAGCCAGATCGTGGGAGTATTTCTCCTCGTCGCGATCGGTCTCTTCGTTTTCATTCTCGTTTCGATGGGCGCCAACCAGCGATGGTTCGCCCGAAACTACTACTATTACAGCACCTTCGCCTCGGCTCGGGGGCTCTCGGTCGGCATGCCCATCCAGTTCAAGGGCTTCCAGATCGGGAAGATCACCGACATCGAGCTCACCGAGGATAACGAGGTCCGCACGATCTTCTACATCGAGGACCGCTACATCGAAAAGGTCAACGAGAACTCCATTCTCCAGCTGGTGACGAACCCGCTCGGCCTCGGCGGTGGTCTGCTGTTTCACCAGGGCCGGACCACGACCGAGCCCATTCCCGAGTACTCCTACATCCCCTCCTGGAACACGAAAGAGGCTCGCTATCTCGTGGAGCGAAACGAGGTAGTGGTCCCGCGCAACCAGGACCCCATAAACGACATCCTCACCCAGCTCACGCCGATCCTCGAGAATGCGAACCGGGTACTCCTTTCACTCGACACGGCGATGGTGCAGATATCGGGCACACTCTCGGGAGATACCGAGGGGCCCATGAGCGACATACTGCGAGAGGCTGATGTCGCCCTTCAGCAGCTCGAAGCGGTCCTCGCAAACGTCGACACCATTACCGGAAACCTCGCGGTGGCCAGCGAGGAGATGCGCGATCCCACGGGACTCGCCACCCGCCTTATCGACCCGAAGGGCTCGATCGAGACCTTTCTCGACGACGGCAACGCCATCTATTACGAAGTCGAACAGATACTCGCAGGCCTCAACGAAAGTGTAGACCAGCTCGAGGAGCTCTCGCGGTTCGCGAATGACTCGACGCCACAGCTCGCGGGTCTTCTCGAGGAAGGCCGGGAAACCCTGAGCAGCGGGCAGGACGTCCTCGAGGGGCTTGCGAATAATCCGCTGCTGCGCGGCGGTATCCCGCAGCAGGTCGACCAGCCCGACACGTTTGAAAGCTACAGGGACAACGAGTTCTGATGATGAAACCTACCCGGCCCCGGCGGCCCTACCGCGTTCGCATCGGCACCGGCACCGGCCCGCGGGGGCGCACCGCCCTCCACCCGGCCGTCGTTCTCGCGTCTGCGCTTCTTCTCATGACCGCCGCCTGCTCCTCGGCCCCCGACGCCCCCGAGCGCGTGGTCGAGACCCGTAACCTCGCCGCACGGCACGTGCAGTTTGGTAACGACTACTTCCGGCGGGGCAACTATACGCAGGCGGTGTACTTCTACCGCCTCGCCCTCGATGAGCACCGCTCGGTGGACCACGAGCCCGGAGTGGCGAGCACGCTGAACGCGATCGGCAAGGTCCACATCGAGCGCGGCGAGTGGGGCGCCGCACGAGACGCTTTCGAGGAGAGCCGCGAAATCTCCGGGCGCACCGGCGAGGACGACATCCTGCTTCAGAGCATCAACAACCTCGGCGAGCTTGCGCTGCGGCGAGGACAGCCGGCGGACGCCGCCCCGCTTTTCGAGGAGGCCGCCGCGATGGCGGAGGCACGCGGTGATGAGGCGGAACGCGCAATCGTTCTGCACAACCTCGCCACCGCACGACTTCGCACCGGCTCCCTCGACGCCGCGGGTGACCACCTCGAGGAGGCGCGGAAGATCAACACCGACCTCGAGCGCTACGCGGAGCTCGCGGCGAACTACTACATGCTCGCCTCCGTGGAAGCACGCTCGGGGAACCTGGAGTCGGCACGAGAGACCCTGGTTTCCGCCCTGGAGAACGACAAGCGCATGGAGAACTCGGGAGGCATCGCCCGCGATCTCATGGCGCTCGGGGTGGTGGAGCGCAGACTCGGCAACCACGAGCGCTCTCTCGACTATCTCGAGCGCTCCCTCGCCGTACACGTGACTCGAGACGACGTTGACGGAGCCCTTCGGCTGCTCGCGGAGCTCGAGAGCACGGCAAAGGCCGCCGACATGCCCGAGCGTGTCGCGACGTATGCCGGTGAGCGGCAACGCATCGAGGCCGCACTAGCGGAGGAGGGAGACCGATGACAGGCTCACGGGATCTTCGGTCGGTGCTGCGGCTTGTTGCTTCCGGATACCGTAACATCGCCCTCACCCTCTTACAGGGCGTCGCGATGCTTGCCGCGGCGGGGCTTGTCGGTGCCGTCATCGTCATTCCGCTGTGGTTTGCCGCGACGCGCGCAACGGCGATCTACACCACTGCGATTCTCGGTCTGGTCGCAGCGGTGATCATCGTAAACCTCGTCCGCCGAATCCGACTACAAAGGACGGGGACCTTCCTTCCGATACTCAAGACAGCGGCCCGTATTCTGGTAGTTTTCGCGGGCATCTACGCGACAGTCGTGCTTTTCGCGCGGGGACTGATGGTGCCCGCGGCTGCACTGGCACTTGCCGGGCTCGTATGGCTCGGGTACGCCGCATCGGGAGGACGGACGGCGCATAATGCAGACGAGGCCCCGCATCGATAGAGTCCACGTAATTGCTCTCGCAATCCTGTTGTTTGCCGCGGCCGAGGCCACCGGTCAGTACCCACAACTGACCACCCTCGGCTCAAACGATGTAATCTACAAGCAGCATCAGGCCGACGTGGCAGAGTACTACAAAACCTCCAGGACCGGGCGCCGTCTCCCGGACCTCGCAATCTACCGCTACAAGCCCCGCGAGGGAGACACCCTCATCACGGTGGCCTCGCGGCTGATGATACCCTACAGCTCCCTCGCAAGCCTGAACCGTATGGCACACAGCGACATTCCCGAGGGTACCGACTATCTCCTGATACCGAGCGTGCCGGGGGTCTTCGTTCCCGAGACTCCGGTGAGCGAGCTCGAGAACCTCATGTGGGACCTGCGTGGTGAGCGCCGTGAAGAGGCACGAAGAGTGACGGTTCGAGCCGGAGACGGGGTGGAGCGCTTTCGCTTCTTCCCCGGTTCCGATTTCGACCGCGTCGAGCGACTCGCCTTCCTGCGCCTTCTCTTCCAACGCCCCGTGGCAAAGACCGTCATCTCGTCGCATTACGGGTACCGAAAGAGTCCCATCACGGCCCGGCCGCAGTTCCACGGTGGGGTGGACTTTGCCGCCCCGACCGGGACGTCGGTGGCCGCGGCGCGCGAGGGCCGGGTCACCGACACCGGTTTCCATCCGCTATACGGAAACTACGTACTTATCCGCCACGATGGAGGCTATGAAACCTTTTACGGGCATTTGCACGAGGTAACTGCACGGTTGAACGATCGGGTATCCTCGGGTATTATTATAGGGACCGTTGGAAACTCGGGGCGTTCTACGGGCCCCCACTTGCACTTCGAAATTCGGCAGCATGGGAAGCACAGGGACCCGCTACACCATCTTCCGGGGCTGACCAGATGACAAGGACGATAGGGCTGGTCTTCTTCGCGCTGGTCGCGGTGACTGCCGGCTACGGACAGAGTCAGGTGCGCGGCACCCTTACCTCGGAACTCCTCGTCGAGCCGTCACAGGCCGAGGGCGTGAGTGCCGATGTGCGTGCCGAGCGGCTCGTCGCCCTCTCCATCGAACAAGAGCTCAACTTTCTCGAGGGGATTCAGCTCGAGGTGCGGGTACCGGAGGCGGTGCGCAGTGCCGGCGGCGGATTCGCCGTCTATCTTTACGACGCCGTGCGCCCCGCTCCCGCCGACGGCCGCACCGAATACCGTGGTCGCCGGGTCTTTTTCCGGCCCATGCCTTCCGCTCGCCGATTCTTCGTCGCGATTCCAGTCTCCTCCGGCCACGGACTGCGCGAGACAGCGGATACTTTTCTCGTCGACGAGGTCGTCGACGCCGGGCGGTTCCCGATGCTGATGACGATTCTGCCGGTGATGAAAGGTATACCCGAGTCGGCGATGCGCTCGGCCTTTACCATCACGGCAAAGCCTCTGCTTCTCGACGTCGGAGCCGCGCGGCTGCGAATTACCGATCCCGGCGGCGCGGACATCCTCGAGTCGGCGGGAAGCCTGCGGGAGTTTCAGCTATTCCTCGATGGAGAGCGCATCGACTACGAAGAGGCGCCGATCGCCCTCACGCCGGGGCTCCACAGGCTGTCACTCGAGTCGACTCGGTACGAGAATCAGCGCCTGACGTTCGGAGTCGAGCGCGGCACGGTTTCGCCTATCGACATACAGCTCGAGGAGCCTCGTTCGGCTGTCCGATTCGATGCACCGGAGGGCGTGACGCTGTTCGTCGACGGGGAAGAGGTCGATCATAAAGCACCCAGCTTCAGCCTGCCGGCAGATGAACATACCGTGATGTTTCAGATCGGCGAGTATACGGTAAGCAAGAGGTTTGCCGTCGCACCCAAAAAGAGCTACGAAATTTCGCTTACTCTCGATATATTGATAAATGAAGACTAAAAAATAATTCGTCGTGAGACGATAATGGAAGTGTCGGTCACCTAATATAGTTCCCCTCCCAGTTGCTATATTCGACCGACATTACCTACCTGGCCGGTTCTTCGGAACCGGCCTCTTTTTATCCCCATGTTGACAAAGGGCTCGGGCTGAACATACTCTATGCCCATGGGCGAGACAGGCAGGCGGCGACTCGCGATTCGAATTCTCATCGGCATGGCGCTGGTTGTGGCGGTGACGGTGGGAATTGCCACGGGATTCGCGCTCGCTGCAGTATATAGCATTCCGGACATCGACAAATACGGAAATCAGACCGCGGCACTCCCGTCGCAAGTTCTTGACCGCAACGGAGACCTCATCACCGAGTTCTTCTCCGATGAGAACCGGGATATCGTGTCAATTGATGAACTGCCGCGCCATCTGATCTATGCGCTGATCACACGCGAGGACCAGTACTTCTTCGAGCACGGCGGCTTCAGCTTCCAGGGGACCGCACGTGCCGCCTGGAACCTCCTGAGCAACAACTATGTCTCCGGCGGCAGCACGCTGACGCAGCAGCTAGCCGGTCATCTCTACGCCGACCGGAACGAGTTCTCCGTCCAGCGCAAGCTCCGCGAACTCTGGTGGGCACTACAAATCGAGCGCCACTGGACCAAGTACGAAATCCTCGAGAAATATCTCAACACGATGTTCTTTGGTCACGGGAACTACGGCGTTGAGACGGCTTCGCAATACTACTTCGGTCACTCGGCGCGGGATCTTTCGGTCGCCGAATCGGCTATGCTCGTCATCCAGCTCGCGAACCCCTCACTGTACTCTCCCATCCGGCGCCCGAACAGCGCCAGGACGATGCAGCGGCGCATTCTCGATCAGATGGTGGAGAACGGGTATGCAACCCAGGATGAGGTCGATGTTGCATTCGAGCAGTACTGGAACAACTACGACTTCACCCGATCAAACACCTCCACGGCCTTCTTCGAGCGCGAGGATCGGGCCCCGTATTTCAGCGAATACGTACGCTATCGGCTCGAGAACGAGCTCCTGCTCGGAAGCGCGGACATCAACCGCGACGGATTCGTCGTGCACACGACCCTCGACCTGGGGTTCCAGGACGCCGCCAGACAGTACGTGCGGCAGGGACTCGCTGCGGCAAACTCCACCTATCGCAGCAATACCAGGCAGCGTGCCAACTACGGTGACGACCTCGTCCCCGTGATTGACCTCCTATCTCTGACTCTGAATCTACCCGAGTTGCATGTGGCCGACGCGAAGCGACGGCAGAATGCGCGGGACGTGTATCACGAGGAGATGACTCCGCTTCTGGATGTTGTCTCTCTTATGTTTGGCGTCGACGAGCGCGATCAGCTCCGGCAGGCCGCGCGTCTGTCCTACACGAGGGCCCAGCGGAACGCACAGCGCACCACCGTAGAAGGAGCGCTGATTACGCTTGAGAACGGCAGCGGGCGTATCCTGGCCATGATCGGAGGAAGCCGGTTCGAAGGAC
>CAZVXU010000008.1:0-39959 GCA_964631585.1 uncultured Spirochaetaceae bacterium | reverse complement strand
CTCGGCGAGCAGGGCATTTCTGAGGGCGTCGATGGCGCGGCATGGTTCCAGGGCGCCGAAGGGATCCCGCACCGCAGTCGCCTGAGAGGGTTCGCGGAGCTCGCTCGCCGTTCGCGCCGCTTCGCGCAACCGCTCGCCGAGGCGCTCATCGTCGCGAACGAGCTCGGCCATCTCCCGAAGATACCGCACGTCGACGCGACCGGCGGCGACGCAGTCGCGCTGAAGCATCTCGAGCAGATGCACGGTCTTTCGAAGGCGGGTTTTCCGGGGAAGGGACTGGAGCTTGCGTATTGTGATCATCGGAATTCGGCGGCGACCGGCCCCGCGACTACATCGCCTGCTTGAGGAGATCGTAGAGGTCCTGGCGAGAGAACGCAACGGGGGCGTAGCCGACCATCTGGAAACCGGCGGCGATCTCCGCGACCTCCACCATGTCATCGAGACGCAGGTCGAAATCCTGCAGCCGCGCCGGAAGAGAGAGCTTGCCGATGAGCCGCCGAGTTACCGTCGAGGCCTGATTCGCGTCGTCCTGATTGCTGATGCCGGGGATGTCCTCACCGAGAGCCCGCGCGATCTTCGCCACCTTTTCCGGCCTCACCCCCGCGTGATAATCGAGCACATGGGGCAACAGCACAGTGGCCAGCCACGACTTCGGGACGCTGAAACGGCTGTTCATGGCGTAGGTCAGCGCGCCGCCGGCACCCTGGCTACTGATCGAGAGGCCGACTGCCGTGAGAAGCCCGGCCTGCGTTGCCCGCTCCCGAGGGCCGACGCTATCACCACTTCGAAGGAGATCGTCTACCGCCTCTTTGACCGTGTCGATGGCACGGAGAAACAGGGTGTCAGAGAGGAAGGCGCTTTTCGTCGAGAGATAGCCCTCCACCGAGGCAAGGAGGATATCCATCATCGTGGAGGCCGCGTACTTCGTCGACAGCGACATCGCGAGCTTCGGGTCGAACAGCACCACGCGCGCAACACCGCTTTCCACGTCGATCGGTCTCGCAGTCCGGCTTTCCGCCTCGGTGATGAAGAACCGGCTTCTGAACATGAAGTGGTCTCGAAAGCTGGTCGGCACCTCGATAAAGGGGATCGCCGCCCCGGCGGGCTGCTCGCCTTCGAACAGGCGATACAGGGAGTTCCCGTCCGCTGCGGCGATTGCCGTCGCGCGCGCGGCGGCGAGCACGCGCATGCCTCCGAGCCCGATGACAACCTGCGTCTTGCTCGCCCGGGCGAGAGACACGAGCTCGGAGACGTTGGCGGTCGTGGTGCGAAGTGGCAGGTCGGCATGGGTCATCAGGTTGACGTCGCGGCGGGCACAGAGATCCTCTACCCGGCGCACGACACCCTGCTCGCGCTGTACGGGCTCGGAAACGAGGAGGGCACGACTGCCGAACTGCGCGGCGGCCTGGGCCACGCGGTTGACCGCGTCGTTCCCGAAAATAACCGAAGCAGGAAGATCAAAGACGAAATCGTTCATTGGCGTGTGAGCATAAAAAAAGCACAGACGCTGCATGGCCATCTGCGCTTTTTCACTCGAAAGCTTCCTCTGCCCTCTTAGATGTCGAGCATATCCATGATACGGTCCGCGACCGTGTCGAGTACCTTGTCGTCGATATAATTGGGATCCTCCAGCTTGGCTTTTACCTCGGCAACCCGGTCGGCGCGCACGTCGTCGCCGGCCTTGACCTCTTCGCTGACGCTATATACCTCGGCCTTCAACCGGGCTTCGTCGGAAAAGGAAACGGAGTCCTTACCCTCGGTTTTCTGCTGTCGTTCAGCTTTACCCGCTTGGTTGAGTTTGTGAATTGGATCAATTGGACCGAGTGGCTCAATGGTCATTACAGAACCTTCCCTTCACCACTTATCATATCGACACGCTCTCGTTCAATATTAACCCTTTTTGCAAGGAGCGACAAGGACCGTCACCTCTCCCTTCACCTGCGCACGGGTCGAGAGGATGTGCGCCACGTCCCGCGCCGTTCCCTCGAGGTATTCCTCGTGCATCTTCGTCATCTCCCGTCCGACAAGTAGCCGCCTGTCGGGCTCCAGCGAAACCATGTCCTCGAGCAGCTTCACCGTCCGGTACGGCGACTCGTACACCACGAAGGCATCCCCCATCCCCAGCAGTTCCTGTAGCCGCCGCCGGCGGCGCCCGCCCTTCGGCGAGAGAAACCCCTCGAACCGCACGCCCTTCCCCGGATACCCGGCCACGCTCACAATTGCGGCCAGCGCCGAGGCTCCAGGAATCGGGCGCACCGGGAAACCTGCCGCTCTGACCTTAGAGACCAGCACCGCGCCGGGGTCACTCAATCCGGGGGTTCCGGCGTCGCTCACGTAAGCCGCCGTCTCTCCCGATTGAAGCCGCTCAATACATGTATCGGCCACCCTGGCTTCATTTTGAGCCCTACAGCTCACGAGTTCAGCATGAATGTCGAAATGTGAGAGAAGCTTGCGCGTGTGGCGGGTATCCTCGGCAAGAATGAAGTCGACTTCCTGCAGCATTCGAACTGCGCGGTAGGTCATATCCTCGAGGTTACCGATCGGGGTGGCAACGATGTGGAGACCGTCCATGGCGCCCACTATACCCTCCTGAGCAGGAATTCGCTATGATGAGGGCGATACCGAAAGGGGAGGCGAAGCATCTACACCCTCGTTCTTGTCGCACTTGCAGCCATCGTCGGTTATCTGGTCTACACCATCGTCAAGCTGCGGGATTCGGACTACTCGTTCCTTGCCAATCGGATGGCGAAACGCAGCCGCAACTCTTTCGAGGTGCTCAAGCCCTGTCCCATTTGCCATACGATGCTCCGTCGCGGCGAACGGCTCCACACGGTGGTCTACACCGGCGGCGGCCGACGACCCCGGGATGACGATGGTGGCGGGGCAGGCGACGCCGCCCGCGCCGAGGAACAAAGCGAGCCGGAGGGAAGCGCCCGGCGGCGCGACGAGGATACGCTGACCCACATTTTCGGGTGCCCCTACTGCTACCCGCCGGATGACGATCATCCACGCTACTGCCCGGTGTGTGAGCGCAAGCTCGGCCCTGATGATTACGTCATCGCGCGGATGTTCAACCGCGCCCCACGCAGCCACGTACACGTTCTCGGCTGCACACAGTGCCGCGGCCCCGGAAGCCGTGCGCGCCGATAGTGGCGTCGATGCTCCGCGCGCGGGCGCGGGCGGCGACGACTGCGTGCCACGCCTCCCGACACGCGGCACTTCAACGTCCCAGGGCACCCGTGTTACTCTCATCGTGAGGAGTGACCAATGCCCGAAGAAACCCTGTTCGACCAGATCCTCTCCGGAAGCGTGCCCTCGGAGGCCGTCTACGAGGACGATGCAGTCTACGCCTTCAAGGACATCAATCCCCAGGCCCCCGTTCACGTACTGGTCATCCCGAAGAACAAGCTCGAGAGTTTCGCCGACGTTCGCAGCGGAGATGATGCGGCCATCGGAGCATTCATGAAGGGCGTCTCGCGGGTCGCCGCCGAGCTCGGGCTCGAGGAACGGGGATACCGTGTGGTGTTCAACACCGGTCCCGAGGCGCAGCAGTCGGTGCAGTATCTCCACGCACACATCCTCGGCGGTCGCCGGATGAGCTGGCCTCCGGGCTGACCCGCGGCCCGCGGCCGGCCTCCGGGCTGAGCCACGGTTGAATGCCCCGTGCGGGCATGGTAGATTCGGCCCCATGGAGAAAATGAGAAGAACCGTCACCTGCGGCGATCTACGTCGTTCCGACGCGGACCGCGAGGTGGTGCTGAACGGCTGGGTGCACCGCTCACGCGACCACGGTGGTGTGCACTTCATCAATACGCGCGATCGCTACGGCATTACCCAGGTCGTGGTGGACGAGGACTCGGCGAAAGAACTGCAGGACACGGCAGCCGAGCTCAAGCACGAATACTGCGTTGCCGTGCGGGGCATCGTCCGAGCGCGCCCGGACGACATGGTGAACGCCGAGATGCCGACCGGCGAGATCGAGGTCAAAGCGGAGGAGATCCGCGTGCTGTCGACCTCCCGCACCCTGCCCTTCATGGTTGATGAGGCAAGCGAGGCGCGCGATGACCTGCGGCAGAAGTATCGCTACCTCGACCTGCGGTCCTTCTCGATGCAGCGAAAGATGCGCCTCCGCCACGACGTGGCGTTCCGCGTCCGCGAGTATCTCTACAGTCAGGACTTCTACGAGATAGAAACACCCACCCTCATCAAGTCCACCCCCGAAGGCGCCCGCGACTTTCTCGTACCTTCTCGCCTTCATCAGGGGAAGTTCTACGCACTGCCTCAGTCACCACAGCTCTTCAAGCAGATCATCATGGTCTCCGGCTTCGATCGCTACTTTCAGCTGGCCCACTGCTTCCGCGATGAGGACGCCCGCGGCGACCGCCAGCCCGAGCATACCCAGATCGACATGGAGATGAGCTTCGTCAACAAGGACGATGTCTTCGCGGTGGTGGAGGGCATGCTCTCCCATGTGTTCGAGCACACACTCAACGTGAAGGTCGAGACTCCGTTCCGGCGTATTTCCTACGCGGATGCGATGAACCGATTCGGTACCGACAAGCCGGACCTGCGCTTCGGCCTCGAGCTCACCGACTTCTCCGAGCGCGCCGCCGTGAGCGACTTCAAGGTCTTCAAGAGTGTTGTCGCCGAGGGCGGCGTGGTGAAGGCCCTGGTCGCCGAAAACTGCGGGGGCTTCTCCCGAAAGCAGATCGACGAGCTCGAGTCGGCGGCGAAGACCTACGGCGCCAAGGGCCTCGCGTGGACCAGGGTCACCGAGGGCGACGGCGCGCTCACTCTCGACGGTGGCATCGGCAAGTTCTTCGCCGACGATGCGGCCGGTATTGCCGGGGAGCTCGGGGGGAAACCGGGCGATCTCCTGCTCTTCGTGGCCGACGGATGGAAGACCGCCTGCACCGCCCTCGGCGCGGTTCGCACCCGGCTCGGACAGATCCGCGGGCTCGCCGACCCCGAGGAGTTCTCATTTGCCTGGATAGTGGACTTCCCGCTCTTCGAATGGAACGATGAGGAGGGGAAATGGGACCCCGCGCATCACATGTTCACCATGCCGCAGGAGCAGTTTCTCGAGTCCATGGAAGATGACCCCGGCGCGGTCCTCGGGGATCTCTATGACCTCGTCTGCAACGGCCTCGAGCTTGCATCGGGCTCGATCAGAATCCACGATCCCGCCCTGCAGGAACGCATCTTCTCGATCGTGGGGTTCTCACGTGAGGAAGCACAGCGGCGCTTCGGCTTTCTCCTCGAGGCCTTCGAGTACGGGCCGCCACCTCACGGCGGTATCGCCCCGGGTCTCGACCGCCTGGTCATGCTCATGGCCGGAGAGAACACCATCCGGGAGGTAATCGCCTTCCCCAAGAACTCGGTGGGGGTCTCACCGATGGACGATTCTCCCTCCGAGGTCGATACCAAACAGCTCGACGAGCTCGGCCTTCAAATCAAGCCCGCAGTTGCCGCCGAGCTCGATTCCAACAAATGAGGAACTTCATGTTTTCCGTACGGACCTTCAACAAGATCGCTCCCAAAGGCCTCGCCGTATTCGACGAGAGTTATCACGTCGGGGACGACGCCGACGACCCGGACGCCATCCTCCTTCGCAGCCACAAACTCCACGATATGGAGTTCAATCCCGACCTCAAAGCGATCGGGCGCGCCGGAGCCGGTGTCAACAACATTCCGGTCGAGGAATGCACCAACCGGGGCATCGTGGTCTTCAATACGCCCGGCGCCAACGCCAACAGCGTAAAGGAGCTCGTGCTCAGCGGGCTCTTGCTCTCCTCGCGACGCATTCATCAGGGCCTGTCCTGGGTGGACAGTCTCGACCCCGAGAGCGACGACGTCGCGAAGGTGGTGGAAAAGAAGAAGAGCGAGTTCGAGGGTCCCGAGCTCTACGGCAAGACCCTCGGTGTCATTGGCCTCGGGGCGATCGGGGTGATCGTTTCGAATGCCGCAGCGGCACTCGGCATGAACGTCGTCGGCTTCGACCCCTTCATGTCGGTGGAGTCGGCATGGGGACTGTCCCGCGTCGTCCATCGCGCCCGCAGCCTCGAGGCCCTGCTCGCCGAATCCGATTATGTGACCATCCATGTTCCGTTGAACGACAATACCCGAAATTTCATGGACCGTGAGCAGATTTTCGGCATGAAGAAGGGTGCCCGCCTGCTCAACTTCGCCCGCGGCGGACTCGTGAACGACACGGCGCTCGTTGAGGCACTCGATAAGGGAATCGTGTCCTACTACGTCACCGATTTTCCCGAAGCCGGCATTATCGGGAACGACCGCGTTCTCGCCATCCCGCATCTGGGTGCGTCTACGCCCGAGGCGGAGGAGAATTGCGCGATCATGGCCGCTCAGCAGCTGCGCGGGTTTCTCGAGTACGGGAACGTGGTGAACTCGGTGAACTTTCCGGAGTGTCAGATGCCGCCTCGTAACTACGATCGGCTGCTCATCGCCAACCGCAACATCCCGAACATGGTCGGGCAGGTGACCAGGATCCTCGCCGATGCGGAAATCAACATCCTCGACCTCGTGAATCACCACAAGGACGACGTCGCTTATAACATCATTGACGTCGACGGCGACATTGACGAGAAAACGCTGGAGGCCATCCGAAACATCGAGGGCATCATCATGGTGCGTCACCTGCAGCTCGCTTCGCGTTGACGCCGGTGGACTGAAACGTGCATTTTCGAGTCGTGCAAAGGACGAATATGAGACGCTATTTCGCGATCGCTGTGATGTTAATCGGCGGTGTGGCTCTTCTCACCGGCTGTGCCGAGGAGTATCCGGACCTCGAGGACGGGCTCTATGCAGAGCTCGAGACCACGAAGGGCACGATCATGATCGAGCTCGCCTACGACAAAGCGCCGCTCACGGTGACGAACTTCGTGGGCCTCGCCGAGGGCACCATCGATTCCAGCGCAGCCGACGGAGAGCCCTTCTACGACGGGCTCTCGTTCCACCGCGTGGTCGAGGACTTCGTCGTGCAGACCGGCGATCCGAAAGGCAACGGCTCCGGCGGGCCCGGCTACCGCTTTCCCAATGAAATCGATCAGTCCCTGTCCCACGGTTCGGCCGGCGTCGTTTCGATGGCAAACAGCGGCCCCGACACCAACGGCAGCCAATTCTTCATAACGAAGAACGCGGCACCGTGGCTCGACGGGCAGTACTCGGTCTTCGGCGAGGTCATCGAGGGACAGGACGTCGTCGATTCGATTGAGGAGGGCGACACCCTCGAGACGGTGAAGATCATCCGTAAAGGTGAGGCCGCGACCGACTTCGAGACGGGTCAGGATGCATTCGACAACCGCCTCGCCGAGGTTCGGGAGAAACGTCGTGAGGATCAGCGGCGCACCGTCGCCCAGCAGCTCTCCTACGTCGATAAGAACTGGCCGGATGCGGAAGACGCCGGGGAAGGTATGCGCTATATCGTCGAGGAAGAGGGCTCGGGCCCCTCGCCCGAAGCGGGCGACACGGTCGCCGTTCACTACACGGGCTACCTGCTCAACGGTATGCCCTTTGAGTCCACCCGCGAGCGGGAAGAGCCCGTTCAGTTCATCCTCGGCGAAGAGAGCATCATCGAGGGGTGGGAGCGCACGCTCCTCGATATGCGCGTCGGCGAGACGCGCAGGGCAATCATCCCGCCGAACCTCGCCTATGGCTCGCGGGGCGCCCGCGACATCATTCCGCCGAACTCCTTCATCGTGCTGGACGTGGAGCTCGTCGATATCGTCGAATAGCCGGCCCAACGTCCATGGCGCGAAGCAAGACTGTCTACCGATGCACCTCATGCGATCACCAGGAGCCCAAGTGGCTGGGCCGCTGTCCGCAGTGCGGCGAGTGGAACACGCTCGTGGAGGAGGCCCGCGCGCCCGGCAACCGCGGCTCCCAGGGATCGACCGGCGGCGCGACCGGCGGCCGGGACCGTGACCGGCGCGCCCGCGTCGAGTCGGTGGCCGCGGCCTCGACGGATGAGGCACCGCGCCTCACAACCGGCATCGGCGAGCTCGACCGTGTGCTCGGCGGCGGTGTGGTCCCGGGGACGTCGGTGCTGCTCGGCGGAGAGCCCGGCATCGGCAAGTCGACCCTTATGCTGCAGGCCGCCGCCGCCCTCGCCTCCCGTCGCGTCCTCTACGTCTCAGGCGAGGAATCGGCACGCCAGATCCGCCTGCGCGCGGAGCGCCTCGGCGCGACCGCCGACATCGACCTTCTCTGCGACGGCGATACCGCGTCCATCACCCGCGCTCTCGATGAGCGCTCCCCGGAGCTCATCGTCGTTGACTCCGTGCAGTCTCTTCACTCCGCGGAGGCCGGCCCCTATCCGGGCACCGTGAACCAGATCAAGTATTCGACCTACGAGATTCTCGACTGGGTTCGCGCTCACGATGCGGCGGTGTTCTTCGTTGCCCACGTCACAAAGGAGGGCTCCATCGCCGGCCCGAAGGTCATCGAGCACATGGTTGACACCGTGCTCTATTTCGAACACGCGGAGGAGCATCTGCGGGTGCTGCGCGCCAGCAAGAACCGCTTCGGATCGACCGACGAGATCGGCCTATTTGCCATGGAAGGGCAGGGCCTGCGGGAGGTCACCGACCCCGCCTCGGTCTTTCTCGTGAAGCGGGAGGGCGCGCTACCGGCGGGCGTGGTGGTGGCTCCGGTCTACGAGGGAAGCCGGATCCTGCTCGTGGAGATACAGGCCCTGACCGTGCCCGCCAAGGGCGGCGTCTCCCGGACCTTTTCCGACCGCATCGACTCCCGCCGCATTTCGCGCGTTGCTGCCGTCCTCGAAAAGCACCTCGGCGTCAGTTTCTCCGACCAGGACATTTACGTGAACGTTGCCGGTGGGATCAGGATCGGTGAGGTGGGTGTGGAGCTTCCTCTCGCCCTCGCCCTCTACTCCGCGCGGACCGGGATGTCGGTGCCGACCGCGACCACCGTCACCGGCGAGATAAGCCTGGCCGGTGAGATTCGCCCCGTCGCGCAGCTTCGGCGCCGGCTCCGCACCGCGCGCGAGATGGGCTACGAGCGGCTCGTCGGGCCGCGACGGGTGAGAGAGGGGGAGGCGCCCGAGGAGGGCTGGGTGCGCGTCGACACGGTGAGCGACTGCATCAAGGCGGTGTTCGGCAAAGGCGGACGGGGGTAGCAGGTGGCGCCGGGGTTGGGACTACCGCGCCGGGGCTCGCCCTGCGGCGCCCGAAGTTCGCAGCGCGGCGCTGCCCCGCGCTCAGACGCTGCCGGGAAACAGAAACGGGAACGCGACGAAGGTGCCGATGGCGCTGCCGAGGCTCGAGAAAAAGAACACCAGCAGCACGTGGGTCACGCGGTTTCGGAAGAAACCCCGCACCGAGAGGATGTCCTGCTGCAGGTTCTCGAAATCCAGGACACGGGGCTTGCGTATCACTGCTTCGAGCAGGCCGGTGACGATGCCCACGCCGATCGTCGGATTCATTGAGGTGATCGGAGCGGCCAGAAAGGAGGCGACGATGGTCACGGGGTGGGCCAGGGCGATGAGCGCACCAATCGCCGAAAGCGTGCCGTTCACCAGCACCCAGCGCATGAAGAGCTCCAGGCCACCCTGCCAGCCCGACTGCACGAAGCCCCACCCGATGAGCCCCAGCACGACGGCCGGGATCACGTAGGGAAGCGCCCGCGTTATCGCCTTTTTCGGCGGAATCACCTCGAGCTCATCGAGAGACACGGTTGCCTCTTCACCCCGCCCGAGGCGATGGAGATGCTCGACGATTCCGTTCACGTGCCCTGCTCCCACTACGGCCACGATATTCGTCTCCGCCTGCTCGAAGATACGCGTTGCCAGATACTGATCGCGCTCGTCGATGAGGACGGTTTTCGCTGAGGGCAGGAAGTCCGCGAGCTCCTCCATCATCCCCTGCAGTGCACTCTTCTGCTTGAGCTCCTCGATCTCTTCCCGGGACAGTTCTTCTCGCGTGAAGAGAGAGCTCAGCAGAGCCGCCAGCATCTTGTTCTTGCCCCACAATCCGGTGTTCGCCCAGGCGCGGCGAAGGGTCACCTGGATGTCGCGGTCGCAGAGGGCGACCGGGATTTCGCGCTCGTCGGCGGCACGAACCGCTTCGCGCATCTCCTGGCCCGGTTTGATGCCGAGCTCCTCGCCGATGCGGCGCTGGAAGGACTGAAGCACCAGATTTCCGAGGAGAAGGAAGCCCTTTCGCTCTTTGATGACGCGATAGATGTTGAGGTTCGACCAGTCCTGCCCCTCGGTCATCGCCTTGAAGCGCGCCTGATCGATCTCGACGCAGACCCGCTCGGGGGCAAGCTCGTCTATGGCCTCGGTCACATCCTTCACGCTCTCCTGTGAGACGTGGGCGGTGCCGATGAGTGTGATGTGCTTTCCGGCGACCTCGACGGTCGTCCGGGCTTCGTGTGTCTGCACTGCTTCTTCCACTGTAGGTTTACCCCTTCCCCATCGCCCTCAGAAACCGCTTTCGCAGCACCTCTTCGCCGGGGAAGAGATCTCGAGGGATGCTCCCGCCGCCCATGTGCACATGGCCGCCGCCGGAGCCAATCCCGTTGAGCGCCTTCTTTATGATGACATCCGTGGGACGCGAATTGTCCTCACTTCGCACCGATATCCGGTACTCCTCGCGCTCGGGCTCGAGCACGACGACAAAGTGAATCTCCCGCAGGCCGAGAAAGAAGTCGGCCACGAGGGCCATGACCTCGGGTGTGCACTCCTTCGTCACGGGCACGAAGCAGAAGTCGGTGGCCACTATACACGCATTGATGGCCTCCCGGAAGACCGAGAGGTCTGCGAGTGATAGTGAGTTCTTGAGCAGCCGGCTGCCGGTCTGCCAGTCGCCGCTGAAGAAGAGCGAGGAGAATGCCTCGAGGTCGACAGGCGCGACCCCGCGCGTCATGAAGGCCGTGTCCATCATCAGGCCTATGAGCAGCCCCGTGGCTACGTTAGGCTCCATTTCCGTCGTCGAGATCTTGTAGTACTCGTAGAGGATGGTCGAGCATGCACCCATGTGGGGGCGAATATCGAAGTACTTGCAGTTCGGCTCGTTCGGAGGAACGTGATGGTCGACGACACCGATGACTTCCCCCGGAACACCGCGAATGTTCGTGTTACCGACAAAGCCGTCGACGATGATGATCTGAGCATCGTGATCCAGTCCCGCCTCACCGCAGGCGGTGATAGGAATCTCGAGGATCCGGATCATCTCGGCAAGTGACTCGCTCTGGATCTCGCCCCCGTAGCAGAGCTTTGTCGAGATACGATTTGCTGCGAGCAGGCGCGAAAGGGCGTAGGCGGTACCGACCGCATCGTGATCGGGGAAGTCGTGGGCCTGGATGACGACTTCCCGCTCGGGGTCGATGTGCGAGATCAGCTCCTGAATGCCCTTCATTGACTATTCATCACCTTCGAGCTTTCGTGCCGCGAGTCGCTTCTCGATCACTGCAGGACCTCCCTGGTCTTCTACCTCGACGTACATTGTCTGTGCCAGCCGTATACGTCCTTCGAGCTCGTAGAGTGCCCCGAGGTGAAACAGCAGCTGTGCTTTGACGACGGCGTCGTCGCTGCGCTCGATCTTGCGCAACAGGGAGCTGTCGCCCTGCGGGGTCAGATAGTAGCGTGCCATGTCATAGTACAACGTGTCACGGGGTATGTCCGCGAGTACGGACTCGATGTAGGTGCGCGAGGCGTCGTCTCGCCCGGCCTCCCGGTGCGAAAGCGCGGTCAGGAGCGGGTAATTGTAGGCGCGGGGCTCCCGCTCGAAGGCCTTTCGGAACATCTCCGCAGCGGTCTCCCAGTCCTCCTGCATGAACGCGTACATGCCGTAAGGCGCATACCCCGGGTGATAGTCGGGACGGAGCTCCAGCGCCCGTTTGTAGTCCTCGTATGCCGCCTCCCGGTCTCCGAGGCTGTCGTGCACGCGACCGCGCTCCACGTAGGCCATGAACATCTCGGGCATCATTTCAATCGTCTTCGTGAAGTCTTCCTTCGCCCCCTGCAACCGCCCGATCTCCACTCGCACGCGGCCCCGGTCGAAGTAATTCCAGGGATACTCGGGCTCGAGCTCGATGGCCCGGCCCAGGTCTTCCTCCGCCCCTTCGAGCTTGTACTCCGCAATTCGCGCGCGGCTGCGGTCAACGTATGCAAACGGGTAGTCCGGCTCCTGCTCAATGGCGCGCGTCAGCGTCTCCTCAGCCTGCGCAGGCTGGTCGGTACGCAGATATACGTTCCCGAGACCGATCAACGCAACGAAGTTCGCCTGGTCGGCTGCCAGACCGCGCTCGAAGGCCTCCTGCGCCCGGTTGTAGCTTTCCTGTTCGAGATAGAGCTCGCCGAGGGCGGCGTGCGACGGCGCATGCCCTTCGTGCTGCGACACGACCTGCTGCAGAAGTGACTCCTTACGATCGTTCTCACCTTTCGCGCCGGCTATGAGCGCCTTCTGGTAACGTGCATCGGGGTGGTCGGGGCGCTCTTCGAGAATCTCGTCGAGGACGCGCTCGGCATCATCGAGTCGACCGGCGGAAATCATCAGGTTCGCCAGCAGCAATGCCGTTTCGGGGCGATCGGGGTCGCGCAGTCGCGCCTCCTCGTAGGCGGCGATCGCGGTCTGGGGGTCTCCTGCCGCAACCGCGAGACTGATGCTGTCGTACGCCTCGAGCTCGGGCTCGGCTTCCTCTTCAGGCGGCGCTTCCTCCTCCGGCGCACGCTGCGGCCCGGTTGCGCAGGAGACCACGAGGACCATGAGAACGGTGATAGTGAGAATCCAGTGGTATAGTCGTTTCATTGGTACGTTCGCCCATAATATCGATACGGCCTCGTCTTTGACAAGAACGGCGCGAATGTTGCAAGGACCCGTGCCTACTGCTACAATCCGCGCATAATGAAAAGTCGGCTCCGGGGCGCGTTCGTTCTGATTCCCGTGGTATACGCGGGGGTTATTCTTCTCCTGCTTTTTCTTCAGTTTTCAGACGGTCAACGCTTCTACGAGTCAACCGACGGGTTGACCCTCGAGGGCCGCATGACGGCGACGGTGGAGCGTGAAAGCAGCACGATTTCGTTCGTGCGTGTCTCCTACCGTGGCGTGGCCTTCGAGTTCAGCGACGAAGCCTCGTTGCGCCTCACGGACGGGAACAACGACTCGAAGGTGCTCGCCCCCCTCTCGTATTCCAGCACCGACACCGGTTTTCGCATCCGGTTCGAAGACAATGCCACGCTGTCCTTCGACGTCTCGAGCTCGGACGGCGGAGAGCTCCGGGTGCGTCCCGAGCTCCCCGATCCACTCCCGCCGGCCGGCTTCATCAGCTTCCCGGTGAGTACCGACGGAGACGCCGCATTGCAACGCGCGACCCTGCCGGGTATTTATCCGGTGCGCTTCGAGTCGAGGACCTATCATCTCGCCCCGCCTCCGCAGTCGGAGCTCGACACAGAGAGCGACCTCCTGCGGATTCCGGCCGAAGCCGACACGAAGACTGTGCGCTACCTGCAGGCCGACACCGAGGAGCAGGACATGTTTACCACGTGGTTCTCCGACGACCAGCTGTGGATTCCTGCCGGTGAGTACGAGGCCACCGTAACCGCGTTCATCGACGACGCCTACGTCGGTTGGAGCAACACGCGGCTGAACGACGGCAGCGGCACCTGGGACATGCGCTCGGGCTCGCCGACGTTTTCCGAGCTCATCCTCACCGCGACCCTCGCCGAGGCCTGGCAGCGTGATGAGTATACCCCGGTCTTCACCGATATGCGACGGGCGGCGGATCAGCACCCGGATCAGGTTTCGTTGCTCTCCGCGCCCTTTCTGGGCAACCTCGACGATATCCGCGAGCAGTATCTCGCGGCGGACGAGAGGCGAACGGCACGACTGCTCGAGCTCGCGAGAGAACGCGACCCGGAGCTGTTCCGTACGCCCGAGCTGGCGAAGTTCGCTATAGACCGTGGCAGCGAGGAGCTCCACCAGGCCGTGTTCGCCGCGGCGGAAGACATCGATTACCTGGAAACAAACATGGCTCAGGCGATCGGGATGCTTCGCAACTACTACCTCGCCGACTTTCCGACCGAGGAGAGCCGTGACTCGTTCGGCCGCTTCGCCTCTATCATCGAAACACGCCTGCTGCCCAACCTCTACCGTGCCGGGGAGGAGGGGTTCTTTCTGCGGAGCGGCCCCGGCCGCGTGGAGGTCTTTCAGTCGGTTGTGGCCGGACGCATTCTGCAGGCGGCCGGCACCGAGCGGCAGGACCGACGCCTCGTCTCGGTCGGCCGCCGGCTCGTGAGCTCGAGCCTCGCGCTTGCAGACGACGACGGGTTCCTGCCGGCGGTTCTGTACGTCGGCGCCGACGGGCTCGAAGGCGTGGAAGGCGCCATCGGCCCGGAGCGCGTCTACAGCCTGCTCAGCAGCAACCCCGCCTATCCGGCCCAGATCTCCCTGGCCGAAGAAGTAGGACCCGGCACCTGGATATTGGCAGCCACCGACTTCACCGAAATAGACATCGCACCCGAGCGATACCGCTTCGTCGTCGAGTATCCGCGAAACCGAACCCACTACATCATCATGCAGGGTTTCCCCCCGTTCTCCGGCATGGAGCTCTTCGGCCAGCAGTGGCGTACGGATCCGTCATTCGAATCCTACATCAAGGGCAGGCACTACGAGCGCGACTCCGAAACCCTGATGATCAAGTACACCGACAACTCGGTGCGTGGCGAAATCATCCTTGAGTACTGAGAGAACACACACATGACCCACCACGGATACACCCGCAAATTCCTGACACTGAACCGATCGGCGAAGTTCTACTTTCTCCGCCACGGGGAAAGCGAGGGCAACCGTAGTCGGACCATACAGGGCCGCGAGGACTTCCCGCTCTCGGAGGACGGGCGCGAGCACGCACGCGCGGCCGGCACGTGGTTTGCCGAACGGAATATCGATTTGCTCTACAGCTCCCCCCTGAAGCGCGCCCGCGAGACCGCGGACATCGTGCAGCGGGAGTCGGGCTGCGCCGCCCCGGTTGAGACGCCCGACCTCATGGAACTGGACACGGGGATGTTCTCGGGCTACACCTTTGAAGAAGTGGCTGAGGAGTTTCCGGAGGCTGCTCAGGTGTTTCGCGTCGAGAGCTGGGAGTCCGTTCCCGGTGCCGAGCCCATCGCCTCACTCTACGAGCGGGCGGAGCGGCACTGGAACCGCATTATCGAGGACGCGAGCGAAGGGCATGAAGTCATCGTCAGCGTCACCCACGGTGGTCTGCTACAGTGGATTATGAAGTCAACCCTGGGCGACGACTCTCAGCGCTGGATGCCCATCATCAAGGCACGGAACTGCGCGATTTTCCTACTGACGGTGCGGCCCGTCAACTACGACCCCGAGAAGCCCATCGGCACGGACCCGGCTGACGGGTACTTCGCCGAGTGGACCCTCGTGAATCATCTCCCGTATCAAGACGAGTACGCGCCGACGAGCTCGCTCTAAGCACGCCGGCTGCGCACCCGATGCAATCAGCGCATCACCCGGTCAATTCCCGGACGGTCTTCTGAATCGATCCTGAGTCGATTCCATGATGGAAGACATGCTCCTCCAGTCCCCCGTGTCCCGGCTCGGTGACACCGAGGTGCCGGTAGGTCGGCGTCAGGCCGCGCTCCAGCAACCACGTGCCGAACTTCGAGCCGAGGCCGGTCTGGAAGTGCTGGCTTTCCACAACCAGTACGAAGCCGGTTCTCCCGATCTTCTGCATGGTATCTTCGTCGACCACGTTCAGGGTCGACTTGTTGATGAGCCCGACGTCGATGCCCTCCTTGCGGAGCCGGTCGACCGCGTCTACGGCCCGGTAGAGGAGCTCACCGTAGGTGACCACGTATCCCGCGGAGCCCTCGCGAATCACATCGTCCTTGCCCGGCGTGAAGCTGTAGTTCTCATCGTAGACCTTCGAGCCGTCCTCTTTGAGCACGTAGTGAACGGTCGATCGCGTGGAGAAGACGAAGCGAATCCCCTCGTCGTTGAAGACCTTTCTTACCACTGCCCGGAGCTGATTGGGATCAGCCGGGAAGTAGAGACGAGTCTCCGTGGCGAAGTCGATCGGGCCGTTGTCGGCGAAGAAGATATTGGTCCCGTAGTGGCAGGTGTTGTCGGCCATGTAATCAACGCCCGCATGAGAGAAATGGCAGAGCACGTTGCTCTCGTTGAGCCGGGCCATGGTAAGCTCCGAGAGGATCATCTCGAGAAAAGCGGAGAAGGTGGAGAATACTCCCTGCTTTCCCTTCTCGAAACCGAAGCCTGCTGCAACCGAGAAGTTCCCACGCTCCATGACGCCGCCTTTCGTGTAGACCTCCGGATGCTCCTTTCCGATGACGTTCAGCCCGGTCGAGCCTTCGAGGTCACTGTCGATGATCATGACCTTCTCGACGCGCTGCTTCTCGGGCATCTCGTCCAGGATCTCGTTCATGACCGCACCGAAGGTCTTACGATTACTCCCCTTGTCTTCCGAGACGCCGACGTAGCTGAGATCGGTCTTCGGCTTTTCGACACCCTTCAGGTAGTCGGCCGCCTTCTTCTGACCACGCTTTTCCAGGTAGGCGATCGCCGCGTCGATGGGAACGACGTCGTGGCCGGTGTGCTTCCCCTCGATTTCGGGGATTCCCGGCGCCATGACCCGGGTGTTCACGAGTGCCGATGGCCCATCGTGGGTGAGGGCGCCGTGGATGCGCGTGTAGAGGCTTTCCCAGTTCTCGCCCTCGCCGGAGTCGACCCTCATGCCGTGGCCGCCGAGGGTCCGGGCAAGATCAAAGCCCGGTAGATACTCCTTCGGGTAGCCGGCGATGGTGACATTGTTGTCGTCGATGAGCACCGAAACCTTCAGGTTATGCGCCACCGCGTGGCGGGCGGCTTCGGCGTCGTTCCCCTCCTGCTGGGAGCCGTCGCTCCCGAAGAGCACCACGTGCTTGTCCGGATTGGCGCGGGCGATTCCGTTAACAAAGGGGAACATGTGCCCGAGCCGGCCCGAGCTGAACTTGATGCCCAGGGACCTGTCGAGCTCGGGGTGCCCGTAGAGGCCTTCGTCGGCCGCTCGGTAGTGGTAGAGCTTCTCCATGGGCATTTCGCCGTTCATCGCTGCGAGGGCGTACTGAATGGCCACGCGGTGTCCTGCCTCGTCGAAGGCAACGGGTACGACCTTGCCCGTGCCCCGCATGAAGCCTTCGGCGATGAGAACCTCCGGCACGATGTTGTAAGGGCCGCCGGAGTGCCCGGAGAGTCCCTTCCCGGCGGCAATTGCTGTGTAGAAGATTATCAGATCGCGAAAGAGCGCAATGTTCTCTTCGAGATGCTTCTTCTTCGCATCGCTGAGCTCCGCCTCTTCGAAGGTAAACGAAAGCGGGCGATACCCGGATACATCAAGTGGAAAATCTGCCATATGACCTCCTGAGGCTTCAGCGTACCGCAAAAGCGGTGAGAAAGAAAAGTATTGTTCGTCGGAGGGCCGGTCTCCGCTATGCGTCGAGGCGCGAGGTGAGCTCGTCGAGGACCTCCGCCACGTCGATCTCCGAGGCGCAGAGAAGCACGAGCAGATGGTATATCAGGTCGGCCGACTCCGAGACGATCTCTCTTTGCTCCCGCGCGAGGATGAGCTCGACCGCTTCCTCTCCGGTTTTCTTTCGGATCTTCTCGAGTCCGCTCCCGAACAGATGCGTGGTATACGAGCCCTCCGGCAAGGTGCGCCGGCGCTCTCGTACGAGCTCATAGAGGCGGCTGATCACATCGGCCCGTTCGCCGCCGCCGGGGGCGGCGGTATCCGCGGGCGGTTCGCCGCCTTGAGCCCCGGCCTGTGGCGCGGGCGCGCCCGGGCGCGCGGCCCCGGCCCCGGCGTCGGCTGCAACCCCGGCCCCGGACTCGGCTGCGTCCTCCGCATCTCCGCTCTCCGGCGGCTCGACAAGAGCACGATACCATCGACCCTCGTCGGTGATGGACACAAGCCGGTACGCCGGCGTGTGAGGCAGCAGGCGTCCCGTATCGGGGTTGAGGGTCCAGAGCTGCCCCTGTTCGAGGCTCTTCCTGTATCCCTTTTCGTCGACGAGGGCGGCGTCGAGCACCTCTCCGCCACGTGTCGCTACGACAATCGGTCTCACTACCAGTCGGCTCCCTCCTCACCCTGATACGTCGAAATGAGGGATCCGAGGTCCACCGTCTCCTCATAGAGGGCCTTTCCAACGATGACGCCGCGCACGCCCGCATGGGCCTGCTCGACAACCGCCTTGACGTCGGCCTCCGTCCCGATTCCACCGGACAGCACCACCGGCAGGCCGGATGCCTCGGCCATGAGGCTGGTACGCTCGATGTCGGGCCCGGCGAGCGTTCCGTCTCGCTCGATATTGGTGTAGACCACGCTCGAGGCACCGACCGCGGCCGCCTGTCGGGCGAGCTCCGTATCCTGAATCCGCGTCTTCTGCTCCCACCCGGACACGTAGACCAGGCCCTCGCGTGCGTCGATGCCGGCCACGAAGATGCTTCCGTAGTGAGCGCTCCAGCCCTCCACGATCTGCGGCTTCCGCGCGAAGGTCGTTCCGAGCACCAGCCTGTCGATTCCGAGATCGAGGAGCTCCTCGACATCGTCATCGGTGCGAATGCCGCCGCCGAGCTCGATCACGCAGCTCACCGCTTTGCGGATCTTGCGTATCTTCTTGCGATTCGTCGCCTTGTCGCCGTGCGCCGCATCGAGGTCCACGATGTGAATCCGCCGGGCGCCTGCCTGCTCGAACTCTCTGGCGACCGCCACCGGGTCGCGCTCATAGAAGGTCGCCTCGTCGTAATCGCCCTGATTCAACCGCACGCATTGCCCTCGAAGCAGATCAATGGCAGGGATGATGATCATCTTCAGATTCCTCACTCAAGCGAACCGGATGTTGCGATCTATCATACGAAAAAGCCGCGGATTTTGGTAGTGATTGCGGCGCGTTTGGCGCGCTACGCGTCCGCGGGCGGTACGTCCGGCACGATCTCCGTTTCCCGCTTCGTGCGCATCAGGATCAACCCGCCGATGAGAAACAGGGCGAGCACGGTGAGCACCCCGAAGCGCTCCTCGCCGGTCATCCAGGTCACGGTGCCGACAAGGAAGGGGCCGACGATGGCCGAGAACTTCCCGACGATGTTGTAGAACCCGAAGAACTCAGAGGACTTTCGCTTGGGCACGAGCTTTCCGAAGTATGAACGGCTCAGTGCCTGAATGCCGCCCTGCGAGGAGGCAACGAGAATCGCGACGAGCCAGAAGATCCGCGTGCGAGTTACCATGTCCTCGAAGGACGGCATCAGGAACGCAAGCACCGCCACGACGCTGTAGACGAAGATGCCGACGAATATCATCCTCCGTCCGGTAAAGGCCTTCGCGAGTTGTCCGTAGAGGATGGCAAACGGGAAGGCGGTGACCTGAATCACCAGCAGCACCAGGATGAGGGTGGTCTGATCGATGCCCATGGCCACGGCAATGGGCGTCGCCATCCGGATAACGGTATTCACCCCCTCGATGTAGAAGAAGTAGGCGGCCAGAAACACGAAGATGTTGCGGTATCGGCTCATATCGCGGAAGGTCTCGCGCAGGCGCTTGAAGCTGTCGCGAACGGGCGTAGGCGAGGGCTCGATGGCGTAGTGCTGCTTCACGTTGCGCAGGATGGGGATCGAGAACAGCGCCCACCAGGCCGCGGTCATGAGGAACGAGAGGCGGTACACGGCCTCCTGCGATTCGAAACCGAGCGCCTCGTAGTTGAGGATCATCGCGATGGTTATCACGAAGGGGATAGTGCTTCCGCCGATATAGCCGAACCCGAATCCGGCCGCCGACACGCGGTCCATGCGCTCGTTGGTTGTCACATCGACGAGGAACGCATCGTAGAAGAGATTCGCGCCGGCGAACCCGACCACCGAGAGGGCATAGATGAAAATGGCGAAGAGCCACTGCCCCTCCCCTATGAAGAACATCGCCACAGTGGTGCCCACACCGACGGTCAGGAAGAAGGAGAAGAACTTCTTCTTTCGGCTGCGGTAGTCGGCGATGGTGCCGAGAATCGGGGCCAGAATCGCGACGAAGAGACTGGCGGCGCTGTTCCCGTAGGCCCAGGTTGCAAGGTAGGTGGCCTCGTTGGTAACAGTCTGATAGAAGAGGGGGAAGATCGCCGTGGTGATGATGATGCTGTAGGCCGAGTTGGCCCAGTCGTAGAGGATCCAGCTGCGTTCTTCACGCGTCGGTTTCAGGTACATGGCCGCTCCTTACGTCGCTGCGAGGCTACCCTATTCGCGGTGTGCAGGTACAGTGCCCGGCACAGTGGCCGCGACAGTGGACAGCAGCTCGACCCCGCAGTTATCTTAACGCCGACATGGACGCCCTCGCCCGACTCGAAGCCTCCGGTATCAGATACTATCTTGCCTCGTTCTCGGCGCTCGACCACTACTTCGGTCACACCCGCGGAGACAACCTCTACGTGGCCGTAGACGGCACGCTGATAGACCTCGCAAAGAGCCTTGGAGAGCTCGAGTACCCGGGCCTCGAGGACTGGGATGCCGCCGGCCGTTGGGGCGAGGGGTTCGTCTACTACAGGTGCCTGCAGGACGAGCACCCGCCGCGCCGGCTCAGTTTCAAAATCATGGACTTCCTCTACGATCCGGCGGCCGACACGTTCTTCGACCCGAACGATGCCTATCGCGAGCTACGGAACAAGGCCGTACCGAGCAGTGCACCCGGGCGACCCGCCCTCGATATCGTGCTCGACGCGGCGGTGCTCAGCTCGCGCTACGGGTACGAAATCGGCGCGGCCGACCTTGCGGAGCTCGAAGACCTCGACGCCGTACCGGAGGCCGTGCAGCGACAGCTGCTCGTCGACCTCCTCGGCTCACAGAGCCCGACGAGGGGCATGCAACTTCTCTACGATACCGGCTTCGTGCAGCAGATATGGCCGGAGCTTGCCCCGATGAACGCCACCTTCCACTCGAAGGAGCATCATCCGGAGGGTAACGTCTGGGAACACTCGATCGAAACCCTGCGCTACCGAAAGACCCCCGATTTGCTCCTGAGTCTCGGTCTGATCTTTCACGACAGCGGCAAGCCCCTGGCCACCCGGACGCGGGATCGTGTCTTCGACGGCCACGCGGGAATCGGCGCGGACCTCGCGCGACGCTTTCTTAGGCGACTCGGCTTCTCGTCGGAGCTGGTCTCCGATGTCGCGTGGTTGGTCGAGAATCATATGTTCCCCGGCGCCCTGCATCGGCTTCCGCCGCATCGCACCGACAGGCTCATGCGCTCGCGCCTCTTCCCCGTTCTGCTGGAGCTCTACCGCTGTGACCTGAGCTCCACCTTTCGTGGCCCCGACGGCTACTACCGCGCCTGCCGTATCTATCGCTCATTCCTGAAGAACGTCTCCAACCCCTTTCGCGACGCCGCCGGCAAAAAGCTCGTCAAGCTCTACGTGGAATAGCCCGGCGGGTGACGGCCAAAATCCTTCCTTGACCCCTGTGTCATTTAATCATATAGTCATCATATGACACGATCAGAAAATGCCTATGGCGGTGACCCGAAACGCGCACGCCGGGAATTGGGGCGAGTACGGCGAGTCTATTACCTGATAACCGGGCTCTATTGGATCGCCACCGCCCTGCCGATGCCGATCATCGTCCTCCTGCAACGAGAACGAGGGATGGACCTGTTTCAGGTCGGCGTTCTCACAGCCGTGTACTCCGTTACCATCATCGCACTCGAGGTGCCGACCGGAGGGCTCGCGGATGCGTGGGGGCGCCGACGTGTCTCGGTCCTTGCCTACCTCGTCATGGCCGCCTCGATGCTCTCGCTCGCCATGGCCGGCGGTTTCATTCTCCTTGCAGCGACCTTCGTCCTCTACGGTGCCGGCCGGGCCCTCATCTCCGGCGCCCTCGAGGCCTGGTTCGTCGACGAGGTACTGCGTCTCGCCCCGGAGGAGGAGCTTCAGCGCTCGCTCGCCTACGGAAACACAGTGAGCCTCTTCGCCCTGAGCGCCGCGAGCCTGCTCGGCGGCTGGCTTCCCGAGCTCCTTTCCGGCACCGAGCTCCCCGGAGGCCGCTCGGCGCTGGCGTTGCCGCCGGCGGCGGCAGCGGGCGTGCTGCTCATCACGGGCGTCCTGACGGCGCGACTTGTGCGGGAGCAGGTCGCCGCAGCGCCTGCCGACGCGAGCGGCCGGGCGGACGCTGTCGACGCCACTGAAGCCGATGGAGCCGGCGAGGCGGGCTCCATCATTCTGCGCGCGATTCTCGACACCGTCAGAAACCGCACTCTGCTTCTCCTCGCGATGCTCAGCGTCGTAGCGGGCGCTGCAATCAGCACGATGGAAACCTTCTGGCAGCCGTTCTTCGCCGATACCCTCGACGGAGGCACGCCCACTCGCCTCTTCGGCGTCATCACCGCGGGAAATTTTCTTCTCGCGATGGGCGGAAACCTCGCCTCCACACCGCTTACGCGTCTCCTCGGCGGTCGCCCGGCGCGATTCGCGGCCGTGGCGCAGGGCCTGCGCGGAGTCTTCGTGCTCCTCCTGGCACTGCAGTACTCGATGGGCCCGGCTGTCGGCGCCTTCTGGCTGGCCTATATGATGGTCGGCGCCGGTGAGAGCCCCCATCAGACTCTCATCAACAGGAACGTTGCCCCCCAGCGTCGTTCGGCGATGCTTTCCGTGCAGTCGCTCGCGCTATCCCTCGGCGCCTTCATGGGCAGCGCGGTCTTCGGCTATATCGCCAGAGCGGTGGGCTTGCGTGCGGTTTGGATTGTAACGGCAGGATACCTGGTGCTATCCTTGGTTTTGTATCTGCGCGTTGATGCGCGCGAATCCCGGAGCGAACGTGTTCAATACGTCCCTGCAGAAGCAAACGCTGGCACAGCAAGTAGCTGACAGCATCAAGCAATCGGTCCTCCGCGGCGAGCTCTCCGCGGGTGAGTCGCTTCCCACCGAACCCGAGCTGGCGGAACAGTTCGGGGTCAGTCGCGCCGTGGTACGTGACGCGGTGCGGCTCCTCTCGGCGCTCGGCCTCGTCGACGTCCGCCACGGGCGAGGCATGTACATCACCGAGCCGGGCACCGACGCCCTCTCGGAGGCGCTCTTCATAGCCCTGCGGCGGCGTGGGGCATCGGTATGGGACGTAGAGGAGCTCCAGCAGGTGCTTCTGCCCCGCGTTATCGCCCTCGCGACCGAGCGTGCCACAGAGGAAGAGCTCAACGGGCTCGATGAAGCGGCCGAGCACAGCATCTCGGTGTTCCGCGAAGTGCTCGCGGCCAGCGAGGAAGCCGGACGGGAGCTGAGCGAGCTCGAAACCGCGCGCCTCGCCAAGGTCTACGGTGAGTTCTATCGGCAACTCTACGCGGCAAGCCACAACCGGGTCATAGAGCTCCTCGCTCAGCCGCTGTACCGTCTGCTCAGCCTCAAGAGCTGGGAATCCGACGAGGAGCCCGTGGAAACCTCGGTCGAGCGCGAGCGTGTGCTGTTCAGAGGCATTATCGATGCGATTCGGACGCGGGATCCGGAGCACGCGGCAGCAGAGACGGTCCGATCTCTCGATCTCTATTCGGAAAGTGCACGCGAGGCGATGCGCCGAACGCCGATCGGCGACCGTGCCGTACTTCCTGAAGGCCTGCCGTGGCCCGGCGAGCGACACGGCGGCTGATTCCGGTCGCCGTCACCGCACCAGCCGCCGGCCCGGGCCGCCGCGGGGTTGCGACCGCCTGCGCCAACCTACTCCCGAAAGGTATCGAGCAGAAACTGTTTCAGCGCCTCCGGAGTGTTATCCATCTCCATGGCTTTTTTTTCGAGGTGGAGCACACGCTCGAGTCGCTCCGGAATGTCGGGACGCATGCCGGTGGCCTCCTCCACCACCTCGCCGAACTTCGCCGGGTGGGCGGTTCCCAGAGTGACGACCGTGCCGACCGTAGGATAGCGATTGGCGATGAAGCGCTGGGCGGCGCGCACACCCGCGGCCGTATGTGGATCGACGAAGATATCCTCGGTCACCCGGAAGTGGCCGATCGTCTCGAGGGTCTCTTCGTCGCTCACGACCTCTCCCCAGATCATAGCGGCCATGGCGTCGACATCCTCCGAGAAAACCGTCTTGAGTCGCTCGAAATTGGAGGGATCACCCACGTCCATTGCGTTTGAGAGCGTGCGGATGGAGCTGCGCGGGGAGTAAGTGCCGGTCTTCAGATACTCGGGCACAACATCGTTCGCATTGGTGGCAGCGATGAAGCCGGTCACCGGAAGCCCCCACTTCCAGGCAAGCACGCCGGCGGTGAGATTGCCGAAGTTACCGCTCGGCACACAGAAAAAGAACTCTCCAGGCACGTCCGCCTTGAGCCGGCTGAACGCGTATACATAGTAGAAGGCCTGGGGTATGAGCCGACCGAGGTTGATCGAGTTCGCGGAGGTCAATCGCAGCGTCTCAGAGAGCTCCGGGTCGAGGAAGGACTGCTTGACCATACGCTGGCAGTCGTCGAATGAGCCCTTCACCTCGAGGGCATGGATGTTCCCGCCGAGCGTGGTGAGCTGCTTTTCCTGCAGCGGGCTGACACGCCCGGAGGGATACAGCACTACCACGTCGATGTTGCTTTTACCGTAGAAGGCGTGCGCGACGGCGCTTCCTGTGTCACCGGAGGTTGCCGTGAGGATCACCGCGCGACCATCCTCCCCGGCGAGAAACTCCTCCATGACCGAGGCAAGATAGGATGCTCCGTAGTCCTTGAACGCGCATGAGGGCCCGTGATAGAGCTCGAGAAGGTAGATCTCATCGGTGAGCCGGCTCAGCTCCGGCCGGAAGGGGAAGGCCCTGGAGACGACGCGATCTATTTGCTCCGCAGAGAGCTCGCCCGAAAAGAGGGCCGAGGTGATCGTCTGCGCGACTTCCGCGAAGGTGGTTTCCCTTGTCATGCTCAAGAACTCGCTGCGCAGATCCAGGTCCGACGCGGGGTGGAACAAGCCACCATCCGGCGCCAGGCCGCGGAATACTGCCTCGCGAAAGGAGACGAGACGCTTGGTGTCACGCGTGCTATAGAATTGCATAAGCTTCCTTCCAGGGACCGGCAGCGCCCTATCGGTGGCGACCGTGACCCATTATGTAAAATTCCTGTGTGATCGTGCAAGGCGGCATCGCTCTCTGTAGCGAAAACGGCGGAAGCCGGGTATCATGAAGCAGATGGCGTCCCGGCCGCACTACGTGCTAATGATGTCTATCATCGCACTCACGCTGGCAGCATGCGCTTCCACGCTGCCGGAATCATCACGTCCGGAGCCGCGGATGGGGGTAACCGCGAACCCGCCCGACCCCCCGCAGGACGAGCCGACCGACCCCGAAACCAGCCGGGGCGTGGAAGGGCGGCCGGAGAGCTCACAGGAACCGAGAGACCTGGTGGCCGCAGCGGTGGAACTATCGCCGGCGAGCACTCGACCCATTCGCGAGAACGGCAGTCATCTCGCGGTCACGGTTGATCTCGATACCGACGGGCGAACCGACGTATGCCTGCTCGCCGTCGGTGGCGACAGCAGCGAGACGCCGCCGAGCTTCGCCGAGCTCTCGGCGCCGGAGCGTCTCTCTCGGGACACCACCGCCGTCTCCGAGTTCTTCTTCGAGGTTTATCTCAACCGGCCCGATGGTCTCGTCCTCTTCGAAACGCGCCGGATCGGCCGCTTTTCCGTCGTCGAGGACCTGTCCACTCTCGAGCTCAACGCGGAGGGGGGTCTGCCGCGCGCGGTGTCGGCACACTTTCAGGATCAGATCGGTCTCAAAGAGGTATGGCTCGTCGTCGGCCGTCAGGGTTTCTCGGAGTTCGTCATCGAGCGGACACCGGTCATTGATTTTTCCGTCGTCGATATCGACGAGGATGGCATCAGCGATGTGCTCAAGGCGCAAACGGCCTTCGAGGAGGGCCGTGGTTACGAGACCTTCCTGACGTGGTATCGCTGGAACGGCCGCAGCTACGCGCCGCACGCGACGGCGAACATCGTACGCAGTCTCAACAGCTTTTTGCAAAGCCTGGAAGAACACCTCGCTGCGGGACGATATGCGCGATTCCTGCAGCGTTCGGTGCCCGAGAGCAAGATGCCCGCCTCCAGCACGACGGACGAGATGCTCCGCCGAAGAATCGCCGACCTGTTTGCCCCGGATGTCGAGGCCCCCGCCCCCCCCGAAATCGCCCAGCCCTCCGAGATCGTCGGCGAAGAGAAGGAAATCGAGTCCCCGCAGCCCCTCCACGAGATCCTGGCCGAATTCGAAATCGCCGCGGTCGCCTTCCCGGACTTCCTCGAGAATCCGTTTCCGTCACCCGGGGAGCGCACAACCACCGTCGCGCCGTTACGGGTTGATGTCCGGGGTAGTGGCACTTTCTACTACCGCACCCTCATCGTCATGGACAGCAATCCTTTCGAGGGCCACCAGTTCCGCTTGCGCTCACCCGAATAGCCGAATGCAGGTTGTGTTGACAGCGATGTCGCTTTTCGACAAGGTTGGCCCATGTTCAAATACGTAGTGGAGGGTGGCTACCCCATTCAAGGGACCGTGCGTGCGAGCGGAAACAAGAATGCTGCGCTCCCCTGCATAGCCGCTACTCTGCTCACCGACGAGCCGGTTCTTCTCAGTAACGTGCCGGATATCGAGGATGTCCAGGTCATGCTGAGAATCCTCAGTGGCCTCGGATCCACCGTCGAGCGTCGGAAACACGGCGAGTTTCAGATTACGACCAGCAACATCGCAACGAGTGCGCTACCCGTGGACGAGGCGAAACGGGTGCGGGCGTCCATTCTGCTCGCCGGACCCATGCTGGCCCGAACCGGGAAGGTAGTCCTCCCGCCTCCGGGCGGCGACGTTATCGGACGCCGGCGGCTCGATACCCATTTCATCGCCCTCTCGGCCCTCGGCGCACGCGTGGAGTCCGACGGGCTGTTTACGCTGTCCTCGAACAAGCTCCTCGGAACCGAGATCTTTCTCGATGAGGCGTCGGTGACTGCAACGGAGAATGCCATCATGGCCGCCGTGCTCGCCGACGGGGAGACCGTCATCGAGAACGCCGCATCGGAACCCCACATTCAGGATCTCTGCAACTTGCTCAACGCCATGGGGGCAAAGATCCATGGCATCGGCTCCAATATCCTGCGCATCGAAGGCGTCACCCGGCTCCACGGAACCGAGTTCGCGATAGGTGCCGATTACATGGAAGTCGGTTCGTTCATCGGCCTCGCGGCCGTTACACGGGGGGAAGTAGTCGTCGAGAATGCGGCGCCCGAGCAGCTGAAGATGACGCGCATCGCCTTCGGTAAGCTCGGCATACACTGGGAACGTGACGGCTCGAGTATTCGTGTACCGGGCGGGCAGGCCCTCCGGGTGGTGCCGGATATGGGCGGGATGATTCCCAAGATTGACGACGCCCCATGGCCCGGCTTCCCGCCCGACCTGGTGAGCATCACCCTCGTAGTGGCAACGCAGGTCGAGGGAACCATCCTCATTCACGAAAAGATGTTCGAATCGCGGATGTTTTTCGTGGACAAGCTCATCGGTATGGGCGCTCGGATCGTACTCTGCGACCCGCATCGGGCGGTAGTCAGTGGTCCTGCACGACTGTCGGGATCCAACCTGACGTCTCCCGACGTCCGCGCCGGCATGGCCATGGTCCTCGCAGCTCTATGCGCCGAAGGACAGAGCACCATCCAGAACGTCTACCAGATAGAGCGCGGCTACGAGCACCTCGTCGAACGTCTGCAGCAGCTCGGCGCACAGATCGACCGCGCGCCGCTTTCGGACCCCGACTGAGGCGCCGCTGCGGCTAAGTCTCTTCGCCGAGCTCCCCCATAAGCTGCTCGTACGCATCCCGGATACGAATAAAGGCCTCCTCGGCCTGCCTGCGCTGATGTGCCTCCAGCACCGCGGTCGCATCAGGGTGAAACTCCGCAGCGAGCCTGCGGTAGGCGCGCCGCACCTCGGTGCGGTCGGCATTCTGCGGGACGCCGAGCAACATGCACGCCCGCTCGTCGAGCTCTCCCTCGTGCCGCGCGGCGTCGGCTACGACCCGCAGGTCGGCGCCGAGGCGCTGCGCGATATGGTCTGCAATCCGTCGGGCGCAGGGGCCGATATCCCGGGCGACACGTCCCGCGAGCCAGGCCACCTCGGCCCGTTCGTTATGGGTCAGCCGGCCCGCGAGAACCTTCAGAAAGGGCTCCGCGGACCCGCCGCCCGCAGCGGACCCGCCGCCCGCCGCCGATTCGCCGTCCTCCGCGGCCCTCTCGGCCTCCGTGCGCGCGAGAACCTCCTCACCGGCTATGTCGAGGAGGCGGCGGCGGCGCGTGCTCGTTGCGTAGCGATCGTAGAGGTAGCCCCGGAGCACGGCTGCCGCCGCCTTCGCACGCGAAGCGTGGCCGCAGCGCGCCGCGTCGGTCAGCAGCACCAGGATGGAGACAGCCGGCGCAACCGCGTCCAGCTCCACGGCCACAGCTCCGGTGCGAATAAAGCGCCGCAGAAGGCGGCGCATCAGGTGCGTCCACAGCACCTCGTCCACGAGGTGGCCCACGATGATGCCGAAAACCATCCCGAAGAGGCCGGCAGTCAACCCGAGGCCGCCACCCACCATCTTCCCCCAGGGGAGATCCCGCCATGGAATGCGCGCGAGGTCGAGGCGCGGCATCGATAGGCTGCGCACCGCGAAACGCGGAAACTTCATGATGTCGACTGTCCGGCGAGCACGGCCAGCGAAACGAGCAGGAGTAGCGCCTCTATCAGCACCGTTGCGATAATCAGCTCTGTGAAGCCCCCCAGCGGGACGATCAGGCCGAGAAGCGCGCGATGGAGATAGTGATAAAGCGTGGTCACGATGGACAGGATGAAGGGGAGGGTCGGCAGCAGCGCAAGGACCAGGACGGGAGGTCGGGCGATATATCGGGTGCGCCAGGCCCAGCCGGCGGCGACCGCGAAGAACGAGAGGATGACGAAGCTGAAGGGCCTTACCAGGCGCATCGCGAGCGCAAGCCTCACCCCGTCGACACTGTAGCCGAGCCGGGGAAAGAAATCCTCCATTATCAGCAACTCCGCAACGCTCACCCCGGAGAAACGCGGCCCGGTATCGCGCAGGGCGTGCAACTCTCGGGCGGTGTGCATCACCACGACATATGGCAGCCCTTCACCGTCGGCAGGCCGCACGCGGTATGTGGGTCGGTAGAGGAGCTGATCGGTGCCGCGCTCGACGACCTGCAATACGAAACGCCCCGAACGCAGCTTCGCGTACGGAGCCTGCATGTGCCGGCGGATCCCGCCGTTCGCTGCGACATCAATCACTTCGACGTCACGGGCGTAGGTGCCGGCCCGAGTGCTTACAAGGCGCCGAATCGAGACGAAGCGGCGATCGGCTGCAGCGTCATCTCCGGCAGTGGTGAAAAGAATGTCGTTCGAGCCGGGGCGGTGCATGTTGCGGTCGATCTCATCGGCGAAAAATGCCACCTCGCGCAGTTTCTCTTCGACCTGGGGAAGGTAGCGCTGCACGTCCCGGTCGCGCGGCAACTCTTCCGCGAGCTCGGAAAAGATGCGATGCGCGCGGAAAACCTCATCGTTCTGCAGGGCCTGATAGGCATCTCGTTTCCGCTCGTATATGGCTCGTTCACGCTCGTCGAGATTCGAGAGCTCGAGCGACGCCATGCGGCGGTTCGCCTCGCGCAGAATGTCCTCGGCCTCGGGCCGTCCCGGGTCGACCTCCAGGGCAAGCTGCGCCCAGTAGTGCGCCGAGATGTAGTCTTCGCCGGAAAGGGCCTCCTGAGCCCTATCGACCAGCTGCTCCGCGTCCTGGCTGATGAGCTCACCGCCGGCACCGGGGCGTTCCCCGGCCTCCTGCTCGTCGGAGGAAGCCTGGGCGAGCTTTTCCCGGGCTTCGGCCAGTTGGGCCTCGACCGCTGAGTCCACGGGGTTTATTGCCAGATACGCCTCGTACTCGGTGACCGCGCGCGCCCAGTCATCGCGGTTGGCGGCTTCCTCACCATCGTTGAGAAAGCTCTCGGCCAGCTCGCTCCGGTACTCGGCATCGGCCCGCATGCCGGCCAGCATCGGCGCCGCGAGACCGGCGGCCGCCGTGTAGAGCACGGCCGTAACAATCACCACGACGAGCACGGGCCGGATCAGGCCGAAAAAGGAGACGTGGGCCTGTGAGCGGGCGGTGCGTACCAGAAGCGAAAACGCAAGGACGACGGCGGTCAGCTGCACCGGGATCAGTCGATCGATGAACAGATACAACCCGTTGGTGACGATCCACCTGCCCTGAAAGATCGCCAGCACCTCCCGCGCGGGAAAATCCCGCAGGGAGTACACCATGAAAGCGCCGAGCGCGATGAGATAGACCGTGAGTATGGTAAGAACGAGGGTGCGCACGCTTCTATGCACTGCGCACCTCTCTGTTCCACTGTTCGAACGAAGGCATCAGGATCAGGAACAGCAGCAGGATCACCGCGACGCCGGCAAACAGCCCGGGCAGCAGGTACTCGAGATAGGCCGGCGGAATGACGGCAACAGCAAACTCCCGAACGCTTTCCCGCTCCACGAGCGAAAAGGCCGCGAAGACTGCCCGCACCATGCCGAGTGTAAGAATGATATTCAGAAGCGGCCAGCGGGTCGATCGTGCGATCGTCCATAGACTCGTCGTGAGGAACGCAAGCGTCCACGCGAGCATGAGAAAGCCACGACTCCCTGGGCTAAACCGACCGTCGAGCACCATACCGGCCCTCTCCACATCCTCGAGCGTTCCGGCAACCTCCGGCGGAGGCGCGAAGGACTGCCAGTAGGCATTCTCCAGCTCGCTCAAGGATACGCGGAGGTCGAGCCCGGGCTCGTCGGGTCCGCGCACTTCGAGCTCCTCCGTGTGCGGATACAGGACGCCCTCCTCGGCCACACCAAGGGCCGGATCGCGCCCCGCAACGTGATACACGACAGATGACAGCTCGAGTCCGGAGCTGCGGAACGCATAGAAATCCAGCTGATCGCTGCGGTAGAGCACTTCGGGCTCGATGCGCCTGCTCGGCGGAGCCTCCGGCGCGGGCACCATCCCCTCGAGGCGGAGAAAACCCGCGGCGCCGAACGTGATGCTCAAACCGGTGACGACAAAGACGACAAGCAGGCCCGCATGTCGCAGCCGCGGCAGTCGCAAAAGGCCAAAGATGCTTACGAGGGCGGAAATGAGGACGGCGGGGAGGAAGGCCGGACGTATCGCCTGCACCAGCAGGTACGCCAGGGTGCGACCGACGGGAACGCTCTCGGGAGTATGATACGTCACCCAACGTATGGCCACGATGCCGGCGACGAGAAAAAGCAGAACCGTCGCGAACGACAAGATGAACCGCACAACGAGGCGTACGATTTCCTTCACTTCGGCGAATCGTAGCACGGCCCCCTCCTCATTGCAACCGAAACGGTCGGGCCTGTGGAGCGCCGGGCCCCACAGCCGCCCTTCCCCGTCGCCGACCGGTCGGTCGGGAGGGACTGAATCGCGCACAATTTATCCACAAATGCCTCGGGCCGGCCTGTCTACATTTTCAGACAGCACGCGAAGCGACTGCCACCTACTGATCTCTCAAATTTCGCCAACATTTGCGTAATTGTATACGGTGTATGCAGTTATCCAGCAAATCGGTATGAAAGACTCGAATTCGCCGAGACCGCGGTGCAGCCCGGGCTCGCGGACGGCACCCCAGGCACGGGGGGTGCGAATATTTCCACAACTTATCCACAAGCACCTATTCTCTTATGCTTCAAGAGTATAGCCACGACCCTGCACGGCGCGAAGCGGATCGACGAGACTTCGCGGAGGTAGCACCTCGCGCAACCGCCCGCGCAGGCGGGAGACATAGACGTCGACGAGACGGGAGCCGCCGCCGTCGGTGCCCCATAGCGCATAGAAGAGGGCTTCACGGGATACAGTCTCGCCGGCACGCCGAATAAGGAGCTCGAGCACGGCTCGCTCCGCCGCCGTGATCCCGGTTCGCCCCACCTCGCTCACGAGGCGCAGGTTCTCCAGGCGCACCTGCACACCGGCAACGGAGAATGCAAGTGGCCGCGCGAAACGCTCCAGCCGGAACTCGAGCTCATCTCCGTCCCACGGCGCTTTGAGATAATCGACACAACCACGAAGAACGCAACCGGCCAGAAGCTCGGGCGCGCCGTAGGCGAGGTAGGCCGGCGACGAGGGATCGCCGGGGATACACTCACCGCATCGCTCCGCCGGCAGGAGCACGACATCGGTATCCGGCGGAATGCGGCAACTGAGGCCAATGCTCATGTTCCACGAGGGCCGCTGATCGACCCGGGGGCGAATACGCTCCGCGACGAGGGGGTCCGACGGGACGAGATGGACGTGAAGCGACCCGCTACCGACGCTTCTCCTCATCCTCGCGAAGCCTCCGCTTGAGCTCTTCGATGGACTCCTCACCCGAATCCGCTCCGGTCTTGTGCTCGATTTCGAGCCGCTTCTTGAAATCGGAGAGAAGCGAATCGCCGTCGGAGGCGGTGCCCTCGAGCTTGCGGAACTTGTCCTCGAGATCGTCCCTGCTCGACGTGTCCTCGAGCTCTTCCATTGCCTCGTTCTGCGCCTCGAGCTCATCCATCTTCTCGGTCATGCGGTCGAAGGCTTCGAAAGCCGACGTATCGTTCATGCCGCCGATAGTCTCGTTCAGCTTTTTCTGAGTTTCGACACGGCGGGCCCGCGCGACGAGAAGATTGCGCTTGCGCTGGGCCTCTTCGAGCTTCTGCTGAAGCGCACGAAGTGCTACCTTCAGCTTCTCAACCGAGTCATGCTGCTGTGCGCGCTGTTTCTCGTACTCCTCAGCGTAGCGGTCGAGCTCCTGCTTGCGCAGCAGGGCTTCCTTGCCGAGCTCATCCTCGCCCCCACGTACCGCAGTTTCCGCCCGCCGCTCCCACTGTGCCGACTGCGCCCGTGTCTGGTTGATCTGGCGCTCGAGCTTCTTTTCGTCGGCGATCGCGGAGGCGACGCTCTTCTTCGACTCGATGAGTTGTTTGTTCATGTCGTCGATGACCTGCTCGAGCATCTTCTCGGGGTTCTCCGCTCGATCGATCATCTCGTTGAGATTGGATTTTATGAGCCGCCTGAAGCGGTCGAATATGCCCACAAAAGGCCTCCTTCGCGACGATCGCGACTGTGATACACGTTTCCTCTACGAGCTAGCAAAGCGCCGACGCGGCAATTCGTCAAGACCGCAGAGGTAATATTCGATGTCGGAAGAGCCCGGTGAGCTCGCGGTCAGCCGAGAAAGACCTGTCCGGAGTTGTCGATGGCAAGAATGGTCTTGCACTCGGAACAACGGAATCGCCCGGCTTTGGTCGCCTTCAGCTTTTTGGAACAGATCGGGCACTTGAAGATCTTCGGAAAGACTTCGGACTCGGTGGCGACGCCGCCCTTCTTGAAGAACTCCACCGCCTCATCGAGGTTGTCCTTGATGTTGAAGAACTGGGAAAACCCGAGGAGCTGGAATACCTCATAGACCTTCGGCTGTATCTCGAGCAGGACGAGGTCCCCGCCTCGAGGCTTCACCGCCTTGAGAAAGGCTGTAAAGGATCCAATGCCGGTACTCGATACATAGTTCAGCCCGCTGCAGTGAAAGATCAGCTTGGTGTACCCGGCTTCCACGGCACGATTGACACGCTTCTGGAAAAAGTTCGAATTGTACGTGTCGATGTACCCGGTGAGATAAAGGACGAGGCATCCCTCGACGGAATCGATCTTTTGCAGCCTGATTTTGAGACTTTCGTCCTTTTCCTCATCGAAGCCAGGAACGATCTCGTTGTTGCTCATAGCTCCCCTTCTACAGAGACAGATGCAGGCCCGCGATTTTTAGATGAGCGCATCGCCCTTATGTTATTTGTCGGCACAGCCTTTGTCAAACCTCAAATCCTCACCCGAGGCCACCGTCAATCGGGACGATAGCGCCGGTCACACTCCGATTCCGTCGGCTCAGCAGAACGCCGGCCATTTCGGCAACCTCCGCCGGATCCGTCATCCGCCCGCCCGGCGTTGCCCGTGCCGCCCGCTCACGTTCGGCATCGTCGTAGTACTCGGTGTCAACGTAACCCGGACACAACGCGTTGATGCAGATGTCGTAGCTCCCCGTCTGCCGTGCCGCCGACTTCACCACGCTTGCCAGCCCCGTCTTCGCCGCAGCATAGGCTGCGATGGTCTCGTAGCCACGGATACGATCGGCTCGCGTAGCGCCGAAAAGCAGTATCCGGCCGAAGTTCCGCTCTTTCATTGCCGGCAGACACCTGCTGATTGCTGCCGACGGCATCACGAAGTTCAGCTCAGCCATGTGCCGCCAGGACTCGGTCTCCGTATCCACGACGGATGCGCGAATCATCGGTCCGAACGACACGACCAGAATGTCCACCGGCAGAAGTGCGTCGATCTCCTCTATTACGTCTTCGGCACACTCGAGCGTCCGGATTACCGCTCGAGCGCGCCCGCCGCGTGAGCGGATATCTTCGAGGAGCGTTTCCATGCGCTCGTCGTCCACGTGACCGTGACAGACGATCTCCATCCCCGGCTCCGCAAGAATCCGGGCGACCTCACGGCCGATTCCGCCCGTCGCACCGATCACGAGAGCACGAAGCATCCCCATCATCGCCACAATATATCACGAAACACGTGAAAATCCCCTCAAAGTCGACGCCACGAGACAAAAGCGCCCCCTGCTGCTATAATCCGGCTCAAACGGTCCGGGAGCGGTGATATGAGAAATGTGTTGGCGGCGGCTCTGATGTTCGTGCTGACGTCGGGCGCCGCGTTCGGCGTCGACCTGTCGGACTTCGGCGCCGTGGTGGACTTTGATGAGTCGCTGAAATCGCTGTCGCTGAGTGTTCGCGAAGGCAGGGATCCCGCCCCCGACGGGCGCCTGCTCATGCTCGACGGCGTTGTCTCGGCAATCGAGGTGCTCGACCCGGAAGAAGAGAGCTTCAGCGCACGTATCGAGCTCGTCACGGGTGAATGGGAGGGCCTCGAGAGGGTCGTGCTGTACAGCGCCTATGTCGATATCGGCGGCCCGGAGTTCTTCTCCCGCATACCCACTCGTCGCAATCGAAGCAGCTCGGCCGATGCCATCACCGCAAACGGGGGAATGCTCGTTATCGGGCGCTTCGACGGGGTAACGACTGATTCCGACGGAAACCCCGTTCCGGTGGTCGAGGGGCTCTACCTCCGCCCCCTGCAGTAGCGGGCACCGCCGCATTCCTACACGAACATCACATCTGCCGGTCGAATCATGTTCTCTTCGGCGACGATTTCCGCGCGCTCCACGAGATTGCGCAGCTCCCGGATGTTTCCGGGCCACGCGTGAGCGCGAAGGGCATCGAGCGCCGCATCGGTGAAGCCGCTCGGCACACTCCGGCGACTCTGGGCCAGAAAATGGTGGGCGAGAAATCCGATGTCTTCCGGACGCTCGCGCAGGGGCGCCAGCTCGACGGAGAGTATGTTCAACCGATAGAACAGATCGGCGCGGAACCGGCCGGCGTCGACGTCCTCGCGCAACGGACGGTTGGAGGCGGCGATCACACGGACATCGATCTGTCGCTCGGTGGTACTGCCGACGCGGCGCACGCGTCGATCCTCTATCGCACGCAGGAGCTTCACCTGTGACCGGTGACTGAGCTCACCGATCTCATCGAGGAAGAGCGCGCCACCGTCGGCCTCCTCGAAGTGGCCGGGGCGATCGACGGCGTCGGTATAGGCGCCGCGTGTGACACCGAACATCTCGCTCTCGAAGAGTGGCTCCGGCACCGCGCCGCAGTTCACCGCTACGTACGCTCCGCGCCCGCGCGAAGAAAGAGCGTGCACCACACGTGCAAAAAGATCCTTGCCGGTTCCGCTCTCGCCGAGAATCATTACGGGAGCCGAGGACTGTGCAAAGAGCCGGGCCCTCCGGCGTTGGTCACACGCGGCCCGGCTCTCGCCGATGATACGGGCAAGGGCCGGATTCTCCGCAGCCTCCGTGGCGGCAGGAGGTCGGGGACGCCGTTCGAGGGCGGCGATCATCGCGCCTGTAAGCTCGTCGAGCACGAAGGGCTTTGTCAGGTAGTCCGCTGCGCCGCTTCGTACCGCCTGGACCACCAGACGGGTATGGCGAAGCGACGTCAGTACGAGCACCGGCGGCGCGTCCGGCATGCTGACCAGCGAGCGCAGCAGCGCCAGGCCGTCGAACTCGCCGAGATCGATGTCGAGGATCACCAGGTCCGGGCGCTCGAGGCGGGCGCGATCGACGGATAATGCCGGTTCGGTGTGGTGTACGAGTCGGAAGCGGTCGGGCAAGAGCGAACGCAGGGTTCGGTGTGAGCGGGTGTCGCGATCGATGATTAGCACCCGGACCATGAGCGTTAAGATACGGGATGACCGGGAAACAGCAAGTAACCTGCGGTAGTATTTTAATGGCTTTTGTCCGGGATACCGGGGTGCCTGCATAGTGGGAGAGGTCATGCACAGGACGAAGGGGCTGCTGAGACTGTTCGAGTCCGGCTTTGTATCACGCCTGTTTCTCGCGCTGCTCTTCCTCTCGATGCTCGGAATCGCCGACGGCTACATCCTGCTGACTCTCGGCGAGCATTACGGCAAGCACCTCGTGCTGGCGGCGACCGCATCCACGGGCCTCTTCGCGCTGTTCTTTCTCCTGAACTCCGCCGGCACCACCCTGCAGCGGGTACGCCGGGACGTAGCGTCCGATATCTTCCCGAGGCGGGAGTATGCGCGGCTCGCAGGCCTCCTGGCCGCCGGCGTCCTCCTCCTGCTGCCGGGCTTCTTCACCGATGCCGTAGGCGCCCTCGTCTATCTGCCGCCCATACGCCGTCTCATTGGACATGCGGTGACCGCGCGCCATGGTGCATTCCTGCGCGAGGCGTACGAGTATCTGAAGATCGGCGATGTATAGCGGTCGGCGTGTATCAGCCGGCGGGCAGCACTCAGCGCAGCTTGAAGGTGCGGTAAATGATCAACAGGATCCCATACCAGAGGTACGTCAGCACGCGCGCCATCCGCCACGGGTGGGTAAGACTGTAGCCGAGGCTGCGAATGAGCGCCCCGAAGCCGGTATCCTTCTGTCGCGCCCTGCGGTCGGCGAAGATTTCCAACACCTCGGGTGCAGCGAGGTACAGCCCGTTGTTGAGCGAAGCCTTGTGTCGCTGTATCCAGCGCTCCCCGCGGGGCACCCCGGGACCCACGAGGAGCACGCTCGGAGAGGCCTTCTTGATGGCGGTGATGATGTCTTGCTCGAGACCCCGCGGATAGTAGCCCGGGTATCTTCCCACCAGCCGCAGGCCGGGGAAGGTCTCCCGCAGGTTCTGCTCGACCTGCACGAGGTAGCGGCGACCGAGACCGAAGAGGTAAAGCGAGGCGGACTTCTTCTCGAGGATACCGAGCAGGCGAATGACGAAGTTGAACGGTTCGTAGCGCGTGGGCTCCCCATGGCCGAGAAACCGGGCGCCGCGAACGATGCCCGGAGTGGTCGGAATGATGAGCCGGGCATTCTGAACGAGGCGCCGATACTCAGCGTTGCGCCGTGCCCGCATCAGGTCGCGTAGTGTCAGAAACACCAGCTGATCCTGCCCGGGCTCCGAAAGCATCGTCCCGACGATATCGTCGAGATAGTCCGAGGGTATGATATCCACGGGGACACCGACTACGCGAATGCGGCGAACGCGGTCCACATCTACTACTGTTTCCACGCTACGAGCTCCCGATAGACCGACTGCACCGCAGCAATGGCGTAGATTGCCGCCGTCTCGGTGCGAAGTACGTTAGGTCCAAGCGAAACAGGATTGAAGCCGCGGCGGACGAGGATGTTTACCTCTTCATCCGACAACCCGCCCTCCGGTCCGATGACGATGGTGACTCGTCGTGGACCGGCACTAAGATAGCTGCCAATGCCGTGGTCTGCAAGAGCTTTCTCATGGAACAGGAGCCCGACTTCGCCATCCTCGGCGCCTACGAGCGGAAGCTCCGGGAGATCGCGCACCGGATCGACCGCCGGTACCGTGGATCGACCGCTCTGCTGCACCGCCTCCTCGGCAATGCGCCGCCAGCGCTCAAGCTTACGCTGAGAGCCCTCGCCGCCGTCGAGCCGCTTCACCGTGCGGCGACTCGCCACCGGTACGATCCGGGACACGCCGGCCTCCACCGTCTGTCGCACGATCTGGTCGAGCGTGCGCGCCTTGGGGAGACACTGGTAGAGCACGATGTCCGGGGTCGTTGCCGCGTCCGAGGAAGCAGCCGACCCCGCACTGACACCATCCGCCCCGGCGTCGCGCGCCGCCGGGCGGGCGAGCAGCCGCATAGTGTTCGAGCCCACCTCGGCAACCGTGAGCTGGTACGGCACCCCGTCACGGGAGCGCCCCGGGAATGTGTCACCTTCGGAGAATCGGCGAACACGGTGCAGGTAATGGAAATCCCGCCCCGAAACCGTAAGCTCGCCATCTCCCGCATAGGTGGCGGGAAGTACGAACTGCTTCATATCTGCCGTTATTGCAGCGGTATCTCACCCTGCCGCAGCATGTCGACTGCGCGCTGCAGCACGATATCGAACTCCAGGTCGTAGACCTGGGTGACGTCGTTTACCTGATGCACCTCGTCCCGAACCAGCTTGCGGATACGCCGCTCGGAAAGCGTGATGTCCTGCTCACGCAGCCTCTCAATGAAGGAGTCTATCTGAGAGGCGCTCGGCGAGGGGTGTTCGCTGACGAATTCCTCCACGAGCCTCTCCTCCTGCAAACGGGCAAGGGAATCGAGGTCCTCATCACTGAGCTCGGAATCCTTCACCACCAGGTCCGGCTCTATACCTTTCTTGTCGATATAGTCGCCGCTGGGGGTGTAGTAGCGCGACATCGTCAGGCGGAAGCCCCCGGTGGTGATGCGCCGCACCTGCTGCACCGAGCCCTTCCCGTAGGTCGTCTCGCCGATCAGATAGGCCCGGTCGCGGTCCTTGAGCGCACCGGCGAGAATCTCCGAAGCCGAGGCCGAGCCTTCGTCGATCAACACGACAACGGGCATCTCGCCCGGCACTTCCACCCCGTTTCCGGCGGTGAAGCGCTGGTTCTCCCCGGGGCTCCGACCCCGCGTGCCGACGACCAGACCGTCCGAAAAGAAGAGATCTGCCGTATCCACCACCGCCGGAAGCAATCCGCCGGGGTTTCGCCTCAGATCGATGATGAGCGAGTCGTAGCCCTCGTTCTCGAACTCCTTGACCGACTCCTTGACGCGGTCGTCGGTGTAGGGCGTGAATTGAATGATGCGGATGTAGCCGATGTTTTCAGGAATCATCGCATGGCGCACCGTCGGCACTTCGATGATCTCACGGGTAAGGGAAACGTCGAAACTGCGGGTATCTCCGCGGCGGATGGTTACCTCGACCTTGCTTCCCGGATTTCCGCGCAACCGGGCGACCACCTCGTCGATGCTGAGGTCCTCGGTCGTCTCACCCTCGATGGCGATGATGAGGTCACCGGACCGCAACCCCGCACGATCCGCGGGTGTGCTCTCTATAGGTGAGATTACCTCCACGAAGGCCGGCTCGCGGCTGTCCTCGGGGACCGACTGTTTCGAGATATACATCCCTACGCCGCCGAACTCTCCCTGCGTTGTGTCCGAGAGATCGCGCATCTCTTCCATCGAGAGGTACGCCGAATGCGGGTCATCGAGGCTTTCGAACATACCCTCGAGGGCACCTTCGATCAGTTTCCGGGCCTCCACCTCGTCGACGTAGTTGTTCTGCACGAATCGGAACACCTGCTCGAACGTGTCCAGCAGGCGATCCTGCTCGCTCGAGCTCGACTGGCCGAAGGCGGCGGCCGGTACGATCACTACCAGTAAGGTTATGACAAGCGCAGCGGTTATGCCGAGCCATACCAGTCGCTCCCGACGCTGCAGCTTGTCGTTATCTTCGCTCATGATACACTCCAATGCGGTTCGTCATG
>CAZVXU010000007.1:37880-40867 GCA_964631585.1 uncultured Spirochaetaceae bacterium | reverse complement strand
CGAGGCGGGCAGGCGATCGGCGCCCACGTACTCGGTCTCGATTTGCAGCTCGGAGAGCGCCGCATCGACGAACTCGCATCCGGAACAGTGCCTGGTTCTTTCGACGAATCGGCGCAACTCCCGCTGGTGGATGATGAGCTCGAGCATTCGCATCGCGTACGGAGGAATGCGGCGGGCAAGGCGGGGGTTTTTCGCGCGAAAAAGTGCCTGCACGTCGAGCGGTGGCCCCGGCGCCGCGGCCGCAGCCGCGGCGGGGTACGCTGGAGCCGATGCCGCGACCGCGGGCGGCGCGGCGGTTACACCGTTCGGCAACTCATGCATAGCGTTGAATATAGTTGTAGCTGCATTTATTGTCGAGAGGTTTGCGTCGCAATCCGCCGAAAGATAATCCGCTCTGCGGTTGTTGCGTCGGTGCCGTTCTACAGATTCTACAGATACGGCGCCGCGAGCCGCACCACCCCGTCACGCAGTTTCACCAAAAGCGGGCGCCCGTCGACATCCTCTCGGGAGAGCCTCTCGGCCCCGGCCATGCGCTCCTCGATGAGGGCATCGAGTCGCTGCGCAAGCTCCTCGTCGTAGCACTCCACGCCGAGCTCGAAATTCAGGCGCAGGCTTCGTGGATCCCAGTTCGAGGAGCCGACGAGACTCAAGGTTCCGTCTACAACCATGAGCTTGCTGTGGTCAAAGGGTGGCGGGGTGAGCCACACCCTACACCCCCATTCGAGGATCTGCCACATTTGCGCCATTGCGGCCCAGGAAACCATGCGCAGGTTACTGCGGCGCGGAAGGACGATGTCGACGGTCACGCCCCGCAGGGCGCAGGTATTGAGCGCCGCGATGAGGGCTCGTTCGGGAAGGAAATAGGGGGTGACGATGCGAACCGAGTGGCGGGCTACCGCGAGAGCGCCCTGAAAGGCCATACTCATCCGGTCCATATGGTGATCCGGTCCGTCCGGAACGACCCGCGCGCATACCGAACCGTTTCCGGTCCGCGGAGGGGGAAACCACAGCTCGCCCGAGAGCAGCTCGCCGGTGGTAAAGAGCCAGTCCTCGACGAAGGTCGCCTGAAGTTGGTGTGCCAACGGGCCGCTGACACGAAAGTGTATGTCCCTCGTGGGGTGAGCCGGCCGTTCGGCCAGGAGGTGACCGGCGCGGATGTTCATGCCCCCGGTGAACGCGGTTACCCCGTCGATCACACAGACTTTGCGATGATTGCGGAGGTTGAGGTAGGGCGTGCGCCAGGTCAGCACGCCGGACATGAAGCGGGCCGTGCGCACGCCGCGGGCGGTAAGCTCGCCCGTGATCGGCGGCATGGAGTAGCGGGAGCCCACCGCGTCGATGAGAACGCGCACCTCCACACCGCGGCCGACCGCCCGACTGAGCGCCTCGAGAAACCGGCGGCCGACGGCGTCGTTGTCGAAGATGTAGACGTTCAGGCTCACGGACCGTTCGGCCCGGTCGATGGCCTCGAGCATCGCCGGGTAGGTCTCGTCGCCGTCTCTGAGCGTCTCGACGGTGTTGCCTTTCAGGAGATTGAGTCCCGTGATGGCACGCCCGAGCCGCACCATTTCGACGAGGTATTCACGCCCCTCCGGAAGGAGGGATACGGCCTGCTCGTCACCGCAGTAGAACGGCTGCAGAGAGCCGACGTGGGCGCTTTCATGCCCGCGGCGTCCGGACACGCGGCGCCGGACCCGGTTTATACCGAGCAAGACATAGAGCACGCTGCCGAGGATGGGCACGAGCCAGATCAATCCCACCCAGGCGACCGCCGCACGGGAGTCGCGCTTGTAGAGCACCACGTGGGCCGACGCGCCGAGCGCAACTATGACGCTACCGGCGGCGGTAAAGAGCGGCCAGAATGTCTCAGCGAACGCAGCATGTGAGCCCATATCGAACTACGTTCACTATACCCGTTCATCGCGGGGGCTGCCACCTCGCCAATCCGCACTGAGAGATTGGAGTGACGGGGAACGCAGGCTGTACTGCGCTCTCCCGCGCTCCCGCCCTACCGTTTAGTCGCCGAGCAGATTCGCCTTCTCGATTTTCATCGGAGTTTCGATACCAGCCTGCTCGAAAAGCTTTCCGACCGGGCAAGCCTTGATGGTCTTATCGAGAGTGCGCTGAAGCTTGTCTTCGCTTTCGTCACTGTCCACCTTCACAACGCCGCTGCCGCCGGTAAATGTGGGGTCCTTGTCGCCTTTCTCGAGATCCACCTCGACGAGAATCTTGCGGTAGGAAACGCCCGAGTTTGCCGCGACGACCGCCCAAATGGTGGAGATGCATCCTGCGAGGGCCATGCCGGCGAGCTCGAGAGCCGTGGCGCCCAGATCATCCCCGGATTTCGCCTCGGGAAGGTCGAGCACGAGCCCGTGATGGCGACCGTTGTCAACGACCGACTGGTAGCATCCTGCTACGTGACGTGAAGTGGCTTTCATGTGAATCCTCCGTTCCGTGGTTTTCTATTCTCACGGCGTTTCGCCGGTGAGCTGCGAGGCCTCTTCGAGGGTCGAAAGAATCTCCCGCTCGTGCTCGATGACGATGGAGTAGTAGATATGCTTGCCCTGACGCGTGCTGCGCACGAGCCCGAGCGACTTCAGAAGCTTCAACTGATGGGACACCGCCGACTGTGAACGTTGCAGGATGATCGCACTTTCACCGACGCAGACGGGCCCCCCGCCAAGCAACGACAGCAGCCGAATGCGGTGCGGGTCGGCGAAGGCGGACGCGAAAGCGGCCATCCGCTCGCAACGCTCCTCATCGGGAAGTGATTCACGAAGCTCGAGAGTGCGGGTAGACTCTTCATGGTGTCCATAATCGCCATCACTTAAATGATTCGACATATGAATGACTGTTAATATGATAGCAGCTATTATCGGCTCCTGCAAGGAGCATGTGAAGACGATACGAAGACCAGTTGCGAAAGGCAGAAGGAAAGAGCGATGAGTAGACGCCAACGCTCCAGCAGCGGCCGCCCCCGGGGCAGC
>CAZVXU010000007.1:22821-37780 GCA_964631585.1 uncultured Spirochaetaceae bacterium | reverse complement strand
CCTGCAGGCGCTACTCCTCGCAGCACTCTTGCTTCCCGCGACGCCGGCCGTCGGCGAGGTTCTCGCCCTGCCGACGGTGCCACTCGATCCCTGGGCCGAAACGCCTGCGGCGGATCTCACGGACCCCGAGGGAGCCTTTCCCGCCACGTACTCCTGGCTCGGCGTAAAGCGCTACACCTACGACACCGGCGCACCACTGTTCTCCTACGATCTCGACCTGGGCGCCCACATGCTGCTCATCGGAAATCGTCACGTCGGAGTCTCGGCACTCGGCAGAATCCTCTTCCAGAGCCAGACCGCTCCCGATCGCCGCCTGTATCTCGACCCCTCGGCAGTGGTCACCGATCTCCAGCTGCGCCTGCGACTGCGCGGGCTCCCGCTACGACCGGCAGTCTGGTACCGCCACGCCTGCAAACACGACATGGAGCGGGAGAGCAGACGGCAGGCCATCCACGATGTGCTCGGGGCAGGCTTCACGCGACGGCTCAACGTCTTCGAGGGGCCGCCGGACTTCGACGTGGTGACGGATTTCGCCGCCGAGGTCTTCGTTCCCCCGATCTTCCAGGACGAGCGGACCTCGGCTGCGGTCGCCGCCGCCTATCTCTCACTGCGGCCCGAGGTCGAGCTCGCAGCCGGCGGACCGACAGTCTTTACCGAGTTGCGTGGAGCTCTGCTTGTCGACGACCCGGACTCCGTCCACGCTGTTGAGGGGGCGCTGCGCATCGACGCGGCGGGGCGAGCGGGCATCTCCTGGCCCGAGCCAACCGGCGGGGTGACGGCCTACCTCGAGCTCGAGCGCCTCACCGACGCGAAGAAAAGGCCCCCGGAAGAATCCAAGACACACGTGCTTCTCTCTTTCGGCGTGGTTCTCGGAGTGGAGGGCCGGCGCCGGTAGTTTCTGGGGCTCTCCGGGGGCGCCGATTGCAGTCGGGGATGCCGGCATCCGCGTGGGGTCGCGGCTCCCGGGGGGCGTGGTTACCCGCGCGCGTGCATCGCGCCGAGCTCGTACTGAGACATATCGCTATCGAGCTCGGAGCTGAAGTGGAATCGGATGCCGGGGTACTTTTCCATCATGGAGCGCAGCATCCACTCCGACTCGGCGAAATAGACAGGGTTTCCGTGCAGGTCATAGGCGATCTGGCGGTCGCGGTAGCGGATGAAGCGGTTGAGCTCATCCTTGTCCTCGGCGGTGATCCACGTCGCGCGCACGAAGCCGAGGGGCTCGAAGCGGGCTGAGGCGCCGTATTCGTTTATCAGACGGTACTGGATGACCTCGAACTGCAGCTCGCCTACGGTTCCGACGATCTTTCGCCGCCCCTTCTCCTGAATGAAGAGCTGGGCGAGGCCCTCCTCGACAAGATGAGTGAGCCCCTTCTCGAGCTGCTTCGAGCGCATCGGGTCGGTGGCGACGACTTCCTTGAAGATTTCGGGCGAGAAGTTGGGGATGCCCTGGAACTGAAGCTCCTCGCCCTCGGTGAGGGTGTCCCCGATTCGCAGATCCCCGCGGTCGTAGAGGCCAACGACGTCACCCGGGAAGGCATCGTCTATTACTTCCTTGCGGCGGGCCATAAAACTGTAGGGCGAGGAGAAGCGCAGTTTCTTTCCGAGGCGCACGTGGCGAAACTGCTTGTCCTTCTGAAAGCGCCCCGAGCACACCCGCAGAAAGGCAATGCGGTCACGGTGCTTCGGATCGAGGTTCGCGTGGATCTTGAAGACGAAGCCGCTGAAGGTCTGCTCATCCGGTGCAACCTCCCGGGTCGTTGCCTCGCGCCGGCGGGGTGGGGGTGAAATGGCAACGAAGCTGTCGAGGAGCTCGCGAACGCCGAAGTTATTGAGCGCACTGCCGAAGAACACCGGCGCCACCCGCGCCTCGAGGTAGTCATCGACTGAGAAATCGTCATAAACGCCCTCAATGAGGTCGACGTCTTCGCGGAGCTGATCGGCGAGGCTGCCGAGACGCGTGTCGAGCCTCTCGTCATCGAGGGAATCGATACGAAGCCGCTCGTCCTCGTCCTCGATGGTGCTCTTGGCCGACTGGAAAAGCGTAACGTTCTGTTGGTGAAGATTGTAGACACCCTTGAACGTCTGCCCGATGCCGATGGGCCAGGTGAGCGGGCGAACGGCGATGTCGAGCTTGTTCTCGAGCTCATCGGCGAGCTCCATCGCGGGCTTTCCCTCGCGGTCGAGCTTGTTCACGAAAATCATCACCGGCGTTTTCCGCATGCGACAGACCTGCATGAGACGCTCGGTCTGTTCCTCTACTCCCTTCACCGAATCGACGACGAGGATCACGCTGTCAACGGCAGACAGCGTTCGATAGGTGTCCTCGGCAAAGTCGCGGTGGCCCGGTGTGTCGAGGATGTTTATGAGCTTGCCGCCGTACTCGAAGGACATCACCGCCGTCGCGACCGAGATGCCGCGCTGCTTTTCGATCTCCATGAAGTCGGATGTCGTGGTCCTCGTGATTTTGTTCGACTTCACCGCGCCGGCGGCTCGGATTCCGCCACCGAAAAGCAGGAGTTTCTCGGTGAGCGTGGTCTTACCCGCATCGGGGTGACTTATGATGGCGAAGGTTCGCCGCTTGTTGATTTCTTCTGTCATCGTGGGTTAACTGAAAATACACAAATCGGCGCCGAGATTCAACACAGTTCCGACAACCGCCCACTGACGGACGGCGCACCGGCGTAGACAACGCAGCGGGAGGGCCTGGTCCTGTATCGACTTGCGAAGCCGTCCATGTTCCGGATAGCATCCGAGCGTGGCTATTCGAATCGTGATAACCGGCGGAACGTTTGACAAGCACTACGACGAGCTGCGCGGGGGGCTGACCTTCAAAGACACCCATCTTCCGGAGATTCTGGGACGGTGCCGGCTTACAGTTCCCGTCGAGTTGGAGATCAATCAACTCGTCGACAGTCTGGAGATGAAGCTGTCGAACCGCCTCTCGATTCTCGAATCGTGCCGGCGGGCACCGGAGGACGAGATCGTTATCGTTCACGGGACCGACACGATGACCGAGACGGCGCGTGTTCTCGGCGAGGCAGGCCTCTCGAAGCGGATCGTCCTCACCGGTGCCATGATCCCTTATGCGATGACCAATTCGGACGCGGTGTTCAACCTCGGGTGTGCGATTAGTGCGGCTCAACTCGTGGATCCGGGTGTGTATGTGGTCATGAACGGCGTCATCTTTCGCTGGGACAACGTGCGCAAGAACAGCGAACACGGGGTCTTCGAGCCCCTTATCGGAAACAGCGGTCTGCGCGGAGACTGAAATCGCGGCTTCGGGTCCGAGCACCGGCCGCGGTTACTCGCGCGGATACCGGTTGAGGTTACAAGACTCCTTCTCCACGCCGCGCTTGCGACCCGTTTCCCCGGCGCGTAGAATGTCGGCAACGGTATGCACTACCTCAGGGACAATGCGAAGACGGCGCTGCGCACCGGCGCCGTCCTGACAGTTCTCGCCGCAAGCCTCCTGCTGACCTCCTGCCAGGACGCCTTCGTGTATCATCCCTCAACGGCCGACGAGGCGACGCTGCTCGAGGAGGCCTCGCGGAAGGGCATGGAGCCATGGCCCGAAGCCGGCGAGAATCGAATGGGGTGGCATGCGCCGCCGGCCGATACCGGGGACGGTGTCGGTAGCGGGGACGGAGCCGATACCGCGGGCGCAAGGCCCTCGGCCCCCCACAGGGTCATCGTCTTCCACGGGAACGGCGGTCAAAGCGTTCGCCGCGACCATTTCGTCGAGGGATTCCAGTCGCCCAACACCGTCGGAACCTGGGAAGTGTATATCCTCGAGTATCCGGGTTACGGGTCAAGGCCGGGCGATCCGAGCGAGGAAGTCCTCGTTTCGGCCGCAGCCGACGCGGTGGAGCGGCTGCTCGCAGAGGATTCCTCGCGGCCGGTCTACGTCGTCGGGGAATCACTCGGAACCGGCGTGGCCTCCCAGGTCGCCGCCGCCTATCCGGAGGCTGTGCCTGCAATTCTCCTGATTACGCCGTTTACCAGCATAGTGGATGTCGGCGCCGCCCGTTTCCCCCGCTTTCTCGTACGCGCGATCCTGAAGGATCGCTACGACAGTGAGGACGCCCTCTCGCGCTACGACGGGCGGGTCGGCGTTCTTCTCGCCGGAGAGGACTCGGTCGTGCCGACCGAGCTCGGCCGCCGGCTCTACGAGGGTTACGACGGGCCGAAGCAGCTGTGGATACGGGAGAGCGCCGGTCACAACAACCTCGACTACTCTCCGTCGCTACCCTGGTGGCGAGAGCTCACCGAGTTTCTACTGGGGCGCTGAGGGCGCTGCCGTGCGACGGCAATCGACAGAACCCGTGCTCCTCGGCCCCGAGGGCGGCGTTGAACTTCGCGCTCATGTTCTGAAATGCAATCCAGGCGGTCAGCGCGGTCACTTCGTCGTCGGTGAAGAACTCTTTGAGCGATGCGATGTCACCGTCATCCACGCCGACGCAGCGCTCGGTCATCTCCTCGGCGTATTCCAGGGCCGCGCGCTCGCGGTCGCTGAAGAGCGTACTTTCCCGCCATTTCTCGACTTCGCCCGGCTTCTCCTGCGCGCCTGCGGCACTGAGGAAGTTGTAGGCGTTCAGATCAACGCAGAATCGGCAGCCGTTGAGCTGGGCAATCCTGACCGAGACAAGACTTCGCAACACCGCATCAACGGGGAAGCGCCTGCTCTGGAAGAAACCCAATGAGACGAGCATCGCAAGGAATGGCCCCGGGAGTCTGCCCCACAGGTAAGACGGGGCCAGCACACGGCCGTACTTTCGCTCCTGGCGACGGAGCACCCATCTGACGTACCAGGGGTAGGCTGATATCTGTTTCGCTTCTATTCGCGCCATCATCTCTCCTTTTGTCGCCGGCAGCCTACACCAACAACATTTTTCTTGACACCCTCTACAACCTGCACTACATTGTAGACCGACGGTCGGTCTAGACCGGTCGTCGGTCGGTATTCGGAGACGAAACACTATGAAACAGCACGAAGATCGCCGCAATGAAATCCTCGACACGGCACAGGCCCTCTTCTACCGCGTGGGCTACGACCGCACGACCATTGCTCGGCTCATAGACGAGGTCGGCGTGGCCAAGGGCACCTTTTACCACTACTTCACCTCCAAAGAGCAGCTGCTCGACGAGCTCCTCGATCGTGGCTACCGGGAGCTCGCGCCGATCCTCGAGCGCATTGCCGCGGACAGCGAGCGCAGCGCGGTAGAGCGCATAAATGAGGTTTTCAGGGTCAGCAACCGATGGAAGGCGGACAACCGCGCACTCGTTATCGAGACGACGCGGGTGGTCTTTCGCGACGAAAACATCCGGCTGAGGCAGAAGAACGATGAGAAGGCAACTGAAGCCTTCGCGCCTGTGTTCTCGCGCATCGTTGCCCAGGGAGTCGAGCACGGCGTACTCGACACGCCTCACCCCCGGGACGCAGGGGAGGTCATCTTCCTTCTTTCGCGCAGCATGGGCGACGTCGTCGCGCGCCTGTTCCTGCAGGCTGTCGAAGACCCGCGGCACATGGATGCCCTCACCCACAAGCTCGATGTATACGAACGGGCCACCGAGCGCATCATAGGCGCACCGGAGGGCTCGATCGAGCTCACCGACGCGTCCGAGCTTCGCCGGCTCGTCGGCACGCCGGACGGAGCCGCCACGCCCCACGGCACGCAGAATAATCCCACGGAGGAACGCTGATGATCGTTGCAGAGGATGTCACCAAGGACTACATCGACGGAGAGACCGTCGTGCACGCCCTGCGCGGCGTTTCGTTGCAGGTAGACCAGGGAGAGTTCATCTCCATCGCCGGGCCCTCCGGCTCGGGCAAGAGCACGCTTCTCAACATCATCGGCTGCATAGACACTGCCAGCGGGGGGCGTGTGCGCATCGACGAGGAGGAAGTGACCGGGCATGCGCCGCGGGAACTGACCCTGCTCAGGCGCCGCAAGATCGGCTTTGTCTTTCAGTCGTTCAACCTCATTCCCGTCCTCACCGCCTACGAGAACGTCGCGTTCAGCCTGATGCTTCTTGGCCTCGATGACTCCGAAGCTGAGCCGCGCGTGCGGGCCATCCTCGAGGAAGTCGGTCTCGCAGGCATGGAGGACCGATTGCCGGCGAAGCTCTCCGGCGGGCAGCAGCAGCGTGTCGCCGTGGCGCGAGCTCTCGTGAAGGAGCCCACCATCGTTCTCGCCGACGAGCCCACCGCCAACCTCGATTCCGACACCGGCCAGAGCATTCTCGAGCTCATGCGTGAGCTCAATCGGCGGCGTGAGACCACCTTCATCTTTTCCACCCACGACAGGATGGTTATGGATTTCGCCGACCGGCTTGCACTGCTCCACGACGGGCGCATCGTGGAGGACAATCGGAGGACGGCATGAAGGGTGTATTCCCGCTCGCAATCAAGAACCTCTCCCGCTACCGACGCCGGACCATCATCACCGCCTCGGCCGTCGCGATCGGTCTTGCCCTCTATATCGTGCTTGACGGCATGCTCCTGGGCCTCGAGAAGGAGTCGGAGCGAAACCTGATCTGGTACGAAACGAGCTCCGCACGCGCGATGACCGAGGAATACTGGCAGGACCGCGATCGGCTCCCGCTCGATGAATCGATCAGCGAACCTCAACGCGTCATCCAACGGCTCGGCGAGGCGGGCATTCCGGCCACGCCGCGCATCGTCTTCAGCGGGGAGCTCGTGGTCTACGAGGCCCCCTACCCGTCCTCGGGCTCAATGCGGACGCAACTCTACGGCATCGACCCGCGGACCGACAACGGTGTATTCCGCCTGAGAGAGACCGTCAGCGAGGGGCGCTACCTCGAGCCCGGGGAGAACGGTGCGCTCCTGGGCGCCTGGCTCGCCGAGGATCTCGGCGCGGAGGTCGGCTATCCGCTGACGGTGCTCACGAGGACACGGGAGGGCTATTACCAGACCATCGATCTCGAAATCGTCGGCATCGTGAACGCGCCCAACCCGGTCATAAACCGAAAAGCGGTGTACCTCCCCTACGATACCGCCGCACTGTACCTCCAGATGGAGGACCGCGCGACCGAAATCGACATGAGCTTTCATGCCGCCGCCGACCACGAGGCGCAACTGGCCGCGGCGCGGGCCGCGATCGAGGCGGGAGCCGCAACCGGGGCGGCGCGGGCTGCAACCGAAGACACCGGGGGCGCCGACGACCTCGTGGTGAAGGGCTGGCAGGAGCTGGCCGCCGATTACGTGGCCCTCGCCGAAACGAAGACGCAGGGGAGCAGTATGATCCTGTTTCTGGTCTTCGTGATCGCAGCGGTCGGCGTATCGAACACCATGCTGATGGCAGTCTTCGAGCGCACGCGCGAGCTTGGAATGATGAGGGCGCTCGGCATGGGCGAGCGCGACGTGCGGCTCCTGTTTCTCATAGAAGCCGCAGGCATCGGATTGCTCGGGGCCGCGCTCGGCGTCGGAGTCGGGGTGATGGGGAACTGGCTCATGACCCGGTACGGGATCGACTACCGCTGGATGTTCCGCACGATGGACGTGGGCTACCGCTCCGCCGGATATGTTCGCTCCGCCTGGCACCCCGAGGCCATCATGCAGGCGTTCTTCATCGGCATCATCCTGGCGGTCGGCGTCTCATGGGTATCCACACGCCGAATCCTCAGGTTTTCCATCCCCGACTCGCTTCACCATCAGTAGCAGCAGATCAGTAGGAGACCGCGATGAAACTGACCACGATTGCAGCTCGAAACATACTCCGGAACAAGCGGCGCAGTGTGCTCTCGGCCGTCGCCATTGCGGTGGCCGCGATGGCAATCACCCTGCTCTTCTCGCTTCTTGCCGGGATGAAGGCCGACCTCGCCTACAATCTGCAGACCTACGTTTCGGGGGAGATCCGCATCCGAAACCCCCGCTTTACCGAGCACGAGACCGTGAACCCGCTCCACCTTGCCCTCGAGGCGCCCGAGGAGCTTGTCAAGACGGCGGCGGAAACCGGGGGCGTTTCGTCGGTGGCACCCCGCATCCGCTTTCCCGGGTCGGTGTTCGTGGACGACGAAAACTACAACGCCGTCGGGATCGGGCTCGATTTCTCCCGGGAGCGGGACTTCCAGAGCATCGACGACCGCCTCACCGCCGGCCGCATCCCGGCATCCGGCGAACGGGCCGCGGTCCTCGGCACCGGCCTCGCCGCCGAGCTCGACCTCGGGCTCGGGGATACGTTCACCGTCCTCACACAGACCGCAACGCGCGGCTCCAACGCCATGACCTTCGAGGTTGCCGGGCTCGCCCGATTCCCTGTCTCCGCGTATACCGAGACGCACTTCCTCGTTCCCCTCGATACCGCGCAGTACTTCCTGCGCATGCCCGACCAGGTTACCGATCTCCTGGTGAAGTCGACCGGCGAGACGGACCCGGTGGAGACGGCCTCGGCGCTCGAATCGGCCCTCGGAGGCCTCTCGGATACACCGCTCGTCGCCGAGGCGTGGACCCAACTGCGCACGAGCTACTCCTTCATGGAGATCGCCGACGTGACCTATGCCATCATGGCGCTGTTCTTTTTCGTCCTCGGAAGCAGCGTCATCGTGAACACCACGATGATGGTGGTCTACGAGCGAACCCGGGAGATCGGAACGCTCTCGGCGATGGGGATGGAAGGCCGGCAGCTCATACGGATGTTCTTCATCGAGGCCGTGATGATCGCCGCGGCCGGCGCCGCCGCCGGCGTGTTTCTCGGCATCGCGATCACAGCCCCGTTCTCCATCCTCGGGCTCGACATGGGCGCCTCCTTCGAGGGTATCGATTTTGAGGTGTCGAACGTTCTCTATCCGAAGATCAATCTGCGCTCGACCGTCTTCGTGTTCTTCTACTCGGTGACCGTCGCAGCGCTGGCATCGCTCTTGCCCTCACGCCGGGCGGCCCGCGTCAGCCCGGCCGAGGCGTTGAGGTCACTGTAGAAACCCCGCATAAGGAGGTTTGAAATGAAACGAATAGCACTGCTGACTCTCATCGCGCTGCTTCCCGCTGTCGGCGCGCCGGCGCAGAACGCCGAGGAGATCATTCGGCGCCTCGAGGCGAATCAGACTCACGAGACCAGCCGCGTGGAGGGCCGCATGGTGATCCACGACCGGTTCGGCCGGCGCACGACCGAGTTCATCATGTACGCCCGCGGCACCGATGACGCGCTCATCGAGTTCACCAGCGCCGAGGAGGCGGGGCAGAAGGTCCTGCGGACCGGCGACGAGATCTATCTCTTCTATCCCGACGCGAGTGAGCTCATTCGCCTGCAGGGCGCGGCGCTCCGCCAGTCCATGCTCGGCTCCGACGTCTCCTACGAGGATATGACCGGGAACAAGGGCTATCTCGACAGCTACGACGTACGCCTGACAGGACGCGAAGAGGTCGACGGCAATCCCTGTAACGTCCTCGAGCTCGAGGCGACCTCCCGCGACGTGGCTTATCCCGGACAGAAACTCTGGGTCGATGCCGAGCTCTACGTCATGCGCCGGGCCGAGCAGCACGCCCTCTCGGGCCGGCTTCTCAAGGTCATGGAGGTGGAGGAGCTCATGCAGCGGGGCGGGAAGGTTTTCCCATCTCACATAACGATTCGCGACCAGCTCAAACAGAACACCCGCACCGAGTTCATCATCGAGGAGGCTCGCATCAACATCGACCTCCCGAACCGTATTTTCTCGGTGGAGGAGCTGACATGGTAGGACACGCGAACACGCGGTCGCGGCCGGCGCACCACGAGGCCGCACCGGCGGCTTCGCCGGTGGCACTGCCGGCGACGCTCCTCCTGGCAGTCCTTGCCGCTCTCATTGCGCCTCTTCCCGTCCTGGCCGAGGTGAGCCAGCGGGTTACCCTCGAAGCGACGCACGCCGTCACCCGCGCGGTGGACGATGAGGCCCTGGCGGTCGGGACCGGGCTCGCAGAGCTCGACCTGCGCTCGGCGGGCAGCAGGTACGTCCGCGGCAGACTTCAGCTCCGGGCCCGCGTGGCGAGTAGCGATCCGGCGGCCGACCTGGAGGTCCCGCGCGCATTCGTAAAGGCACGGTTTCCCCTCACGGAGGAATCCTACTTCCATCTCACCGCCGGCCGCGCACGACTCACCTGGGGCGACGGGGCCTTCTACAACGCCGGGGACACCCTCTTCGGCGCCATCGGCGAGAACCCCGACTTCACCGCGGACACGATCCGAGACGAGACCGGCTGGCTTGCAGCCGCCTTCTTCCCCCTCGGCCGCTTCGCCTTCGTGGAGCCGGTGGTGCTCGTGCCGCTCCCCGAGGACACGATCGGGAGCGCGGGCGTCGGGGATACCGGCGCAGGAGGGACCACCGACGCGCCCGAACCGGCCGCGGCCCACGACACGTCCGCCGGAGCTCGCATCCAGGGAAAGCTCGGTGAGATCAAGAGCGAGGCTTCATACCTCTTCCGCGGAACCGAGAGCTACCACCAACCGGCGGTGAGCCTCCAGGGCAATCTGGGCGTCGACTGGTACGCCGGTGCCACGACGCGCATCCCCGGACCGGACTCTCGCCTCCCCTGGGACGGTGCGGCCGAGGCCGCCCGGGAGGAAGCCGCGGCCAGTTTCGGGCTCCTGCACATCGAGGAGGGCGCCTCGGGGCAGTCGCTTACCCTGCGCATCGAAGGTTTGGTGCGCCCATGGAAGCAGTGGAGCGAAATCGATGCGGGCCCCTACGGCCTCGAGCTCTTCGGCGAGGTCATATGGCAGCCCGCCCAGAGCCTGCAGCTCTACCTCCGACAGGTGGCCTCCCCGATAGACACGTCGGGGCTCTTTGTTCCGGGGGCCGCGTGGATGCCCTACGACGGGCTTACCCTCTCCCTCTTCGCGGCGCTGCAGGCCGGCGAAGTGTCGGATGTCTACGGGTGGGAACGGGCCGGAGGGGCAACGCTCGCTACGAGCATTCGCTACGTGTACTGACGGGCGGCGGCGGGTCACCGCCACTTGCGGAAGACAAGCACCTTCGTATTGAGGTAGAGGAACAGGACGGCGAGCAGCACGTAGTAGGCAAGATCGCGGGAGTCCAGGATGCCCTTCTCAAAGCTGCGAAAGTGATGGTTAAGCGATATCTGGTTCAGCAGATCGCCAAGCCAGCGCGGCAGATTGATGACGACGTTCACCTGGTTCACCAGTGTCAGCCCGAGCAGCACCACGACACCGAGAATGAACGAGGTAATCTGGTTCTGCGACAGCGAGGACACGAAAAGCCCCACCGAGATGGCGGCGGCGCCCAGCAGGAGCGAGCCGATGTACTGCCCGATGATCTGGCCGGTGGCAAAATCGCCGAGAGGGCTGATGGTGAGCGGCACCGGAAGCGTGAGCACGAGCATAAGAGCCAGCAGCGCCAGCGCGCCGAGAAACTTCCCGACCACGATCTGCGCCTCGGTGAGCGGCAGGGTGAGGAGCACCTCGGCTGTGCCCAGCTTGTTCTCCTCGGCCCAGGAGCGCATCGTGATGGCGGGCATCAGAATCACAAACACGACCGGCAGGATCCCGAAGTAGCTGCGCATGGAGGCAACGTTCTGTACGAGAAACTGCTGAATGTAGAAGAACCACGACGACGTGAAGGCGAGAAAGAACACGACGACGATGTATGCGATGGGTGAGTTGAAATAGGTTGCGAGCTCTTTCCGCGCGACCGTGAGTATCGGCTTCATCTCCGCCTGCTCCGGTACATAGCATACGAAAACTGGCGACCGATACCAACCCCGTTTTGACTCGCGCGCCGAAAGTGAGTAAACTACTTGCGGTTACAACTATATAGAGCCCCAGGAGGCAGGACGATGGCCGACAGTACACCGGCGAAAAAGACAACTTCACGGACCAGGCTCATAATCGGAGTGACGATCCTCGCGGTACTGCTCGTGGTGAGCATCGTCTTCGACTTCGGCGGTGCGCTGCGCACGGCACTCGAAACCATTCGGGATATGAGCATTGTCACCGGCGCGCTCGTATTCATGGTGCTCTACACGACCACGACCGTCTTCCTGGTGCCGGGCTCGATTCTAACGCTGGCCGCCGGCGCGATTTTCGGCGTTGTGAAAGGCACGATTTTCGTGTCACTGGGCTCCACGGTCGGTGCAACAGCTGCCTTCTTCGTCGGCCGCTACTTCGCGCGTGACTGGGTCAACACCAAGATTGCCGGGCGACCGCGCTTTGCCGCCATAGACGACGCGATAGGGCGCGAGGGATGGAAGATCGTCGGGCTTCTGCGCCTCTCCCCCGTGGTGCCGTTCAGTGTGTCCAATTACTTCTACGGCATAACCAAAGTGAGACCGCTCGGCTACGTGCTTGCCTCCTGGATCGGGATGCTTCCGGGCACTCTCATGTACGTCTACATCGGATCTCTCGCCGGTACGCTGGCCGCGATTGGTGCGGGGGAAGGTACCGGGTTCACGACCCTTCAATGGGTCTTCTACGGCGTCGGATTAGTCGCGACAATCGCGGTGACGATCCTCATAACGCGGGTCGCACGCCGCGCCGTCGACCGGGCCCTGACTGAGGACGCATCGGGCGAAAGCAACTCCTCAGCCTCCGGCGCGGGTCCCGCTTCAACGTCCGGTACGGGCGTAGCGGTAGACTGACTCGAGCAGACGCTCCACGTCGCTTCGCGCGAAGAGCTCGAGTGCGAGTCGTAGTCCGTTCGGCTCCTCGGCAAAGTCAACCCGGGCGAAGTACCGCATGTAGGTCCCGGCGTTGCCCCGGTTCCCACTCCCGCCCCCGCCTGCGGATCCGTTCCCGAGCGGCTCGAGGTACCAGGAGTAGTGAATTGCGGAGAGCCCGCCGTCGAGGCTCTCGGTCATGGCGCTCCGCACGAGTATCGCCCCTCCCGGGAGCTCTTCGGTCATGCTCGAAAGCACGTAGTCATAATCTCTCCCGAAAAAGAGAAACTTGAACGAGGTCCGCATGAGCGCGGCCTGCCGCTCGACGACCGTACCGATCGCCTCGTAGGGCGGCTCCTCGGGAGCCTGGCGCTCCTCGCTCGCCACGACTCGCCGGGAGATCACGGTATACTCATCGTAGGCTGTGATCGCGGAGCGCAGTTCTTCCACCGACAGCTGATAGACGCCGTGGTACTCGATGACTGAGACAGTGTCCGCCCCGGAAAACGCGGGTTTCTCGGCGATGCGAAAGTCGAGGACCTCCGGCTCATCGGAGAGCACGTCCACACTCGCTCCCGCCGGAACGCCGTAGCGGTACTCGTAACGGCCGGCATCGGCGCCCGTCGAGGCCTCCTGTCCCGGCAGCAACGTCGACGGTGCGGCACAGAGGAGCGCGACAAAGCCGGCGAGGAGCAATACAGCCGGTTTCCGTTCTATCATTCTGCAACACGGTGTACTTCCGCCGCGAGATAGTGTCAAGCGCGCCGCCGGGGCGCGCTGCCGCGGTGCAGTTGACGGGCGCACTCACTGAAGATATACCGGAATCCATGTTCACCCGCAGCACCGTGGTTTTTCTGTTGACGCTCTTCGCCCTCGCAGCGCCCGTACCCCCCGCCGGCGGCACGGATTTGTTCGATGACGACCCAGACGAGAGCGTGCGCGACGCCTACGCCGCAACCGGCCGGATTTTTCCGACCGCGGTGCTTCCCCGCTCCCGTGATTCGCTGCATCGGCTGCTGGAAGATCTTCATCCCTCGTCGGGCTCCGGGAGGTCGGCAGCGCGGGCGGTGGAGGCGCTTAGTTTTCGCGAAGGCGCCCTCCGCCTCCTCATCGATCTCGATCTCCAACCGGAGACCTACCTCGAGGCCAACCGCGAGGACCTCAGCTTTCTCGAGAGCCTCGAGCGAGAGGAGCCGCTTCTGCGGTTCAACACCGCGTATGGGATCGACGGCGGCCCGCAGCTCGTTACCCAGACCGTACTGCAACGCGAGTACGATGTGGAGCTTCCCACGAATATCCCGCTTCCGGCCGACGGAAACCCGGCACCGTTCGAGAACAACTTCATCTACACCGGGTACCTCTACGTACCCGGGGAGTATCTTTCCACGACCTTCGGCAGGCAGCAGGTTCACTTCGGCCCCTCCTCCCGTTCCTCGCTCATGGCCTCCGATCGTCTCCCCTACCTCGACGCCGCGCGCTTCTCACTGACGCTCGGGCGCCTTCGCATGACTCACCTGGTTTCTACCATAGAGAATACCGCCTCGGATGCCGAGGTCGCTGCGGGAATGCCGGAGGTGCTCACGAGCCGTCCATGGGACTATGGCGATCAGTACGCCTACGGAAAGAACGTCATCTTTTACAACGTGCACTATTTCGAGTACGCGTGGGACCGGCTGCGTCTCGGCATCGGCGGGCAGATGCTGATATCTCGACCGATGAACCACTTCCAGCTCGGAGACTTCTTTCCCGTCTTCAGCTGGCACAATGCGGACATCGTACCCAACAACATGTGCCTCGTCTTCGACGCGAGCTACGTGGCGACGCCGGGCCTCGAGATCTACACCCAGGCGGGCCTCGATGACGTCAGTGCGGAAACCTTCGGTATCGCAGACAGTGAGCTGCCGACCATTCCCGCCTACATCGCCGGCCTCCGCTACCGCCGGGACACCGACGGCCCTTCGCTTTCCGCCCTCTTCGAGGGCGGATACACCCACTACCTGTGGGGAAGTTTCCACGAAGAGTTCCTGCTCAGCCGCGCGATTTATCGGCAGAACACCGATGCGGGCTCGGAAAGCATGCCGCTCACCTCTCCCTACGGGCCGGGCAGCCTGTGGGGACTCGTCGAGACCTCCGCGGGGTGGGACGCGAGGGCCGGGCGAGGGCCGGGCGCTGCGCGAGAGCCGGCATTCGAGCTCGGATTTTCATATCTGATTCGGGTGGAGAACACGCGCGCGAACCTCTACGACACCCCCTACCGTGCCTCCGAACGCGTCAAGAGCGCGCCGCGGCGGGTCCTGCACCGGCTTGCCCTGCGCCCCGTCTACCGGCCGGTGCCGACGATGGGCCTCTACG
>CAZVXU010000007.1:0-22721 GCA_964631585.1 uncultured Spirochaetaceae bacterium | reverse complement strand
CACCGGCTTGCCCTGCGCCCCGTCTACCGGCCGGTGCCGACGATGGGCCTCTACGCCGAGCCCGCGCTCCTCGTTGACGACGGCGCGCTCGGCTTCGAGGCCACGCTCGGCTTTGCGTGGAGCTACCGCCGGCTCTTGTCGGTAAGATAGATGTGCGCGAGCCTCCGAAACGAGAAGTTCCACATGAAGGCGGCAAGCATGCTGAGCGCCTTGGCGAGCACGTAGTACAGGTCGAGCTCTTCGACGAAAAGCAGCATGAGACCTGTGTGCAGGACCAGCGCCGTCCCGGCCGTCAGCACGAAGAAGAACAACTGCAGCCGGTGATGCCCGTGATCGGTGCCGGGAAAGATCCACAGCGTGGTGAAGAGATAGCTGATGAAGAGACCGAACAGAAACCCGAACACGCTCGCGCGCACAGCGCGCACGGCGAAGACCTCGACGAGGAGAATGAGCAAGCCGTAATCGCCCACCGCTGCCGAAATGCTCGCCATCCCCGAGCGGATCAATTGCAGTATCCAGTGTTCGGCCCTCTCGAAGAGAAGGCGCCAGGCCAGATGTCTCATCACCGTCGGCACCGCCCCTAAAGCCTGACCCGTATCCCGATCGGGATTCCCGCGTAGTGACCGAATCCGTCCGGTTGCATGAGCATCTTCCAACGCGCGCCGGTGTGAAGGCGCACGAAGCTTCCGAGGTTCAGGGTGAAAACAGGCCCCGCCGCAGCATAGCCGAGCCAGGTAAGCCCGTCCTCACGCTTCTCCCAGTCGCTTCCTCGTTTCACGATGTCGGTGCGGGCGGCCCCTCCCTGCAGGCTGATGCCCGCCTCGGCCCACCCGGCGCGAAGAGGTAAATACTCGAGCTCACCGTAGACGGGAAAAATGTGCCCACCGACCGAGGAGTCCTCTTCGCCGGTCACGTACCAGTATCCGAGGCCCAGGCAGGCGTTGAGCCCCTCGGTGAACAGCTCCGCATATCCGAGCGAGAACGAGGGCACGAAGGCGTTATTCACGTCGGGCCACAGATCCAGCGCCGGGATGAGCGCCGTCCACTCCATGCCGACGAGTATGCGCCGCCCCGGCTCATCGACCCGGGGGTCGCGACGGTCGTCACGGCTACCGTCGTCATCCGGACCTTCCTGCGCAAAGACCGAAAACCCGACACAGAAGACGAGCAAAACCAGAATGGGCAAACGTCGACCGACTCCGCGTCGACCTGACTGTCGTTGAGATGCTGCCACAGTCCGAAGCATATCCCGCTTCGGGTCGCGGGGCAAGCGCACACCTCCCGACGAAGGCGACTCGGCGCCGTTTACGGGAGACCCGGCTCAGTCAGAGCATCCTGTGGCAGGCTGGAGGAATGCGCTGAGTGCCGGTATGTCGGCAGCCTCCGCGTCGTCGAGCGAGCCCTCAAAAAGCACGGTCCCCTCGTGAACGAACACGATACGGTCAGCGATGCGTCGAATACTATCGAGCTCGTGCGTGACCACCACCAGGGTCACCTGCAGACGATCGCGCAAAGAAATCATGAGACGGTCGAGCGCGGCGCTGTTCTGGGGGTCGAGGCCGGCGCTCGGCTCGTCGAGAAAGACGATCTCGGGGTCGAGGGCAATCGCGCGCGCGAGGGCGGCCCGCTTCTTCATGCCACCGGAAAGCTCGGCCGGATAGAGGTCCTCGCTCGCGGGCAGATTCACCAGGCTCAGCTTCACCTCGACCATGCGGCGGATAATCTCCGCCGGAAGACGGGTGTGCTGCTCGAGCGGGACCGAGATGTTTTCGAACACGGTCAGGGAGTTCAGAAGCGCCCCATTCTGGAACAGCACGCCGAGCCGCCGCAGGAGGCCGTTGTAGTCGGCCTCATCGAGGGAGGCGAGGTCGCTTTCGAAGAGTCGAATCCGTCCCTCCGACACGGGAATGAGCCCGAAAAACGACTTCAACAGCGTCGTCTTCCCCGAGCCACTTCCGCCCACGATACAGGTGATCTGGCCGGGATAGATGTCGCAGTCCGCATCACGGAGGACGACGGTGTCACCGTAGGCGACTTCGAGCCCGCGTGCCTGGATGATCGACTGGTCGGACACCCCGTTACCTCCTCTCAGGTCAGATACGCGAAGCTGAAGAACACGTCGATGACGATCACCGAGAATATCGAAGCCACGACGGACTTCGTCGTCACGAGGCCGACGCCCTCTGCGCCGCCGGTGGCGCGAAAACCGTAGTAGGCGGCGACGATCACGATCTGCCAGGCGAACACGACGCTCTTGGAGAAGCCGGTAACGAGATCGTAGACGCTCAGGACGTCGACGAACTGGCCGAGGAACGTGCGGGCGGTCAGGTCGAGATAGGGCAGGCTGATCGCCATTCCGCCGAGGATCGCTACGACCATGGAAACCATGGTGAGCACCGGCATCACCGCCGTAATGGCGAGGACCTTTGGAACCACCACGTAGCGAACCGGAGAAAGCCCCATCACTTGAAGGGCATCGAGCTCTTCGGTCACCTTCATGGTCGCGATCTCCGAGGCGATGGAGGAGCCGCTGCGCCCGGCAACGAGGACCGCGGTCATGAGCGGCCCCATCTCGCGGACGACGAAAAGCGCGAGCAGATTCACCACGTATATGTTCGCCCCGAAGAGCCGTAGCTGTGCCGCCGACTGAAGGGCCACGATGAAGCCGATGATGAAGGACAGCAGCGCAATTATCCCGATCGACTGCACCCCGATGCGCACCGACTGGGTCACAAAAGAGCCGCGGCGGCGCTGACGGCGGCCAAATACATCAAAGAGGGCCCAGATCATGGAATCGGCGGCAACACGGATATAACCTGAGAGGCCGCCGGCGGCGCCCCGAAGCCGCTCCTTCGAGCGTGCAAGTAGGCGCGGCGGCGCGGCGCTTGCTTTCGCCCCCTCGTCGGCATCGTGCGAGGTAAAGAGCGACAAGGTGTCCCGCATTCCCTCCGGCGCTCCCTCTATCTCTACGTGGGAGCCGACGCGCTCGCGGATCAACTCGATGAGCGCAACACCCGCGCTGTCGCTGCGCCCGATCTTCGAGCAACCGATGCGTCGGATGCGGTCGCGAGTCGCGGGAGTGATCGTTTCGGTCATGCTGCGATAGAGAGAGGGAACCGTCTCGTGTGTCAGATCGCCGGTCAGCTCGATGGTGGTTCCGTCCGCACTCAGACTCAGAGCTGTCATGGTTACTCGAGCTCGTCGGGGACCTTGCCGAGAAAAACGACGACTTCCTCGGAGAGAATGCGAGAGACCGCCTCGACAAAGCTGCGTGGTTCCCCGTCGTCAAGCGCTTCCCGCCGGTCGAAGCGGTGGCCGATTACTGTGCTGCCGCTGCGGAGATCGAGCAGAGTGAGCTCTCCGGCAACCTCGCCCTCGGACCCCCGGCTGCAACAGTAATGTGTGAGCGCGTCAATGCGGATCACCACCTCATAGCGGCCCTCCGCACGCCGCCCCGTGCTGACACTGCCCAAACGCGGACTGCGCTCCACGCCTTCGCGTACCAGGTTCGCGACCGCCGTCGCGGGTGAAACCGCCCAGAGGTCACCGCTTCGGTAGCGCACGAGCGGCCCTTCGAGCCGCTGCAGAAGCTGGCGCCGGTCGAACATCGGCGCCACTTCGGCATCCTGTATGATTACCGCGGGACCTCGGTCCCCGGTCTCTGCCGCCTCCGCCTCATCGGCCACCGCCGGTTCAGGCGGTGCGCCGGGAATCGAGCCGTCGAACTCGAGCACGTAGTAGTTGGTCGGCTCGCTCGGCTGGGAGAGACACCCCGACAGCAGCAGTGCGGACATGAGAACGATTATGACGTACGGGCGAATTCGCAGCTTCATTTCAGACTCCATAGCGCCGGCGCGTCATGCCGCGTCCTCGTCATACCCCTATCGTATCAGCCTCGAGGGGTCTTCGCTGATGGTAATGGCGAAGTTATTGAGGTACTCGAGGGTCTCTTCGAGCAGCGCCAGGGAGTCGAGAAGCCCGTCCTCCCCGGCCGCCACGACAGACTCTATGTTGCGGATGCTGTCCTCCGTCTGTGCGACGGTGCGGTTGAGGTTCTCGAGGAGACCGCGCAGATCGTTCCCCCCGGTGCTGTCGTTGAGCTGCGAAACGGCGACGTTGAGCTCAGAAGCGGTGGCGGAGAGAGTTTCCGCAGCCGCTTGAATCTCGACAACGGTTTGCGACAGGGGACCGCGGGTCTCCGCTACGAAGCCGTCTACGTTCCGCATGATGCGACTGATGCGCCCGCGATTCTCACGAAGTATCCCGGAAACGTCGCGTAGGGCCGACTCCACCTCCGCTCGATTCTCCTCACGCAGAAGCTCGGAAATGCGAAAGACGACAAACTCGAGCTCATTGGCGATATTGGTTGCGGGCTCGGTCAGCCGATCGAGCGTGGAGGGTTGGGCGGGAATGCTCGAGCGGGGAGGCAGCTCACCCGCCTCCGCGGTGGCACCGAAAAGCTCTATCTCTCGCAGTCCGGTGATGCCGACCGGTACGAGCCGCGCCTTTACGTCCTCGCGCAGCGGCACATCGTCACGGATGGAGACCTGCACGACGACGTGGTCCAGAGACCCGCCGCCGAACTCGACGTCCTCAACCGAGCCCACCGCGATACCGTTGTACCTCACGGTGCTACCGATCTCCACGCCGTTCACCGAGATCTCACGGAAATCAATGAAGTAGGCGGAGCGACTCTCGAAGGCAGTCTGCCCGGCGATGAGCGCAACAAAGCCTGCGATTGCCAGGAATCCCAGCGCCAGAAAGAGAACCACCCGCATGTTCTCCGCTCGAGTAGCCACGTTGAAAATGTAGCAGACTTCTACCGGGTTTCCAACTGTACGGCCCTGTGTTTCTTGCCTCGGCATATACGAATGTGATAGGACGAGGACCGACCACGTCCGAAGTAGATCGTCACGGGGTGATAGTAGCCGTCGAGAAACCGTCGATCGGTTGGCAGAGGGACCAACGAGCGGCGGGGCACAACCAGACTCCGCTGCTCGAGGATCCGTGAGGCGGCGGCAGCGTAGCCGGGTTGCTCGCCCCCTATCACCAGCGTCAGCCGGTCTGCCAGCTTCCGGTAGCGCGCGTCCGTCGGACGGTCTCCAGGGAGCGCTCCCTGCTTCCACCATCTGCGAGCGTAGGATTTGAGGGCGGCACGGGGAATGGCCGGGGGAGGCGTGTAGCCCCCGCCACCGTAAAAGAAGCGCTCGTAGTCGAACTGCGCCCGGCGGTTCTCTGCAAGCCTTCGCTTCATCTCGCCGCTCGACACCTCAATCAGCGCCCCACGACGGCCCGCGGCCTCCGGGACCTTCTCACGGTCGCGACGTGAGCGCCGCGCGAACCTCCGCGACGAACTCGCCGATCGGTCTCCGAACGCTTAGATCGGCCTCCGCATCGAGCGGCGTCTCCGACAGGGTCACGATGAGGAGCACCGCGCCGTTTCGTTTCGCGATCTCGGGAATAGCGGCGGCCGGATATACCACGAGGGTGGAGCCGAAAACCACCATGCAGTCGCAGCTTCGGGCGAGCTCTTCGCCGCGCTCGATGGTTCGCGGATCAAGCTGCTGGCCAAACGAGATGGTATCGGGTTTGAGAAGCCCGCCGCACTCCGGGCAGCGCGGCGCTTCCCCCTCGAGGTCAAGGGACCGAAACACCTCATCTGAGTCAACCCGATAGGAGCAGGACAGGCATGTCGTTTCGAGGGTATTACCGTGCAGATTCACGATGCGTTCGGGCGGGAGCCCGCTCTTCTCGTGCAGGCCGTCAATGTTCTGCGTGACCACACCGAGGAGGCCCCCTCCGCGATGGAGATCGACGAAGAACTGATGACCGGGGTTCGGTGCGGCATCGCGTATAGCCGGCCAGACCTCCGCCTTGCGCTCCCAGTACAAGCGGCGCTTCCCCGGGTCGTTCACGAACTCATCGAAGTACACCGGCTGAAAGCGGTTCCAGATTCCGCCCTTGCCCCGGTAATCGGGGATACCCGATTCGGTGCTTATGCCGGCGCCCGTGAAGCCGACCACGCGCTCGGAGCCTGACACGATATCGACGAAACGGTCAATTTCCGCATTCATTGTCTTCAACACCCGCACACATATGCTATCATAGCGCAGACCCCACATCCAGCGGAGGGAACATGCTCATCGTCCTGCTGAGCGACTTCGGCGTGTCGGACTCGTGCGTCGGTGTCATGAAGGGTGTAATGTCCGGCCTCGCGCCGAACATTCATCAAGTGGACCTCACCCACGAGGTGCCGGCATTCGATGTTCTTGCCGGCTCGTACCTGCTGTATTCGGCCTGGAACTATTTCCCCAAAGGCAGCGTATTTCTCGCAGTCGTCGATCCGGGCGTCGGCACCGCGCGCCGGGAGCTGGTCGCATCAAGCGGGGGCAAGGTGCTCATTGCACCGGACAACGGGATCGTCTCCCTTCTCAAACGCATGAACCCCGATACTCGCTGCTTTCGCGCGCGACAGGACCTGCTGGAGCAGATTCGGCTCGAGAAGCCGGCCTGGGCCAACACCTTCGACGGCCGCGATGTGTTCTCGCCGCTTGCCGCCCTTGCCGGGGCCGAGGGGCTCGTGCGGGTTCGCGGAGCCGAGGTGAAGGATCCGGTTCTCATCGATGACGTGCGGTCCGCCGCGGACACCTCCAACGCGACACTCAGCGGCAAGATCATGCACATCGACCACTTCGGCAACTGCATCAGCTCCATCCACTACCAGGACGCCCGCGCACTCTACGGCGGCGACGGCCCCGAGGACGCAACCTCTCGCGTGCGCCTCGGTAACGGACTGGAAGTCGCCGGCATACGCTCGACCTACTCCGACGTCGAGCCGGGGCAGGCGGTGGCCTACTGGGGAAGCGTCGGTTTCCTCGAAATCGCCGTACGAAATGGCCACGCGGGCTCCACCCTCGGCGTTAACCGCGGAGATGCGGTGGTCGTCGGCCGATAGGTCTTGCCGGCGGCCGCCGGACCGCGGGTGCCGGCCTTCAGCCCGGGACCGGGCTCAATCCGGGGCCGGGCTCAGTCCGGGGCCAGACTCAGTCCGGAGCCGGGCCGGGGGTAAACGTCCTGGTGCGCAGCGCGCCAAGGTAATGGTCGGCGAGAAAGCCAAGCGGTTTCACCGCGATCTCGAACTTTTCCGAGAGCTCGGCCAGCACCGCACGTGCTTCCTCGGCGGCGGGATCCGGAAGGCGGGCGGCCTCCTTGTAGAAGTACTTGCCGCACTCGTTGTAGTCCTCTATGCGCTTTTTCTCGCGGTTTCGTACCAGGCGTCGAGTGCTTCCCTCCCCTGCCACCGTCGGCAACAAATACTCGGGAAAGATGCTTACCGTGAACAGGCAAAGGTCGGCGATTCGCTTGTAGATAGCGAACCTGCGTGCCTCGTCGGCGACCTCGCCGAAGCGGATGAGGCTCTCAACATCGAAATCGCTGAAGGAGTACCGGCGCCAGATCCCGGGCCTCACGGGAACGGTCACCGACACGGAGCGCACCTTCGAGAACGAAGCGAGCATCCTCGAGAGGTATACCAGTACCGGCTTCTGCGCAAGCAACTGCACGATGAGCTTCGTGTCGAAGATCACCATCATCCGATTCGTGCCCTTCTCGAAGGTGAACGGGCGCGTTCGAAGATCTTCGCGGGCACGGATCAGAAGCACCGCAAAGAGAAGTCGCGGGGTGAGGTCGAGAACGGGCTCGGGGTTTTCGAGAAGATGAACCGCGAGCGCGGCGTCGGCAAGCATGCCGTCGAGGATGTCCTCGTCTTCGCGGAGCATGGCGACAACACGATCAACATCGGCCTGCTGCGGCATGAAAAAGCCCGCCAGGAATCGGAGATCCTTGTCGTTAAACTCCCACCGGGGCTGCATGTCGAACCCTCCCCACCAAATATGATCACATCGCGGACGGTTCGCCAACAGGCATGCAGGATAGCAACACGGGCTACCGGCGGCTGCGTTGCGTTGTTGACAGGAGACGGAGCCGGGCCTACAATATAGATAAATCCGTGGACATACTTGCGAAATCCGCAAATCCACTCCAAGAGGAGACTATTATGAAGACAAAGATCGACGCAGATCTGTGTACGGCGTGTGAACTCTGCACCAGCACGGTGCCCGAGGTTTTCCAGATGGGCGACGAGGTTGCCGAGGTGATCGTTGACGAGGTTCCCTCGAATCTCGAGGACACGGTGAAGGAAGCGGCCGAAGACTGCCCCGTGGAAGCCATCACCATCGAGTAGCAATCGCCACGATTGCAGCAACGCATACCGGGACGGTCCACGAGGCCGTCCCTTTTTCGTATCTTAACGCCATGCACGTTATAGAAGACGCGTCCCGCGTGGACGATATACTCTCGACCGAGGGCATGAAGCTGCTCTATCTCTCACGACCCGACTGCGGTGTCTGCACCGCCCTGAAACCCAGGGTCGCCGCGATGCTCGAGGATTTTCCCCGGATCGAGGCCTACGACATAGACCTGGACAGATTCCCCATTCTCGCGGGCCGCTTCGAGGTCTTCACCATTCCGGCCGTGCTCGTCTACGCGGACGGCCGGGAGTTCATTCGCGAGGCTCGATACTTCAGTGTCGAGGAGCTCGCTTCGCGCATCAACCGCTATTACGAGCTCCTGTACTTACCTGCGTAGCCGCGGCCCCGGAGTCACGTATGGAAGAAGAAGCTCAGGAGAACGCCGATCCCGGCTCTTCTGCGAGCTCAAGGCCGTAGCGTTTTCGTGGAAAGGTTCGGGCGACGGCTACAGCATTGCGCTTTTCGTTGAATACCACACCCTGGTTCCAGTACTCCACGGTCGCAAACATCGCGTTGCCGCTGTCGTACTCGTCACTCTCCTCGGTTTCGAAGGAGACGTAGTGCTCCAGCTTCTCGAAGTCCCGCTCTTCGAGGCACGCGTTTCGCTCGCGGTTGAACCGATTCCACTCTTCGAGTTGCTGGAAGCCCGGCCCCTCGTCCTGGATGATCAGGTGCGCCCAGTCTTCGCGAAAGCTGAACCACACACGCACCAGCTTCTCGGGATCACTTCGGTTGCCGTGCTTGACCGCGTTTTTGATGAGCTCGGAAACCTGCTGCTCGAGGATATGGAGCTCTTTCATCTCCGGCGGCGCCTTCTGCACTATCAGTAGCGTAAAGTAACGGATCTGGCGGAAGTCGCTCGGGAACGACTTCTCGAACATTCCCGCCGTATCGAACAGCCTGCTGTGTTCGTCCACAATGAGTTGGTCGGGCATGGTGGTACCTCTACTCTTCCGTCTTCAGTCGCCTGATCGCAACGGTTTCGTCTTCCACGATATCGAAATAGTCCATGAGCTTTGTGAGCTGAATCACTTGTCGGACTGTCCCCTTGACGTTGGCCAGGAGCATGCGCTTCCCCTGCTTCTTGATGGTGGAGTGAACCTGCATCAGGGCGCCGATCCCAGTGGAGTCGATATAGGTGACGTTGTCAACGTTGATGACATACTTATTGATACCCTTATCGAGCATCTTCTTCACGACCGCTTTCAGCGAGTGCGCGTTGTACAGATCCATCTCGCCACTGATGTCCACTATATAGACCGAACCGGCGCGTCTGAAGCGTATATCCATGTTGCGAAACGCCACCCGAGCCTCCTTACCGCACTTTCATTGCGAGCATGGTTTGATCGTCATGCCTGCGTGCGTTCCCAACGAATCCCTGGAGATCCGCCATTACGTTGTCTATCAGTTGCTGCGGCCCCGCGTCGGGAGCGCGCCGGATCGCTGCTTTGAGCGACTCCAGTCCGTATTGCTGCCCCTTCTCGTTCATCGCCTCCACCATGCCGTCGGTGTAGAGCACAAGCAGGTCGCCCGGATCCACCGTGAAGCGTTTCTGTCCATACTTGGCCTCCCGCTCAATCCCGATCGGAAGCCCCTCGGTGTCGACCTGAACGAGCTTTGATGTCTTGCTCCGGTACACGAGCAGCGGGTGATGAGCGGCGTTGGCATAGGTGACCTCGCGGCTGCCTTGATCGTAGATCAGGTAGCCCATGGTCGCGTAGTGGTCGAGATCGATGCTTCCCGTTATGCCCCGATTGACCAGGCCCAATACGGCGGCCGCTTCCCGCTTTGGCGAGACGACGAGGTGGAGAATGGAACGTACCATGACCATGACCATGGCGGCCGGGATCCCCTTGCCGGCCACGTCCGCGACGACCATGGCAAGGCGTCGGCCATCGAGTGAGATAACGTCGTGATAGTCGCCGCTTACGCCTTTCGCCGGAACCGTCACCGAAGCAAGGGATCCGTTTGCAAACGCAGGCGAGTTGCCCGGGAGGAGCTTCCCCTGGATTTCGGCGGCGATATCAAGCTCGGTCTCCATCTCGCGCTTTTCGAGCACTTCCAGGTATGTATGAATGTTGTCGATAGTCACCGAGGCGTACTCGGCAAACGTGCGCAGATGCTCGAAGTCCCGCTCGTCGAAGAACTGCTTCTCGCCACGTTTCAGCGTTGAGATCACGCCGAGGACGCGGTTTGCGACGATGAGGGGAACGGCAATGAGCGAGCTCACGAACAGCACATCGTCGGCCGCGTTGCCGGAGACGCGAGGATCCTCGGCTGCGTTGGAGATCAGGACAGGCTCGGCCGATCTGACTGTTTCGCCGAGAACTGTCTCCCCGATGGGAATCGGGGTCTCCACAAAGTGGCGCTTGATGCTGCCGGTGGTCACCCGTGCGATGTCCGGCACGGGATAGAGGGGCGGGTAGATACCCTGCGTCGCACGCACGCGCAGAACATCCTCGTACTCGTCCACGAGGAGGATTGCACCGGCGTCCGCGCCGAGATTCCGCGAGGCCGCCTTCACGATGATGTCGAGCACCTCCGACATCTCGATCCGTCGAGATATGGCGCTCCCGAGGTTCTTCATGAAGTCAAACATCGACTCGAGGTTCGCCGCATAATACGCCACCGATTCACGCTCCTGCTCGTGAAACCAGCGATAATAGGCGATGATGACGACCCCGTGAGCGAAGTATGAGGCGGGCAGCAGCGCCTGGTGAACCAACGGCGCCTCGTAGCCATAGAGAAGCAGCACAAGGTGGCTGAGAGCCAGGGTGGAGATCAGCACGAAGCGGGTGCGAAGCACCACCCGCGCGTTCTCGTTGGTTACCGGTGAAACCAGTCCCAGCGAAACTGCAAGATAGACGACGTTGGCCTCGATCCACAGGCCGTAGTGAAACGCTCCGACGTCGACCGGGGCATCGAGAAGCCTGTTGGTAACGGCAGCGACCATCGCCAGGACGTTCAAAACGAAATAGACGCGGTCGGTGACAGTCCAGCCGGTAAACGTTTTGAGCCACAGCAAATACACTACGATGACCGCAAGGGCCGAGAGCGGCAGAATGAGCGGGATGCCCGTGAGCGCGAGGGTCAGGTCTCGCGCGACCAGAATCCCGAGTACCGCGGCAAGCGGCCGCAGCCCCTCGCGGCCGGTCACGGACGACGGCAGCGTTGCGACCCGGTAGAGAAGCAGTGCAAGCAGCAGGAGCACGAAAAGCTTAGGCCAGAGAAACGCGGGTTCCATGTCTCAGGATTTTCCTTTCTTCTCGAGCTCGCGCAACACGGTGCCGAGATTCGCGAGCATGCGGTTGAAGGAGGCCGCGAGGCTACCAACCTCGTCATGTCTTCTCACGGGGATCTCCTGCACTTCGACCAGACCCCGGCTTGCTTTGTCCACGAGCACGGTGAGCTCCTCGATCGGCCGGGTGACCTGAGAGCTTACGAACAGACCCAGACCGAGAGCAGCTACGATCACCACCCCCACGGCGATCACGAGCAGTCGTCCACTGTCCTGCACGGGAAGCAGTATTTCCGCCTGGGGCACGATCGTACCGAGCGACGCGCCGATGGACGGGATGGGTGAGTACACGAGGTAGTTTCTCTCGCCTTCCTGATCCTCGTAGCGCGCGATGCCGCTCTCTCCCTCGATCATGCGCGACACGATGCCGGCAAATGCCTGGTTCTCGACCTCGAGGAGATTGTCGGTGGCGAAGTTCCGGTTCCAGTTCGCCGCCGCTTCGTCACCCGGCCCGGCTTCGCCCATGCCCGGCCGCACGAGTGCCGAGCCCTCATCGTTCACCAGGAAAGCTTCATGATCGTAGCCGAGGTCGATCTCGAGGATATCATTCCGAAGTGTGGTCAGAAGCACATCATAGCCCACCGCTCCGATGAGCCCGCCGTCGGCGGCGTTGACCGGGGCGACCGCGCTGACGGTGAGATCCTTGGTGTTGGCATCCACATACAGCTCGGTCCATGTCGGCTCCGCGGCCCGTTCGACGCTCTCGTACCACGGCCTGCTGCGTGGATCGAATCCCTCCGCTTCTTCGAGGATACCGACAACTTCCTCGTCATCGATGACGGTAACGCCGCTTGCGGTGCCCATGTAGCCGAGGGTAAGGTAGGGATTGTGTGCGACCGTAGTATCGAGGATGCGGCCGACGCGCTCGAGGCGAGGAAGCTCATCGGAGAGTTGCGAGCGCAGCTCCGGCGAGCCGTACGCGCCACCGGTCCACGGCAGAAGCAGGCGCCCCTCGTCGGCGAGCGCGGAGGAGATCTCGGATGCCGGGAGCGCGTAGATCTGCTCGGCAAACGTGGCTGTAGCCTGTGTCTCCTGCTGAATACGACGGAATATCGTGTCGTAGAAGAGCGTCTTCTCCTCGACAATCCTGGTCAACTGTTGCTCGGCCTGCTCGAGCAGTACGTTTTGCTGCTGCATCAGCGCAACCGAGCCCACAACGACAAGCGAGATGAGCGGAAGCAGAACGAGAACAATTGTAATCCGAGCCTTGATGGACAGACCACGAAGCATAAGGGCCACCCTTGCACGATGGTGTGTTAGGGCATTCTAGAGGCTTGCGCACGAGGGGTCAAGTCGCGTTTTTTTGTAATCTCGAACGCCTGCTCTTCACTTTTAGAAAGATTCCGGACAACTTCATCGCAAATCGCGTGCAATAACTGCAGGATACTACTATGCTACAGATTAGGTAGCCCCGGCTCCTGCAAGGGGTTCTCGAAGTAAACAAGTCACAACAATAATGCCTCGAGGAGTAGGAGTATGCCGCGGAACCAGCAGACCGGTGTTATAGAGGTTCCTATCCGTGTGATCTTCAGCGATGATGGGGTCACATATTTCCTACATAAGAACCACCGCCTTCAACGGCTCCGGCTGTCCGATACCAACGACGAATACGGCCTCAAACTTGCCGACTTCTCGGCAGCAACGGTTCAGAAGCTTCTGGTTTCGGGATACGTCTCCAAGTTCGAGGTGCCTGTCGCCGACGTCACCGAGCGGCGACGCGGCATCATCGATCTCACCAAGCTTCTGACCTACGGGATGCTCTACAGGCAGTTCGACTCCGTCATCTACGCAATGATCGTAAACTCGGACATGGTGCGGCACTGGAACCGACGCAATGCACGCAATCCCATCGACTTCCAAACGCCCGTGAACACGAAATATCTGGAGTCACTTCTGAACCGGAATGTACATGCCGTATCGGACGTGCGCCGGGAAATAATGGATCCGATACAGGAGCACGTTCGGCTCGACCCGCGCCTCATCGACCAGGAAAAGCGTATCCGGCTTCTGACCGCCGAACGGTATCTCGACCACATGAACCCACTGTCGTGGTTCATCCTCAGCGTCTATCGAGGATCGAAATCCTATAACGACCTCGTCCCGCGGCTGCGGGACGAGCTCATCGCCTATCTGGAAAAGGCCAGCATCGGCGAGTATCTTGCCCTGCTGTTACTCGAAATCCTGACCAACGCGACCGCCCATGCTCGTACTGACGAGGTCGGGGAAGAGGCTAACGACGAGATGTACATCCTTTTCAAGGTGAAGAAGCATCCGAATATCGAGCATGACCGCGGGCGGCTCCACGTCATTATCGCGAACGACAAAGCGAACTTCGACGAAGTGCAGAGTGCAATCCGCGAGAAATCGAAGACAACGGTTCGAGAGAAGAGCCTCAGCGATTTCTACGAGGCCGAAAGCGGGGGAGAAACCGCCATTGATCTGGGCCTCTACTATCTCTCATTCTTGCAGGAAGCCTGCCGGGACGTGAATATCCACTTCCAGTCGTTCGTCCACCAGATGGAGGGAAGCGGCCAGACACTCGTCAACCTGGTCCTGACGTTCTAGCTCAAAGGCTTCCCTTGTAGATCCCCCCGTCCACAAGCAGCGACACACCGGTAATGTAGCCGGCGGCCGGCGAGGAGAGGAAGACGGCGGCTCGAGCGAACTCCTGCGGCTCTCCCATGCGCCGCAGCGGCACGCCGGCGGTCAGTTGTGTCTCCTGCTCCTCAGGCGTCGTCCCGGCTTTCTCCGCGCGACCGGCGAGCAGGCTCACCGCACGCTGGGTCCGCGTCCACCCCGGAAGAATCATATTCACCCGAATGCCCTCAGGCCCGACCTCGTTGGCGAGCGTCTTGAGCATGCCGGTCACGCCCATGCGTAGGGCGTTGGAGAGCATGAGGCCATCGACCGGCTGCTTCACGCTCACCGAGGTGCAGGCGAGGATGCTGCCCTCGCCCTGTGAGCGCATAATGGGAAGGGTCTCCCGCACCAGCCTGACGGCGCTCATGAGGGTGAGCTCGACCGCACCCTGCCAGGCGTCTTCATCGAGATCGGCGAACAGCCCCGGAGGCGGGCCGCCGGCGTTGATGAAGAGCGTGTCGATCCGACCGTATGTTTCCTTCGTGTTTGCAACGACCCGGCGGATATCCTCCCGGCTGGTGAGGTCTGCCTCCATGACCAGGGGCTCTGCGCCCGTCTCCTGCCGTATTTCGCCGGCGCGTTCTTCGAGAAGCTCGCCACTGCGCGCACACATGGCAACCCTCGCCCCCTCGCGCGCGAACTCCATAGCCGTAGCCGCGCCGAGCCCCCTGCTCGAGGCGGTTACCAGCGCAACCTTGTCTTTCAGTCCGAGATCCACGACTCACCCTCCTTTCGATGGTTCCGTCAGTGTTTCACGAGCTCGGACCGCCGTCAACGATTCCGACGGAGTCTGCCGGCGCGCGGCCGTAGCTTGCAAAAGGCCCCGCCTTCCTTTACAAACTCACTGTGGTTCGTAAGACGTTCGCGCTGTTTGCCCTCATCCTCGTGCTTGCCGGTTGTTCCATTAACCGCATGGCGGTGCGCGCGGTTTCGGACGCCCTGTCGACCGGCGGGGCTGAGGTCGATGCCTTCTCGTCCGACAACGATCCCGAGCTCGTCGGCGATGCCCTGCCTTTCGTGCTGAAACTCTACGACACGCTCCTCCTCGAGGATCCCGAGAACGAGGAACTCCTGCTGTCATCCGCGAGCGCCTACGTGAGCTACGCAAACGGATTCCTGCAGACCCGGGCCACCATGCTGGATCAATCGGAGTACGAGCGGCGAGAGACGCTGGTTTCCCGGGCCAAGAACCTCTACATCCGCGGCCGCGATCGCGCGTTCACCGCCCTCGAGCTGCGCTATCCCGGTTTCACCGAGAGCGCGAAGAGCGAGGATCCCGCGATACTTGCCGAAACAACCGCCGAGGACGTGCCATATCTGTACTGGGCCGCCGCCGGCTGGCTGGGGGCGGTGTCCACCGATCCCTTCGACATGGGCCTGGCCGTGCAGGCAACGCGCGCCGGGGCGCTCATGGACCGCGCCTTCGAGCTCGACCCGGAATATGACGAGGGTGCCATCCACGAGTTCTACATCGCCTATTACGCGGGCCTTCCCGAGGGGCTCGGCGGCAGTCGCGAGAAGGCGAGGCAGCATTTCGAGCGTGCGGTCGAGCTTGCCGACGGCAAGAAGGCCTCTCCGTACGTGGCCCTCGCGACTTCGGTTTCCATCCCGCAGCAGGACATTCGCCGATTCGTCGACCTCATGGAGCAGGCTCTCGAGGTGGACGCCGAGGCCTATCCCCGATACGGCCTTATCAATACCATCAAGCAGGAAGAGGCGCGCTTCTACCTGGACAACCTGGATCGGTTCTTCGTCGTCGGCCTCGATGAGCTCGAAAATATGGAGGAGGAAGCTGAATGAAACGGTCGATTACGGCCTTTGCGCTGGCTATTGCCATGCTTGTGATATCAGCCGGCACCGCCGACGCGTTTACGCTGAAAATCGCAAGCGGGGCACCCGAGTCCTCGCCGTGGGGGCGGGCGCTCAACCGCATAGCGGCGGAGTGGCGGGAGATCTCCGGCGGACAGGTCACCCTGCAGGTCTTCCACAACGCTATAGCCGGGGAGGAGAACGATATCATTCGAAAGATGCGAATCGGCCAGATCCAGGGAGCACTGTTCACAAGCAGTGCCCTGGCGCTTCTTTCCGATGAGATCTTCGCCCTCTCGGCTCCCGTGCTCATCCGCTCGGATGAAGAGCTCGATTACGTATTTGAGCGATTGCGTCCGGACATCGAGGAATCAATCGAAGGCAACCAGTTCGAGGTCATCGGGTGGTCGAAGGCGGGGTGGGTAAAGTTCTTTGCGAACGAGCCCATCAGGCGTCCGAGCGATCTGAAAGATCTGACGCTCGCGGTGGCGGACGACCAGCCTCAGACCGCGCGTGCGTTTCGACGCATTGGATATGAGGTCGTGCCGGTGCGACAGAACGCCCTGCTCACCTCCCTGAACAGCGGCATGGTCGATGCCTTCTACGCCAGCCCCATAGGGGCGGCAGGGTTTCAGTGGTTTGCCCGCGCGAAGAACATGCTCGATCTTGAGGTAGCCCCGTTCCTTGGCTCCTTTGTCGTAACCCAGCGCTCATGGCGGCGTGTTCCCGACGATATTAAACCGGACCTCGTGGCGTCGGTCGAGCGGCGCGCACGGGAGCTCGGCACGGCGGTGAACGAGCTTGAATCGGAGGCCGTCGAAACCATGAGTGAGTACGGCCTCAACGTCATCGAGCTCTCCGAATCCGAGCGCACCGTGTGGTTCGACGAGTTCGAGCGAAGTCTCGAAGTTACGGTAGGCACTGTGTTCGATGAGGAAACCTACCGCCGTATCCAGCGCTATCTCGACGAATACAGGAGATAGCGTGTCGGGCCCCCACGTGCTCCTGCCCGAGCATCCGCTCGGTCGCGGTTTCCGCGTGCTCGAGAACGGTGTTGCCGTCGCTGCACTCTTCCTGCTTGCGGCGTTTCCCCTCCTCGAGATTCTGCTCCGCACGGTTTTTTCAACCGGCCTCCTCGGGCAGAGTGCCTATCTCGTGCACCTCGTGCTCGTGCTCGCCTTCGTCGGCGGGATGATCACCGCGCGTGAGGGCCGCCACCTCTCCATCTCCGGCGGTTACGGTGCGCAGCGCTCGCGAGTGCGCACCGTGCTCGACGACGTGACCGGATTCATCTCGGTCACCATTGCCGTGGCATTGGCCTGGAGCGCACTCTCACTCGCCGTCGTGGGGTTCACCGCCGGACAATTGGTCGGTATCGTGCCGACGAGGGTGTTCGTCGCCGTGATCCCCATCGGATTGCTCGTGATGGCACTTCGCTTTACCCGGACCGCAACGGTGAAACCGACGCAGGTCGCCGTCGGCATCTCCGGCTTCGTGGTCGGCAGCTTCCTCGCCATTCCCGCCATGGCCAACGTCGCCTACATGGTCGCACCCCAGCTGCCTGCGTGGTTCGAGGGTCTGCTCGATATCTGGTACCGCCTGGTACCCCAGGTTGCGATACCGTTTCTGGGCGTCATCGTCGCCTCGGCGTTTCTCGGGACGCCGTTGTTCATCGTGCTCTCCGGCGCCGCACTGTTGCTCTTCGCGCGGGTCGGCGGGGCGCTCGAAGTAATCCCCAACGAGGCCTACAACGTCCTCACCGACGCCACCATCCCGGCGATTCCGCTTTTCACCTTCACCGGCTACATTCTATCCGAAAGCAAGGCCGGCGAGCGACTTGTCGACCTGTTCCGAGCGTGGTTCGGATGGCTCCCGGGCGGCCTGGTAATCGCGACAGTCCTCGTCTCCGCGTTCTTTACCTCATTCACCGGTGCGTCGGGCGTGACCATTCTTGCCCTCGGTGGATTGCTCTACTACATCCTCTACACCCGCGGTGAGCAGACGGAGGGCTTCACAGTCGGCCTTCTCACCTCCACGAGCAACGTCGGACTCCTCTTCCCGCCGAGCCTTGCCATCATCATCTACGGGACCATCGCGCAGGTGAACATCTTCCACATGTTCCTCGCCGGCATCGTCCCCGGAACCCTCATCGCACTTGCCTTCATCGCGATCGGGGTGGTGGTCTCCATACGGCGGGGAAACACGCGCCGCCCGTTCGAGCCGAGGGAGGCACTGTCCGCGCTGAAGTCGGCGATGTCGGAGATCATGCTGCCGGTGGTCATTGTCGTGGCGTTTTTCTCAGGACTCACGACACTTGTCGAGACCGCGGCGCTTGCTGTGGCCTACGTCCTGGTGGTCGAGGTCGCGGCACGGCGCGAGATACCGCTCGGACGCCTCCCGGAGGTGGCGCTGAAGTGCATCACAATCGTCGGCGGTGTGCTCATCATCCTCGGCGCCGCGCGAGGCCTGAGCTTCTACATCGTCGATGCGCAGGTTCCCGTCATTCTCAGAGACTGGATGCGGGATCACGTGACGAGCCGCTTCGTGTTTCTGCTGATTCTCAACGGGGCGCTGCTTCTGACCGGCTGCCTGATGGACATATTCTCGGCGATACTCATCGTCGCACCGCTGGTGGTGCCCCTCGGTGACCTCTTCGGCATCGCGCCGGTGCACCTCGGGGCAATCTTCATAGCAAACCTCGGGCTCGGATTCATCACCCCGCCGGTGGGGCTGGACCTCTTCCTCTCCTCATACCGCTTCAACGAATCCATGCCGCGGCTCTACCGATTTGTGCTGCCCTTTTTCGCGGTGGAGCTCGTAGTGGTGCTTCTCATAACCTACGTGCCGTTCTTCTCGGAATTCCTGCCGGGGCTGGTGCAGTAAGTCATGAGCGGTCTCACACTCTCCTCCCGCGAGGGAAAACTCATCGTCGCCGCCTGCATTCTGGCGAGCGGGGTGGGATTTCTGATGAACTCCGCGGTGACCATTGCCCTGCCCACGATTCAGCGCGCCCTCGACACCACCATCACCGGGGTGCAGTGGATCGTAAACGCTTATGCCCTGGCGCTCGGTGGCCTCATCCTCGTAAGTGGGGCCCTCGGCGACCTCTTCGGCGTGAGGCGCATCTTCAACTCAGGCATCGGGATATTTGCGGTTGGCAGCGTGTTGAGCTCCCTCGCCCCCTCGGTACCGCTTCTCATCGCCGCCCGCGCCTTTCAGGGTGTGGGAGCTGCGCTGATGGTACCGGGTAGCCTCGCGATCATCACCAACGTCTTTCCTGATTCCGAGCGGGGGACGGTCATCGGTCTGTGGGCCGGCGTCTCGGGAGCAATTGCCGCGCTCGGCCCCTTTATCGGCGGCTTTCTCGCGGAGCTCTCCTGGCGCTTCGTATTCCTGGCCATGGCACCGCTGGCCCTGGCGACCCTCGCGGTCTCCGTGCTCTTCGTGCCCCGCCTCCCCGGACAGCAGGGGCGGAGGCTCGACTGGGCGGGCGCGGCGCTCGCCTTCGTCGCGCTCTTCGGGCTCTCCTTCTCGCTCATCCGCGCATCGCAGGATGTCTTCGGACCCGGCAGCTGGTTCATGCTTGCCGCGGGCGTGCTGGCCGTTGTGGCATTCTTCGTCACCGAGGCCAGGGTCACCGACCCGGTCGTACCCTACCGGATGTTCACCCGCCAGGTTGCCGGCGCCAATCTGGCCACGCTCTTCATTTACTTCTCCTTCTCGGGGACGCTCTTTCTGCTCTCGTTTTTCCTCCAGCAGCTTCTCGGCTACCGCGCGACCATGGCGGGACTCGCGGTGCTGCCGACCACCGTGCTCATCACGCTGTTCTCGGGCCCCTCAGGCGCGGTGACCGACCGCCGCGGACCCCGGTTCCAGATGATAGCGGGGCCGGCCGTCGTCAGCGCGGCCATCACCCTTCTCGCCACCGGCGGCGTGGGAACGAGCTACGCGGGCCGCATCCTGCCGGCGGTGGTACTGCTCGGCGCCGGCATCGTGCTCATCATCCCCTCGATCACGACGAGCGCCCTCAACGTTCCGCGTCGTTTCTCGGGAACAGCATCCGGCGTCAACAACGCCATTGCACGCGTTTCGGGACTGCTTGCGGTGGCCGTGGTGGGAACGGTGGTTACAGTGGGATTTGCACGGAACCTCGCGCCGGCGCTCGAGGCCATGTCGCTCCCGGCCGGCGCCCGCGAGGCGATCCTCGGCAACGCCGACCGGCTGCTCGCCATGGAGCTTCCGGACGGCCTCGCCGCCGCCCAGCGTGTGGCCGTAACTGCCGCCCTCGATGACGCGTTCGTCGTCGGCTACCGCTGGGGAATGGTGGTCAACCTGGCTGCCGCGGCGAGCGGCGTGGTAATCGGCGTGCTGACGATACCGCGGAGGCCGGAGTCGGCGCGAGAGTAGCGTCCCCTCGAAAAGCTCTAACGGCGTTTGTAGACGTCTTTTCGGTGGGCAACCTTGACGACCGTGATAGTCAGCTCAGTGTCGAGGATTTCGTACAGTATTCGGTAGACACCCTGACGAACCCGGTATTTCTCCTCACCCGACAGCTTCTCACAGCCTGCAGGCCTGGGATCGTCGGCAAGGCGCTCGATTCTCTTCAGTATCTTTCGCACGTCCCCTGCCCGGATCGAACGGAGGTCTTTCTCGACGGACCTGCGGAAGTGAAGGCTATATCTTCCCATCCGCTCTCAGATTCTCGAGCAGGACTTCGTAGCTGATTGTAGGCTCAGAGACGCGGTCGTTGAAGGCTGCCAGGTCATCGCGATCTTCTGCCAATGCTGCACGTACGGCGTCGTTTACGATTTCAGAGACCGACCGGTGCGAGTGTGCCGCTTTCAACCGCAACGCTTCGTGCAGATCCTCATCGAAGTATATCGTAGATCTTTTCGTTTCATTGGACATGGACGACCTAACCACGAAAGTAACGTTAAAACGCTATAACGTCAAGACGTCACTAGACGCTCTGCGCCCCGGTCCGGGCCTTCCTGACCACCGCCACGGCCTCGCGCACCCGGTTTCCGATCTCGTCGAAGTTCTTCTTGGCGATGAGCTCTTTGGTGGCCACCCAGCTTCCACCCACGGCGAATACCATCGGCGAGGAGAGGTACTCGGCGAGGTTATCGAGCTTGATCCCGCCCGTCGGGAGGAACTTGACTTTCCCGTAGGGCGCGCTCATTGCCTTGAGCATCTTGAGCCCGCCCGATGCCTCGGCGGGGAAAAACTTCACGTGCTCGAGCCCCCGATCGAGTGCCATCTCGATGCCGGTGGGGTTGTTGATGCCGGGAACGACCGGAATCCCATTCTCGACGCAGAAGTCGACCACCTTGGGGTTGAATCCCGGAGAGACGATGAACTTCGCCCCCGCGGAGACCGCAGACTGAACTTGAGGCACCGAAAGCACCGTGCCGGCGCCGACGAGCACATCGGGCACTTCGCGGGTGATGTTGCGTATGGAATCCTCGGCGGCCGCGGTGCGGAACGTGATTTCCGCAAGTGGCAGCCCCGCATCGGCGAAGGCTCTCGCGAGCGGCACGGCGTTCTCCGCATCCTCGATGGCGATGACCGGCACGAGCCCGGCGGTTTCCAGCTTCTCTATGAGTTCGCTCATTGTCTCTCCTCCGTATGCACTCAGGATGCGCGCGATCGCGCCCTCAGTCAACTGTCGCTCTGTGTCGCTCTGTGTTCGCGGAGAAGTCGACATCGGTCTTGACCGACGCATCTTGTCTGTTTTCCGCTGTTCTGTCAAAACCGGTATATCATGCACGTATCCGTGAGAGGTCAAACCGCGCGATTCGCGGTCCTGCAGTTTCTCTTCTGGTCCTCCATCGTCTGCTTCGAGGCGTTCCTGGTTCCCTATCTCCGTTCCATCGGATATGCGCCTGGCCAGATCGGCACGGTGATGGCGGCTGTGTTCGCTCTCGCCTTGGTGGGGCAACCCGTTCTCGGCTCGGTTACCGATCGCATCCGGTCGCCGAGATTTCTTGTGGCTGCGGTTCTCATCGTCGCCGCAGTCGTGGTCAACCTCATACCAATGGTGCACTTCTCGCTCATCGCGATCGTCGGGCTTGCACTGCTGTACTCGGTAACCGCGAACTCCCTTCCCGCCGTACTCGACGCCTGGATCATGTCCCGCCGCGACACGCCCGGCCCACCCGACTACGGCGTTGCCAGAGGCTTCGGATCACTCGGGTTCGCAGCGGCGGCCGTGGTCATCGGATTCCTCACCGACCGCTACGGTCTCGAGCTGCTGTTTCCGGCGTACCTGGTCCTCGTGCTGGCCGCCGCCGGGACGGCGTTGTTCATGCCGCGCCCGCCGCGCTCGCCACGACCCGAGCGCCCGAGTTTGCGGGGACAGCAGGCGGCCGCAGAATGGACGCCGAAGGAACTATCCCTCGCCGCACCGGCCCCCGAGGTTCGGACCCCGCCGCTTCGGGGGTTCCTCGACGGGCTGCGCGCAGTGCTCCGCAATCGCAGCTATCTGCTGCTTCTCGGCTCCGCCATGGTAGCGTTCACGGGACTACGGGCGGGCATCACCTTCATTCCGCTTCTGATCGAGGAGGTCGGCGGCACCGTCTCCGATGTGGGGCTTGCGCATTCCATCGGCGCGGTCTCCGAGGTGCCGTTGTTCTTTCTCTCGGGCCTCATATTGCGCCGCTACC